>JAFGEY010000188.1 GCA_016931365.1 Anaerolineae bacterium
CCGGCGGTCGTCGGGCACGGGCAGCAAAAACGGCTCGCAGATCACCAGCCGCGCGCCGAGTTGATCGCGCACCTGGGTCAAAATGGCACGGTATGAAACTTCGAACGCTTCCGCCGAGGTGGGATCGTTGCGGTCGTAGCGCCGCCAAGTGTCGTTGATCCCGATCAGGATCGAAACCAGGTTCGGCTTGAGGGCCAGGCAATCCGGCTGCCAACGCGCCGCCAGGTCTTTGGCGCGGTTGCCACTGATACCGCGATTGACAAAACGCGCCCGTTTTTCCGGCCAGGCCGCCCCAAACCAGGCCGCAACCAGCGCCGCGTACCCCCGCCCCAGGTCGACGTCATTTTCCCGGCTGCGCCCGGCGTCGGTGATACTGTCACCTTGAAATAAAACAAGATCGTCAGTGTGAACCATTCACGTACTCCAAAAGTGGGATTTGATCGGTGCAAGTATAGCCCAATCACGCCGAACCGTCAAAGCAGCCGAGGTGGAGAATTATGCCATTTTCTGTCAAGATTTTGTGGTATAATATGGGGGAATCGATCGCATGGAGAGAGGATTATGAGCAACGTTGCTACACGTCTGTTGTCGCTCATTATGTTGCTACAATCAAGGCCCAGTTGGAAAGCAGCCGAACTGTGCGATGAACTCAGGGTTTCCGAACGCACCGTCCACCGGTATATGGCGATGCTGGAAGAGATGGGCATTCCCCTCTATTCCGAGCGCGGGCCTTATGGAGGCTTTTCGCTGCTGCGGGGTTACAAATTGCCGCCTTTGATCTTTACCGCCGAGGAAGCAACGGTGCTCTATATGGGGGCCAACCTGATGGGCGAAATCTGGGGGCAAACCTATGAAGCGGCCGTGACCTCGGTCACGGCCAAGCTGGACAACGTGCTTCCCGACGATCTGCGCCACGAAGTCACGCAGGCGCGACAAAATCTCGTCGTTTCAGGCCTCACGGCGCGCGACTACCGCCCCTGGAACCCTATAATCCATAAACTGCGTGAATGCATCGCCAACCATCACTGTGTCAGCATCCAATATCACAGTTTTGGCCTGGAACTGACCGAACGAGTGATCGAGCCTTACGCGCTGACCCTACAATGGGGCTTGTGGTACCTGGTCGGTTTTTGCCGGCTGCGGCAGGATTTACGTACCTTTCGCATCGATCGCATCCAGCAGATCACGCCGATCAAAGAGTGTTTTGTGATACCCCGCGATTTTGACGTGCGCGAATACATGGCCCGGATGATGCATTTTGAACCGACCTATCGCGTGGAGATTCACCTGGATCACAGCGTCGCCGCCCAGATTCGCGAGCGGCAGGGGCACTGGATGCAGATTCAAGATCACAGTGACGGATCGATCACCGCCCGCTTTGGTGTGGCGACGCTCGACTGGGTGTTGGGCTGGACACTCAGTTATGGAAACAAAGCCAAGGTGCTCGCTCCGTCTGAACTGATCGAACAGATCAAAACGACGGCACAGGGCGCGTTGGAGCAATATCAATAAAAGATCGCCCACAAGGGCGCAGCAATCGGATGGGATTCATCCGCGCTGCGCCCTATGAAGAGCGATTACGCCTTTTCTACGGGGAACCGTATCTCGGTCACATAGCGAGACGGGTCGCCGGACTCTGGCCCTTGCAAGTACACCTCGCAGGTCGGCCCGGTGATCCGGTAGCCGTTGGCTTCGATCCAGGTCATCAACTGACCATAAGTCCCGCCGATGGTCTCATAGCCGCCCTGGTGAATGATGCAGGCTGCCTGTTCGACGGCAGGCAGTTCCCAGCACTTGACCCGGCCGCTCCCAGCGATCGTACCAGACACGGGCACAGCGATTTCGACATCAACGGCGTCTTCGCTGAATTCCGGGTTGTAATAGATACCGATCGGCGGACCGGCGGGAGCCATTTTGTGCTGTCCCAGGTAGCCAAAGACCTCGCCAAAGAGCTGCTGGATGCCCTGGATAGGCAGCGTGTCTCGCACCGAGATGACTGTTTGTGGAACGAGCTTTTTAATGATCACATCTTGTGTAGGCATTGCTTCCTCCTGTTCGATTTGTTTCAGCCGCCACTCGACCCGCGCCAGCCGCGCCTGCTCTTCCTGGACCTGCTGCCGGATTTCGGACTGCTTGAGCCGCAGGATGCCGCGAATCTGGTCTACTGACAGGTCTTCTTCCAATAACTGGCCGATCTGGTCCAGCGAAAGCCCCAGGTTTTTCATTGCCAGAATGCGGTGCAGTCGCGGCAACTGGCTGGCCGAGTAGTAGCGATACCCGGTGAAGAGATCGACCTCTGCCGGCTTGAGCAGGCCAATCTCATCATAGTATCGCAGTGTTTTGGTGGGCACCTGGCTGAATTTTGAAAATTCATCGATTTTGAACATTGTTTGTCTCCGTGCACGTTCCAAACCGCGAGTAGTTCGAACTGAAGGCCTTCACTGCTTACACTATACACCTTCCAGCAACTGGAAAGTCAAGACCCAATTTCCATGAAAAAGCTATTTTCCCGAACGAATGACTGATGACATTTTTGGCGCTCCAAAGGATTTCCTCACACACAGCAGTTGCACGGCTTGGCTTCTTTGTCCAGGCCAAGAGCATCCCAGGCGACCGGTTCTTCTTCACACAGAGCAATGGGACAAGCGCCATCCAGAACCTCAATCGCCTGCCGGTAGAGAGCCAGTCGAACCTCCAGCGGGTAACGCGCAGGACGTTTTTTGTCGTCGGGAGGCTCTAGCTCGTCCAGTAGACCATCATTCACATAGCGGAAGAGATTATGATCAGCGCGCAGAGTGCCCAGCGTGACCCGCTCCGGTTGCAAAGACTTGACTTGCGCGGCGATGTCACCGTACTCGTAGCCGCGAAACATCGGATCGATGCGCAGGCGCAGCCGCCAGCCGCGTGCTTTGAGATCAGCAGCCGCATTAAGCCGATCCTCCACCGTCGCCGCACCCTTCTCAAAGCGCTGTGCCGCCTGCAGGTGAGTCACTGAAAAGGAAACCACCACATTAGAACATGGCTCCAGATCATACAGCGGCTTGCACTCCCGTCGCCCTCCTTTGGTCAGAAAAAGCAGTGTGTGCGGACGTCCCCAGGCGGCTTGGCGAAAGGTTTCCACCAGCGCCGCCACAACCGGGCGGACCTGTTCAAAGGTAAAACTGTCCGAGAGCGTGCCGGCGTTGAGCATATAGGAGTGCAAGTCATCGCGAGCAATCCAGTGGCGGATTTCTTTTATCATCTCGTCCACGTTGGTGAACACCTCGTGGGCTTTGAGATGTCCCAATGAAGATTTAAGATAGCAATAGCTGCATTGGGGCGAGAACAGGCAGCCATTGGCGTGAGCCAGGGTGTAAAAGTTTGGGCACACCGTGGGCGGCGGTTCAGAGTACAAAAGTTGGATAAAGCGGCTCTTGCGTTCTCTGAGTTGATACCCGGCTGATGTCATTTAGGGCTACTCCTTTGGCAAATTGGTATTGACAGCCCACCATTATACTCGATCCGCCGCTCTCAAGCCAGCTCAATTTCAGGTAAACTTGATTGTGGTCTGTGCCCGGACCAAGTACACCCAGGACGATGCCCCTCATTCACCTGTAAATGATAGACAATTTCGCGCTCTAATGCTATAATCTGACCATCAACAGCAGGAGGAGCACGAGATGATTCAAAATCTGGGAAATTATCACCCCGCCGTCGACGCGGCGCTGGCCGAACTCAAACAAGAGGACGTGATTACCCGCATCTGGGCGTGCGATCACACCCTCTGGAGACCCGAACCGACCGAGATCGCCAACCGGCTCGGCTGGCTGGACATCGCCGAACGAATGAAAAAAGAGTTGCATAGCATCGCGTCGATGGTCCAGGAGGTGCAGGCCGACGGTTACACGCATGCCATGCTCCTGGGAATGGGTGGCTCCAGCCTGGCTCCAGAAGTGTTCCGCAAGACCCTGGGCGTCAAACCCGGCTACCTCGACCTGGCCGTGCTTGACAGCACCGATCCCGGCGCAGTGCTGGCCCACGCCGATCGGCTGAACCCGGGCAAGACGCTGTTTATTGTCTCTACCAAATCGGGCGGCACGGTGGAAACGTCCTCCCTTTTCAAGTTTTTCTACAACCAAGTCGCCAACGCTGTGGGCGCAGACCGGGCCGGGGCACATTTCATTGCCATCACCGATCCCGGCAGCTCGCTTGTCGCACTGGCCGACCGGCACAGCTTTCGCGCCACATTCCTCAACGATCCCAACATCGGCGGACGTTACTCGGCGCTCTCTTTCTTTGGCCTCGTCCCGGCAGCTCTGATCGGCGTCGACCTGGCGACGCTGCTTGACCGTGCGACAGCGGCGACCCAAAGTGACATCGGGGGCAGGTTAGGCGCGGTTATTGGCGCACTCGCCCGTGAGGGGCGCGACAAGGTGACCTTTTTCACCTCACCGCAGCTTGCCAGTTTTGGCGATTGGGTCGAGCAACTCATCGCCGAAAGCACCGGCAAGGAAGACAAAGGCGTTTTGCCTGTCGTCGGCGAGCCGATCGCCGCACCCAGGACCTACGGCCAAGATCGGCTTTTTATCTGCCTGTATCTCAAGGGCGACAACGCACTCGACGCCGAACTCAAAGCCCTAGAAACGGCAGGACATCCAACTCTGCGCCTGCAATTGAACGATCTTTGCGATCTGGGCGCGCAGTTTTTCATTTGGGAACTGGCTACAGCCATCGCCAGCCATTTCTTGCAGATCAACCCCTTTGACCAGCCCAACGTCGAATCGGCCAAGGTGTTGGCGCGTAAAATGGTCGCCGCCTACACCGAGACCGGCGCGCTGCCGGCGAGCGAGTCAGCTCTGCTAAACGCCGACACGTTGCGCCGGTTTATGGCTCAGGCTCAGCCAAGCGATTATGTGGCCTTGCAAGCCTATGTCCAGCCGACGCCGGGCACCGATGCGGCGCTGAACGCACTGCGCCTCTGGCTGCGCGATGAATACAAGCTGGCGACGACGGTCGGCTACGGGCCGCGCTTCTTACACTCGACCGGGCAATTGCACAAGGGCGACCGGGGCAACGGGCTGTTCATCCAGCTCACGGCAGACAACGCACACGACGCCCCCATCCCCGATGCAGCCGGCGAACCCGAGTCGACGATGGGTTTTGGCGTGCTCGAGATGGCCCAGGCGCTGGGCGATTATCAAGCGCTGGTAGACGCTAAACGGCGTGTAACTCGCTTCCATCTGAGCCAGAATGTGGTTGGCGAACTGAAACGAGTAGTTACGGAATTGGCGTAGGCTCTTGATGTATTTCAAGGAGTTGACGAAAAACACGATTGCTGATAAGACCCATTCGGCTCTTCAGCCCAAAGTAATACGCATTCGGCTTGCGGGAGCCGCAAAAACTGGGCATTGCCAACTTGAGCAGGGTCAAAAGCACTTCAGTCGATCGATCCATCCCCAGCGCTTGGCAAGCGTCCGAATCTCCTCTCGCCCATTTTTTGTTGCCTGGTTGCTATTTCCCTCTCTTTCCAAGTCTTGGTATAATCCTGCTAGAATAAAATGTCCATTTTGAGTTTCTATGGAGCGCTTGATCGCGGAGGGGAGGGCAAGCAATGGTCAAATGGTTCAAATGGGTTCGAGTTGGTTTGTGCGGCGTCTTGTGCGCGCTGCTGGTAGGGTGTCTCGGAGGCCCCGAGGCAACACCGACGCCGGCGGGCGCACCAAAGCCGGAGACAGACGTGCAGCGCTGGGTACAGACCAGCGTCGCCGATTTCCAACCGGGACAACTGGAGGACGTTGCAATCGCCGATACGGCGGGCGGCGAACTGCGCTTGACCCCGTTGGCCGCGAGCGGCGTGTACACTTCGGCGGTGTTTAGCGCCGATTTTTCGTTTACTGCGGTTGTGGCACATTGGAACGCCGACCTGCCGCCGGGCAGCGAGCTGGAGGTCGAAATGCGCTACGAGACGGCAGCAGGCGGATGGTCGCCCTGGTACTTGCTGCCCAACGTCGAGTGGGTGCCAGAAATAAACGGGTTTTATCCCGAGGCACCGCTGCTTCTCACCAACGGCCTCAAATTCCAGTACCGCGCCATTTTGCGCGCCTCATCTGAAGGAGATTCGCCCCGGTTGAACGAGATCACCATGACCTGTCTCGACACTTCGGCCGGGCCGACGACGATCCAGGCTCAGTCGGCGGTCAAGACGCAGTCGATGACGCCTCAAGGCGTACCCGGACCGACCATCATCACCCGCGGCGGATGGGGGGCCGACGAAGCGTATCTCAACTGGACGCCCGAATATCGCACCGTATCCAAAATTGTCGTTCATCACACCGTAACGCCTAACAACTATGACGAGTCACAGGGCGCGGCCTGGGTGCGCGCCATCTATTACTATCATGCCGTGACTCTGGGCTGGGGAGACATCGGCTACAATTACCTGGTTGATCAATACGGCAATCTCTACGAAGGACGGTATGGCGGGCCGGGGACGGTGGGCGGGCACGTCTACGGCTACAATTATGGCACAGTCGGCATCTCTGCGATCGGCACCTATGGCAATTCCACCGGTAGCATTGCGCCGACTGCAAAGACGATGAGCGCCTTGACCGAGCTTGTGGCCTGGGAATCGAGCCGGAGCTTGATCCATCCGCTGCAAAAGACTTTTTTCCGCGACGCCGTCATCGCCAACCTGGGCGGACACCGCGATTACCCACCTTACAGCACCTCTTGCCCCGGCGATCTGCTGTATGCCCAACTGGACGCGCTGCGCCTGTCGACCTTTGAGCGCATAAAAGCGTACATCCCGCAGTACGATGTGGCCTGGCTGGCCTGGGAAGGCCAGCCCGACACCACGCTCCAGACCGGGCAGATATATGCCGTGCAGATGCAGATACGTAACGTCGGCTGGTTCACCTGGCCGGCGGGGGGCAATAACCCGGTTCGCGTGGGCTACCATTGGCTGGATCAGGGGGGACAACCGGTGGTGCAGCCGGCCGAGGACGATCACCGGACTGCGCTGGAGACAGACCTAGCTTTTGGCGAGGTTGGCAACCTGAGCACAGTGCAGCTTACCACGCCGCGCACGCCCGGCGTCTATACGCTGGTCTGGGATATGGTACACGAAGGCGTCGTCTGGTTTCATGACGCCAACCCATCCAGCGCCGTGCTGCGCGTTCAGGTGACGGTCGGCGATCCGCCGACGGCCACGCCAAGCCCGATGCCAGACCTAGCACTTGTTCAAAATGGTGGTTTTGAATACGATGGCGCGTGGACGATCTATGAAACTGCGTATCCGGCGCAATACGTGGATCAGACTGCTCGCAGCGGCCGCCGCGCCTTGCAGACCGGCATCGCGCAGGCAGGCGGCAATGTCTACACCTATTCGTCGGCCGAACAGACTTTGATCCTGCCCGCGGCCGGGCCCCTCCTGTTGAGCTATTGGTACCGAACGCAGATAAGCGACGATTATGCCTATGTTTATCTGCGCGTCCAGAATGGGAACTGGCAGGCACTGCGCATCGTGCGCAACAGCGTGGCGGACTGGACTCAGGGACAGCACGATCTGAGCGCCTATGCCGGTCAGAGCGTTACGCTGCGTTTCGGCACCTACAACGACGGGCGCGGCGATGTGTCGGCCATGTATGTGGATGACGTGAGCATCCAGACCGGCGCCATCAGTACACCGGCGCCGCCACCTACACCCATACCAACAGCTACATCGACGGCCACATCGACGCCAACGCCCTCGCCGACGCCAACCACCACGCCGCTGCCCACAGCCACGTCGACGGCCACATCGACGCCAACGCCCTCGCCGCTGCCGACAGCCACATCGACGGCCACATCGACGCCAACGCCCTCGCCGACGCCAACCACCACGCCGCTGCCGACAGCCACGTCGACGGCCACATCGACGCCAACGCCCGTTTCGCCGGCGTGCAGCGAATTGGCCGTCAACAGAGATTTTGAGCGCGACGATGGCTGGACGATCAGCAATACGCCGCACAAGGCGCACTATAGCACGGATATGGCTCGTACCGGAACGAGATCGATGCAGTTGGGCATTACCGACCTGGCGCAAAACCAATTCAGCTATTCATCGGCCGATCAGCGGTTTGTCGTGCCGGTCGGACAAAAGGTTACGCTAGACTTTTGGTATCGCATGCCCAACAGCGGCGGCAGCGGCGACTATGGCTATTTTCTGCTCCAGCCCGATGGCGGATCGTGGCGCACCTTGCGCATTGTCAACGAGCGAGTCACAGGCTGGACGCAGCTACAAGTAGACGTGAGTCATTACGCGGGCAGCGCTTTTACCCTGCGCCTGGGCGTGCGCAACGACGGCGGGAGTGACAGCGCGGCAGCGGTGATGTATGTGGACAGCCTGTCGGTGCAGGCTTGCCGGCCATAAGGGCATATTTTAGAGCTAGTACGCACATAGCGCTCCTGCGGAAAGACGTGGGCACAGAACGACCTGCACCTCGGTGACATTGTTTTCCGGTTGGATGGATGCGCAACTGCTTGAGCATTTTACGGCCCCGGCTTTCTCCACGCCCATGGGCCGACATGATCTTTCATCACCGGCCACATCAGGCGCCAGTGCTCTTTGGAAAACGTGTATCTCAATTCTGTCCAGGGGAGATCGCGGGCCAGCCGCTCTGGGTTGGTCCACATAAAGTTCATCCGCGCCAGCACCAGGGCCACACCATACGCGGCTAGAGCAATAGCCAGGGTCGTCAGCAGTATGCTCAACCAGCGATAGTGCGACGCAGCGCCAAGCAACGCTGCAAGCAACAGCACGTACACCGGGTACAATTCGGCCATCCGGCGCATACCCAACCCCTCACCCGCCCACCAGTTCTTAACCGAGCCGCATACCAGAGCCTGCAAGACAAACATCACCAATGCACCCAACGCCAGCCGCCAGTCACGGCGAGCCAGCGGAACAAACCCGAACAGGGCCAGTCCCACGATTGGCGACCAGGGGAAAAGACCCGATATTGGCGAAAAGAGCACATGCAGCGTATTAACCGGCCCCATCAAGAATGCACTTTTGTCGCCCTCGGTGGCCGGGATCAAGACCAGCTTGCCGTACATTTGCCACCACGAGTAAGGAATGATCCAGGCCAGCAGTGCAGCGCCGACTATCAACATGACCACCTCGCGCCACCGCCGGGACCAAAGCAGTTCCACGCCAACGGGCAAAGCGATCAAGGCGACCTGCCACCGACACAACGCCGTCAGCCCTGCCGCCAGCCCGACCCACAGCCAGACCAGGCTTTCCTTCCATTCCCGCGCAATGAGGCCCTCGCGTGCACGCAGCCACAGAAACACAAAGAGCGTGGCCGCAAACCCACCGGCGATGTGCGACGTCAACGGCTCGACCGAGGTGTAATAGAACATAGGTGTACACAGATATACCGTCAACACGGAAATTGCCGCTCCCCATGGGCGAACAAAGCGCCGGGCGATGCCGTATGCTAGGCCGACCATCGCCAGGGTATACAGGTTGACGCCGATCATGATGCACAGGCTGTAGGCGAATGGTACGCCCTGAAGGCCTATAAAATGAGCATCATTAATGCGAAAAGCAGGCAGCGCATCCAGCCATACTGCGACGCGATAAAAGGGTGCGAGCAGCAACGCTACCCCCACCGGGAAAGCCGACGCCCAACGTCCGGTTTCCTGGTTCAGGTAAATGTGATAGCGGTTCACGGCGGCAAACTTGATGGCCTGATTGTCCAGATTCAAATCGCCGTCCAATGTGATCGAATCCAACCAAAACAGATAGGCTGGGCCATCTCCGACCACTAACGGACGGTCAAAGACTAGCATGGCGATCAGGGTAAACACAATCACGACTATCAAAGCCGGTTCGGTCAACCAGGTTCGCTTGCTCTTCATTCTTGCTCCTCTTGGTGCATAGCTGCAATCTATCCGAGATAGCCCAGACCGCGCAGGCGCTCGATGACCTGTTCTTCTTCTTCTTCAGTGTAGGTTTGTGCAGGTTGTGAACCATTGCCCCGATCGCTGGTATATTCGGGCTGGCGTTGGCGATAGTCCGTGGTAAACAGATCGAGGAGTGGCTGGCCGTCCATATCGTCAGGAATGGGTAACTCCATCGCGCACAACAGCGTAGGAGCCAGGTCAACGATCCTGGCTTCCCGAACCGGCGTCTGGGCGGCCACTTGCTGACCCATCATCATCAACATGCCCTTATCACGGTGCATCCCAGAGTAGCGGTACACCTTGTCCACGACCCGATTTGAGCCAAAGTCGGCCAGCCCGAAAAAGATGTCATGCGAGTCGGCGGGGAGCAAGATCAGGTCGGGTGCTTGATCGAGATGCGCTCCCTGATAGACTTCCTCTCGCTTGAGCACCTGCCCGACCATCTTGCGCCCGGTCTGCGGGTGTTTGAACTCCATCGCCGCGGCGATCACCTGCTCACGCACCCGGTCGTATTCCCGCCCTGGCTGGACAATGCCTTGCGGTTCGCGTCCAGCCACGTTGAGGTAGATCGGCCCATAGTGGCGGCCAAACGAGTAAGCGACCGACCGCGGCCAGTCCACGTCGTTAAAAGAGAGGAACACGCGTTTGAGCAGCCAGTCAGTGCTGTACAGCCCTTTGTATTCGGCGTGTTTGGCCAATCCCAAAGCGTTGGCCAGCCTATGCACATTGCGCAGAGTAAACCCGGCCGCGAACGCCGCACGCTTGAGCGTCGTCGTGGGCCGCTGTTTCAACTTGAGAAAGCCGTTCTGAAGCAGCCAGTTGTTGAGTACCACAAAGTTGTGCGCGCTGCCCATGCCGTGGTCGGACATGATCACCTTGAGCGTGTCCTCACCTGCTGCGTCGAACAACAGACCCAGACTGCGATCCACCTGTTGAAAATAGTTCAGTATCATCTGGCTGCCATTGGCTGTATGCTGCGCTCCCTTGATTTTATGCCAGGGATGATCGGGGTCGAGCAGATGCCAGAGCTGGTGCAGCACACGGTCGGTGTCAAAGATCACAGCCATGAAAAAATCCCACCGTTCACGCTCCAACAGGTAGAGCGCAGTGCGCGTGCGCATGTCGAGCAGGTCATAGCTGGCTTTCAGGAACGACACTTCGTGTCCCGGGCGGCAGGTGGTGGTGGGATAAATGCGGTAGTTGCCAACGGCATGCTCCAGTTCTTGAGCCAGTTCGGGGGGATAGGTATAATCGCGGGCCGTGTAGGGGGTCATCCAACCGCTGACCATCAAGCCGTTGACTGGGCTGACCGGGTAGGTGATCGGCACGTTGAACACGCCCACTCTCCGCCCGGACTCGCTCATGATATCCCACAGGCCGCGGCCGTCACGTTGGCTGGCATTGACTGGCGGAAAGCGGTAACTTGCCTCCGCGCGATGCAAAAAGTCATAGATGCCGGTCTTGCCTGGATTCTTGCCGGTGATGAAACTAGACCACGATGGCCCGGAGGTCGGTGGCATTGTAGACTCTAAATCGCCGACTATGCCGTCGCGCAGAAAACGATGCATGGTGGGCAGTTCGCCCGCTTCGATCCATGGGCGAAGTAGCCCGAGTGGTACACCATCTAGGCCGATGACGATCACGCGGGACTGAGACATGAATAAATGCTCCTCAAGATTTTTGTATTAGGTTGATGCGCTGAATCTGGCAAAAGGATGCCGTGGACATGTTTATCCTTGGCTGTCTTGAACAAGATCGAGGCGCAATTATACCACACTTTGGTATTTAGTCCACCTGGCGTGTTCGTTCACGTAAAATGTTACCAAGTGGTACTATTCCTTCAGATGATAATGTTGCCGGAGGGAAAATGACCGCTGAGGTAGAAATGACGATTGATGAGCGATACAAATACCTGCGCAAGATGCAAGGGGATTGTATTACCAATGTCGCAGTTTGTCCACATAAAAAGCGCGATTTCGACCAAGGTAATGCCGAAATCGCGCTCTCCAGAACAACCAAGTGAGAATTTTCAGCCCGCGCTGAGCGCGTTCGCCTCGACAGTGAGGTTGATGATCTCAGTAATCTTGGCTTTGGCCGTCATCACCTCACTCTCTTCGACAATGGCCACTTCACTCGCCAACAAGTCCATACTGTGATCGTACAACCTGCGGCTTTCGCTGGTCAGACCGCGCACATGACGATCTTTCCACGACAGATCGCGCAATACTTCAGCGATCCGCAGAACATTGCCGGTATGCAGTTTGTCTTCGATCGCTGCATACCGCTCGGTATGATCCGTGGGCAGCGATTCAGGCACCCCCTGCAAGACACACCACATTTGATCCAGACGGGATTGGGTTACCGGCTGCCGCAACTGCCCGGTCTCCGCGTCCTGAACAGAAACCCAAATCCGGGTCTTGGCCGTGTCAAACAGTCCCACGGCATAGTACTGCTTGCCGCTGCCCAGACACTGCAACTTTTCAATGTCGGTGATCCGTCCGGCCCCGTGGTAAAGGTGAATAACCAAATCGCCAATTTCAAACATCATCTTTGCTCTTTATTTCTACTCTGGAAAAACCAGAGCCGTCTTTAGCCGACAGTGTCAAACAAGACGTCGATGCGAGCTATGGCGGGCACACTCAATGCATACTTTGGTATCGGGCAACACAGCCAGCCGATCAGGATGAATCCGGCCGCCGCACCGCTCGCAGATACCGTAGGTTCCTTGCTCCAGTTTGGCTAACGCTTCCGTCAGGCTGGCGACGCGCTCTCGGCTTTGCGCCAGCAACGCCTGATCCAGTTCCCAGCGCACGATAGCCGGATCGCCTTCCCCCAGGCCATAATCCGGCTTTTCGGCCAGCGATGTTTCCAGTTTCGCAATATGCGCGTATAACCTGGCCAGTTCTTCCTGCAAAACGTTGATGTCTTGCATCACCTAATCCATCCTGCGCCACGACAGACACAATCAACCCATCTCCGAATGAACAGCCAACCGTTCCAGGGTCAGATCGAGCCACTGAAGCTCAGTGTTGGCCATTGCCAGGCCGTATTCGATCGCCAGACACTGCCCGTGATTCGACTGTGTGCCCAGGTTTTGAACCATCTGCTCCAACATCGAACAATGCTCGGCGACACGCACGCGCCGTTTTTGCAGATGGCTCACCAGTCCGGCCTCCGAAAAATCGGCCACCAGAAACAACTGCATCACAGAGGACTTGGGTGTTTCACTCGCATCGGCAGAAGCCGTTTGAGAGGCCCACTTGCGCAGCGTTTCACGCCCCTGCTGGGTGATCGTGTACACTTTGCGCATTGGTTTATCGGCGCGCGACTCGACCTGGACCGAGGCCAGGTTATTCTCCGACAGGCTGTGCAGTGCAGGATAAATCGCGCCAAAACTCGGGTTGCCGATCATCCAACCCAGCGCTTGCAAAAACTGCTTGATGTCGTATCCCGACATCGGCTGTTGTGCCAACAAACTGAGAATAAAGTAGTGAAAGCTCAGAGTGCCGCTTGCCATATCCACCTTTTGATATATATCATCCTGCTATAGTATACCATCATTGAGAGCAACTGTCAAACAGATCGGGCCTTAATCCACACACGATCTCGATGTAGTGCCGGTCTTCAGGACAGAGATAGCCGTGTCGCACCAGAAAATCAATGATCACCAGGTTGCAATTGGTCTTGAACTTGCGCGTCCGGGAAACGGTTTCGATCACCCGTTCCACCGGCCAGAGGTAAAACTCGTCAACCTCGCCGTCGGTATTGCGCGGCACAAAATCGCCCGGCAGCTCCAGATCGTAAACAAATAGGACGACACGGCTCGACCATCCGTCACCGGAACGCCGATAACTGACCAGGCCGGCAGGCCGCACGCTCCGGGCAAGCGATTCGGGCACAGCAGCCTCTTCGGCACACTCTTTGACCACCGTCTCGTAGGCACTCATCCCGGAGGCCAGTCCGCCGGCGACCAGGTGATCCAACCGCCCCGGATATTCGGGCTTGTGGGCGGATCGCTGCGCCACCCACAGGTCGATGCCGTCTGGCCGGCGCACGAACCCGTTGATGTGCACGCCGTACACCTGAACGCCGAACAGGGGAGCGGCGCTCCGTTCGATGCTTAGACAGGGTGGCGCGCCAAATCCGGTCGAGACATCATCCCGTTCGCCGCGCCATCCCGTAAAAACACCTTGTGCATACCATTGTTCAAGCACCCGCTCGACCGCTTCCGTCCTGGCTTGTGACGTTTCCAGCTCAGGATTTAGAGTCACCCGCCGTCCGTCGAAGGCAAAAACCTCAGGGTGCGCCGCCAGCCGGTCGCGCAAAGATCGGGCCACGGCGCCGACGACTTGGCCTTCAACGACAAACAGATCGAATTGCTCAGGCTGAAACCGATTACATTCCCATACCCAGCGCTCAAGTGCCAGTGTATCAATTTTTCCGCTCACCGCTCCGCTCCACAAGATCGTTGATGTGCCCATCGTATCACAGGCTATCCCTAGTACTCGTTCAAACAAATAGCGACAAGTAAAAGATCGGCCCGCGTATGAAACTTGATTATCAAATTTAGTTTGACGGAGTACGAGCTGACTCCGCGCCAAAATCAAACAGCCCCTTAACTGACACTCAAGGGGCTGTGAATGAACACAAATTGCCGATCAAATTGATGCGCACGGCGATCAATCCGCAAAAGGATGGCCCGCGCCGACACGACATAGGTATGATAGATTTCAGTGCTCAACGAACCGTGACGTTTAGTAAACTGGAGGCTCGATCTCTTCTTCCTCTTCGACATCCTGCCTTTGGACAAACTGATCTTCTTCGAGCTCTTCCTCTTCTTCCGGCTGGCGCTGCACTGCCGCACTGACCCCGGCATTTGCCACCGCGTTGGTTACTGTCCGGGCGGTTGCGTTCGCCTCTCGCTCAAAGGCATCGTCGGGCGCGCCAACAGTCATCCTCTCTTCGCTGCCTGCGGCATCCGTGCCTTGCTGCGCCACATGGGTCAGCTCGTGGGCGATCAACCTCTGGCCCTCAGCCGTGTGGGGCGCATAGGCATTCTGGCGGAAAAAAATGTCCTGCGCGGTGGTAAAGGCCTCCGCCCCGATCTGGCGGTTCAGCGCATCCGATTCGGGCGAGGTATGCACGCGCACCTGACCGAAATCGGTGCCCATAGCTTGGCCTATTGAGGTCTGAACGGCCTCGTCCAACGGCTGGCCGCCGCTGCGTTCGCGGTTGATGCGTCCCGCCGTCTCTTCATCCAGTTCAAACGGTTCCTGTCCGCTGCGCTGCGCCAGCAACCGCTGTACCTGCCGATTGCTCAAGTGCAGGCCGGCCGCACCAACCGGCGGCTGTTCGGTCGATTTCTGCTTGATCGCCTGCCGTGTCGAATTTACTTTATCGATCTGAATTCGCCCTTTGTTCATCGCTCTTATCTCTCTTTCATCTTGACAGGGTGCGAGCCACACTACTGCAACTCTTGCTCGGATTCCTGGGCTTTTTTGGTAAAATAGCCGTACAAGGCCTCGTTGACATTCTCCGGCGTGACCGGCCTACCCTCTTTTTCCAGGTCGGTTGTCGCCTGTTCGATGGCGACTTGATAGGCTTTGTCCGTCGTGTAAGCCTGGAGGTAATCTCCCTTGAATTTCTCATACTCAGCACTGCCCTTGACCTCGCCCAGCCCCATGCCAAACACACCCAACACGATGTTCATGCCCTTGCGCGTCCAGGCTTCTTCGCGCCCTTTGGTCCAACGATCCAGGATATACTGGTCTACCGGCCCTTGCGCCGCCGGGAGAATGTCACCGATGCCGGTCGGATTATTCTTGATCTCTTCCTCCACGGCTGTCTTCCAAATCTCGGCGGCTTGCCCATCTACCGGCAGTTCTTCCTGCACGGCCTGCTGTTTGACCTTGGCCAAGACATCGTCCTTGTGCTGGAGCGCGACAGCGGCGCCGGCCGAAGCAAACTGTGCTGTGGCCGAATCGCCCCCCATCGACGCCCCGCCCTGGCCGTTCCATTCGCCGACATAGGCGCCGGCATAAACCATGGCCAGCCGTTGAGCCAATGTCCCCAGATTTTTGATCCGATCCCCTTCCATAAAAGCGTCAATCACCGTCAATACCGACATGATCCCGGATGCGATCATCATGCCGGGAATGGAAAACACATTTTGGGCCGCGCTCACAATCCGCGCCGCAATCGGCCCGGCCGCTTTGCTGCCGGTGGCCAGCGCAATGCGCTCGGCGATCTTGGGGCCGAACCGCTTGGCCAACTCGAGTAAGATTGCGGGCGTGTTGGGCTGAATCTCGGCTTCGCCGGTCACCTTGACTTTGCCGGTGACTTCGATGGGCGGAAATGTGACCCAATCCAGCGCCGGCGGCTGGATGGAGATAAGCGGCAAAGAACCTTCCCAGCCGGCATACGGCGTGACTGTGCCGGCCGAGCTTTTCGTTGGGTCTTCCAGGTTCAAATTGTAAACGTCGAGTTTGAGGCCGGCCAGGAGGCCATTGTCGGCCTTGCCCTGAACATCAATTGTCCCCTTGATTTCTTTTTCATCAAACGACTCACCGATCCATTTGATGGTGGCATCTTTGAGATCAACCGAAAACAGATCATTGACGGTGTCGGTCACTTTGACGGACACCTCACTGGCCGTGGCTTGCCCTTGCTTGTCCAACTCGGTCTTGCGCCGCCCATACTCTTGCATGGTTGACTTGGTGCTAGTTGACTCGCCGCTGCTGCGCCCAACCATGACGGCGCTTCCTTTAGCGCTGATGCCCAGCTCCCCAGCCAGCCCTACTGCCAGACTCTTGAGCGTGGCATAGGGGCCCAGACTTTTGTTCATCACCACTTTGTGCTTGAACTTTTGAATGGCTTTAACCGACCCTAGCAAAGCCGACATCATGGTTGCTTGAGCCGTCAAAGCATCCATCTCTGCGCCAGAGGTCGTCTGCTCGACGGGCGCAGACGGGCCGCCGCCCGCGCCCTGTCCGCCTTCCGTACCAGGCGAATGCCGCTGCACGGCGGCCGACGATGCAGACGGGCTAACCCACGCCGTCGACGGGCGCTCCTCTGTGGCGTGTTCCGTCGCAGCATCGCCGACCACTCGCTGCAAATGACGGTTTCCGTGTGTCCGCCCGATGTGCTCGGCCACAGCCTGCCGATGCGCCAGAGGCAGCTGCCGGTTGCCGATCTGCGTCGTCTGAGCGCGGACCACACTGCTGTGCGCCGGAATCTCCTGGGATAGCACATCGACCGTCGACGCAGATATGCCTGTTTCTCGGCCGGGCTGTTCCCGCCCGCGCGGCCTGGTTCTTGATGCCCGTTCTTTGTTTGACATCGCGCGCTCCCTTGCCTCAGCGGTACACTGCACCGTTCAGTTCTTCACCTCGAGCCGATACACCGTCTGCGCCGGCTTGTTGGCCTCGATGAGATAGCGCACCATCTGCTCATCGATGACCTGCCCGCCGGCCGGAACAAGCGTAACACAGAACGAATGCGGGCCGTCGCTGTTTTCGACAATCTCCACCTGGCAGCCGGTGCTGGCCTCCAGCAGCCGGGTCAGTCCTTTTTTGGTGCCCCGCCAATCGTACAACTCGACTGCAGCGCGCAAGATGGCCCGCCGTTGTTCCACCGGCCAGAGATCGTCCATATCAAGGCCCAGCCAGGCGGCCAGTATGGGCAAAAAGCTCTCCGGCGCAGTACGTGGATCCAGCAAAAGGTCGAAATGGGCAATCACCTGCTCCAGCGGACCAAAGAGGTCTTCAAAAACAAGCAGATATTGACCCAGGAAAGCGTCTTCGCTGAAATAATAGGGCAGGTATTGCAGCCAACGGCCCGGTGGACGGCTGCCGGGCGATCCACCTGCGCCTACCCACGGCTCGATGGGCAGCCTGGACGGAGGGCCGCCGCCCGCAGGCGGGCGAAACGCGGCTTTCGGCACCGCCGGTTGAACTTCCGGCGATACTGCCGGCGCCTCTTCAACGCGCAGCCCGGCGAACATGTCTTCGGCCGGTTTGGCGGCGGGCTGCTTGGCGGCGGGCGGCCTTGTAACCGCCGGCCTGGCAGCAACCGGTTTGGGCTGTGCCGGCTGTTCTTCTGGAGCAGACTGAGGCGCTTCAAAAGTCAGCGTAAAAGGGCCGATGGTGATGCGGTCGCCGTCGTGCAGTTCGCGCACTTCTTGGGCCGGCAAGGGAATGTCATTGACCTGCGTGCCGTTGCTGCTGCCCAGGTCAACGATGCGATACGGCTCGCGGTCACAGAAAATCTGGGCGTGTCGCCGCGAGACTAGACTGTGCATCAGCGCCAGGTCACCTTCTGGCGCGGCCAGCCGCCCAATGCGCAAAACCGGCTTGTCGAGGATCACCGTTTGCGGCTCCTCGCCCGGCGCAGCGATCTGCAATCTGCCAAGACTCGTCATTCGTCCACCCTTCCCACTTGTCTACCGGTCCCCATTTGTCTACTGGCTTTCGGCCTTGATCGTGTGCTTGTCGCTGACAATCACTTCGTGATCGAGCAGTTCGATCTTTTTGTCTTCGCTATGTGGAACATTCTGGTTATCCAGCCAGGCCATTTTGATCTCTTTGATGTATTCCACCCCGGCCACCGCCTGGATGCAGGCATAGAGGTCCGACAGGTAGAGTGCACGGCCAAAAGGCCAACCGCTGCCTTCCGTCCCGCCGATAAAGGGATTGAGAAGCGCCTCCAGCCGGGCGGCGATGGCCTGCTCGATGCGGCGGAGGTCGGCCTCGGCGCGCGCCTTGACCTCGGCCGTAATCGCGACCCGCCGGTAATCCGGCGCGCGCACGGTCAACTGGGTGGTCAGCAGACGATGATCGTCCAGATAATCGGCAATGCGGCCGCGCAAGTCTTCGCTCAAGACAAGCTGCCCCACCGGTACGTACCCGGCGGTGAGGTGTTCGGGCAGGCGCGGAATGACCAGGATGTAAATCTGGCCTGGTCCGGGGCGGCCGTCGGCGCCGGGCAGGCCAGCCTGTAAACAGCGCACGCGCGATACCTCGGCGGCAAACTCTTGGTAGGTCAGGTGTTCAAAGTCGGCGGCAGTGACGGCGCGGCGGCGGGTGCGCAAGGCGTGCGGGGCGCGCAGTTTGGCATCTTCCAGGTTCTCGGCGTCCAGACCGCCGCTGGCCGGCCGCCGGTTGACGACGCGATCCACGTAGGGGATGGCCGCTTTCAGCTCGGTGACAGCGCCGGCGCGCACGTTGCCAACCGCCCCGCCGCCATAGCGGTAGGCCAAGATGCGGATTTCAGCCCCGCGCGGAGGGATGGCCCCGTAGCGATGGATCGTGCCGTCGGGCTGGCGCAGGGCCGGCCCAAAGCAGACCTCGCCGGAAACGCCGTCACAGGTCACGTGGCGATCATCGGCGTTTGAGCCGCCAAAATCCTCCACTTCCTGCCAGTCTTCCCACGCGCCAAGATCGGCCCGCCAGACTTGCACCCGCTCGTCCGGGCCGCGCGCCAGGATCGGCGACCGTTCCAGGTGAAAAACTTGCCCCGGAGAGCCGTCAGAACGGCCCAGGATTTCGTCGCGGATGGCGGCGGCGTGCGTGGCCGCGACGGTGCCGCCCCAACTGACTGCCGTCACGCCGCGCAGCTCCGGCGCGGCTTCGTAGGAGGGTTGATCCGGCGCCGTTTCAACCACCTGGATGCGCACCCAATGGGCAGTCGCCTCGCCGATCGTGCGCGTGGTCATCCCGCCCGGCAGATGCAGTTTGATCTGCCCGCTCCAGTTCAGCCCGCCGGTGCCATCCTCCTCCAACTCGGCCTCCTGCCAGTCGCCGGCCGAACGCGGCCCGCCGACCTCGGCCGGGCTGCTGCACCAGACCTGGAAGCGCAGCGGCGGGTATTCGGGGATGATGCCCTTGCCTTTGGCGCGCACGCAGTCCAGTTCCAGCCCCAGGATGTGGTGGTCGAGCGGCTGCTCAAAGCCCAGGTATAGCGCGTCGCCGACCTGCGGCACGTCGGAAAAGGGACGAAACTCTTTGCTCAGGCGGCGCAGCCCGATAGCCACGTATTGACTGCCCCTGCGGGCCATGATATGGGTCAGATTGGGCGTCTGGACGATCAGCGGCGCGTCGGTGGTGAAAACAACCGGCTCGCTGCCCTCGACGCGGGCGGTAGACGCCTCGACGCCGGCCGGGATGTGTACGGCGTCCGGCTGCGGTGCCGACAGCCAAAAAGTGATCGCGGTGTGGCTGGCGCGCGGCTCTTGCAGGCGAATGCCCAGCAGTTCCATCAACTTGACATAGTGCTTGTCGGGCACCTGGTTGAGGCGGTACAGCAGCGTTTCAGTCAGCCAGGCAAATAATTCGATCAGCGTTATGCCCGGATCGCTGACGTTGTGGTCGGTCCATTCCGGACAGTAGAGAGGAATTTTCTTTTTCGCCTCGTCCACCAGGCTTTGAAAGGTGCGGTCATCCAGATTGGGAGTTTTCAATGCCATAATCATTCTCCGGGGATCAAATAAAACGGGTAAACCAGGCTGCGCTCGTCGTGGGTGGCTTTGATGCGGTAGCGGAGGTCAATCAACAGGCGGGCCGCGTCTTGCGGGTCTGCGCCGACATCCACGTCGAGCACCTCGATGCGCGGCTCCCAGCGGCCCAAGGCCAGACGCACCGCGCGCTTGACCTGGCTGGCGGTCTGGCTGTTGTTGGGCATAAAGACCAGATCATGCAGGCCGCAGCCGAACTCGGGGCGCATCACCCGCTGGCCCGGCGACGTACGCAAAATGAGCAAAATGGCCTGTTCGATCTCGGTCGCGCCGCCGACCAACTCTACCGTTCCCTGCCGCCCCAGCCGGGGTGGAAAATTCCAGCCTTTGCCGCTAATGTCTTGATTCATAAAAGCATTCCTTTCAAGGAGTCCGGGCCTCCCCGCAGTCATACAACGTAGAGCGCGGGCCAGGGCCGGCCGGTGGCAAAAGTTTGATCGCCGCGGTGCAATGACTCTCCACCCACCGCGCAATGTCGGGCTTTTTCTGGCGCAAATCTTGATCCAGGATGAAGCGCAGGCGACTCGCCTTGATCATGCGGGCCACCCCATCCACGTCAACGACGCGATCGTTGCCACTGAACCCACCCAGTGCCAACACCGGACGCCGCGTTTCCAGAATGAAAGATGCCGCATCTACGGCGTTGACCGTCGCCAGCAAATAGCCGTCTGGCGATGTATGGTCGAGCAAAAAGCCGAGCAGCGGCCGCTGTTCCGGCTGCAAGGTTGGATCGCGAATGATCTCGCCGCGATGCGGCCCGGCATAGGGCAGCCACACATCGGGCATCGCGTTGAGTGCGGTCAAGATGCACCACAGGCCCGGCCCGACCATCGCCGACATCATCGTGATGCTGATCGCCGCCCGGCGCAGCGTCGGCCTGGGCCACGCCAGGTCAATCACGGCCCCCACCATCAGCAGCGCCCCAGACCCCACACCCACCATCAGAGCGTAGGCAGGCCACTGACATGTGATCCATATCTGAAAGACGAGCGTAACCGCTATGGCCAAAATCAGCGCAGTCCAGCCCAGGGGGCGATGGTTTTCAATCCAATCCATCCAGGCCGGAAATGCCGCGCCGATCAGGGCGGCCAGGGGCGATCCGAGCATGATCAAATAGTAGGCGTGCCAGATGCCCGTTGTGAACGAGAAATAGGCCATTTCGGGCAGCAGCCAGGCCAGCCAGAAGATCAATGCCAGGTATTTGTCGTTCCGATGAGCAGACCTGCTAGCCCGCCATACGATCAGCGGCACACCGAACAGCATCAGCGGCAGCAGCCAGCCGCTTTCGGTGGCCAGGGGATAGGTAAACAGCCGCAGCAGGCCGGGATCGCCCACTTCGCTGCGCCCGCCCGGCTGTCGCGCCACAGGCTGATTGGGCAGCGGGTTTGATGGCAGCACGCCTGGCGGCAACCCGCCCGGTGGCAACTGGCCGGGCTGTCCCGTGCCCGCCGGCCTGCGCTGCTGCGGTGACAAGAGGCGCGCCAGGCCGTTGTGTCCGAAAATCAACTCCATCACACTGTTGTCCGTACTGCTGCCGACAAACGGCCGTCGTTCTGGCGGCGTCAGGTCAACACAGATCGCCCAACTTAACGACACCGCTGCCAGCAAGGCCGTCGCCCCAACCAAGTGTACTATTCGCTTCCCCCATCGATGTTTTGCGCCGATCAGGTAAAGCAGATAAAACGCCGGCAGAGGCATCACCGCCTGCGTCATTTTGATGTTAAATCCCAATCCCACCAAAAGCGCACACAAGAGCAAATAACGATATTTCTCAGTATAGAGCGATTTCCATACAGCCCAGGTCGCCAACAGCAGCACAAACATCAATTGCCCATCGACCGTGTTGTTGCGTTCTGTCACCACCACAACCGGAAACACAGCCAGCGTTAATGTCGCCATCAGCCCGGCCGACGCGCCAAACTGGCGACGGACCAGGGCGTAAAGCAGCGGAATAGACAGTGTGCCTGCTACAGCCTGCGGCCATGCCAGCGCAAAGCCGTTCACACCCCAAATCCGCGCTGATACCGCCTGAACCCAAAAGCCCAACGGCGGCTTGTCCACCGTCACCGAGCCGCCCGGTTCGAATGAGGCAAAAAAGAAATTGTGCCACGAGGTCAGCATGCTCTGCACCGTGGCCGCGTAATAGCCATTGCCGATGCTGTGCGCACCGAGTTTATACATGCGCACCCCTGCCCCCAACACAATGATGCCGCCGAGTAAAACGGCCCGCAGCCACCATCGTTGAACGGATTGTTCCGGCTTTAGCTCG
This sequence comes from Anaerolineae bacterium, assembly GCA_016931365.1. Next base: position 22,707 of record JAFGEY010000188.1, read on the forward strand.
CTCATGCTCATACGCGCTCTATTTTTCGTGCAAAAGCGCACGAGAATGCACCATGCTACCCGCCCACCATCACCGTGCCGACAGCGATCACCGTGCCCACCGGCATCGGCGCTGGATCGTTGCAGGTGTTGGCCGTGTCGCCGTTGCGGGCAACCGGCTTGCCGTTGGCAAAGACCGTGCCGCTGCCGACAATGATCGTCGCCTGGTTGGTCGGCGGAATCTGGAACGACGGCCCACCCATGGGGATGTGCGGCGGCTGGTTGTTGGCTGTGCTGCCCAGCGTCGCCACTGGCATACCCATCACATTGACGTTGCTGCTCAGGTTGCCATCCAGGATGCCGCTAAACGGATGGCCTGGTATCGGCGTCGGCACCGGCCCGCCCGGCGTCGGCACCATGACAATGTGGATGTCGGTCGCTTGAATCATATCGCCTTGTTTGGCTGCCGGTTGACCCATAGATCACGTATTCCGTCTTAATTCAAATCAATCTTGGCGCCCTTGACCGCGACGTTGCCGTTCGCGCTGATCTCCAGGTTGCTGCCGGCCTGGATGGTCAACGCCTGCTGGGCTTCGATCTTGAGATCGCCTTTGCAATTTAACGTTACAGAACCATCCTGGTCGTTCAATGTGAGCGCGATGCCGCCCTGGGTCTTGAGTTCGACCAGCGTGTTCTCGTCGTCCAGCAGCAGCGAATGGCCGCCTGCCGTTTCCAGCCGCACCTGCGCGCCGCTGTCGTCGACAAAGGTCAGGGCGTGGCCCTGGCGCGTCTTGAAGGCGCGCGTGCGCACCTTGCCATCCTTCACCGCTTCCTGAAGGGGCAACGTTGGCTTGTCCACACCGTTCCACAGGCTGCCGATCACCAGGGGGCGGTTGACGTCGCCATGCTCAAAGGCTACCAGCACTTCGTCGTTGACTTCGGGCAGGCAGTACAGGCCGCGCCCGTTCCCCGCGCCGACGCCGAGCACCCGCGCCCAGCCGCTTTCCACGTCGCCGGACAGCCAGGGATACTTGAGCTTGACCCGCCCTTGATCCTGGTCGTCCTTGTTGTTGGTGACGATGGCCGTGACGACGTTGCCCCAGGCGCCGCCCCCCGCTGCCTGGCCCGCGTCGGGATCGTCGGCGAGCAGACGGCGCAGCGTGTCAGGCCGGCGGCCATGCACTTTGAACTCGGTGATATATTCGCCCTGCGCGCTGTAAATGTGAGTGGCCGAAGTGACAAAATACTTGCCGCTCAATTTGTCGCCCAGGGCTTTGAGCTGGACCACCGCGCCAGCCTTGAGCGCGGGCAGACCGGCGCAGCGACCTTCTGCCTCGATGAAACCGCCGCAGATCTCATCATAGAGGGACTGGGCCACCGCATCGGCCTCGGCCTGACTGCTCACCGGCCGGTTAACGACAATGCGCCGCCCGGCGCCAAAAGCTTCGGAGGCCGCGGAGGCGCCGGACCTGGACTCGCCGATTTCAGGCGCGGCGGTGCTGCGTTTGGCGCTGCCCATGATCTCGGCCTTGTTTTTGGCGTCCCAGCCCTTGACCGTCACCTCATCCACCTGCTCGATCAAGGTCAGGCGAGGGCGAAACGTCTTGAGTTGATCGCCCCATTCCAGCTCCAGCGGCGCGCCAGCCGGCTGACCGCCCGGCTCTTTGAAATAAAGCGTGCGGTCGCGGACATAGATTTCATAGCCGATACACCTGGCTCGCCCGCGCAAAAAGGCCATGTGCGTCTGGTTGTACTGGATGACGTGCTCGTACACCTGCGACGTGGCATCCACATCAGTGCGCAGACCAACCTCCTGGGCAATCTTGTTGACCAGGTCGCCGTCCGTCACCTGGGTAAAAGCGCGGCTGTGCGTGCCGCGGTGCAAGCGGTGGGAGCGATCATAGCCGCGCACCGTCAGGGCAGCGCGGGTGCCCTCGGCAAAGTCGGGTTCCAGCGCCGTGATCTCGCCTTTGATCAGCTCTTGCTCCTCTCCACCGTCTTGCGGCACCACACCGATCTCAACCAACACGCCCAACTTGAACGGTCCGCGGTCGATCCACTCCAGGCTTTCATCGTGGACGCGGATCGCAAACATATCCGGCAGGTGTAGATTACTGTCCACCATCACGTCAATCAGGTCGTCCATCAATTGGGCGGACAGGAGATTGCCGTCAACGCGGATAAGAAAGTGATTAACTGGCTTGTCTTGTCTGGGCATAAAAAACCCTGGTTTGCCACCGAGAGCACCGAGATATAAAGCTCCGCATAATATTCCAAGCTTCCGAAGAAAGGCAAGAATCTCTCGGATGCAGAGCATCCGCATCCTCCGTGGCTAAAAATGGACTTTTTTCAGCGGTCCCCTGGTGTCCGATCACGTCAAAGGCGGGATGTTCAGGCTTTGCCCCGCGCGGAGGCGCGCCGGGTCGGTCAGACCGTTGGCCCGGGCGATGCGCCGCCACTCGTTGGCGTCGCCATATTCTTCAAAAGCGATCCAGTCGAGACGCTCTCCGGCGTGGACCACGCGGACCTTGTGCGCTTCGCCGCCACCTGAGGTGGGATTCTGCTTGTCGAAATCCTCTTCATCAATCCATTGGCGCAGCGACAGGTCAACCGTCGCCCGCAGCGGCATGCCGTCGCGGTCGAACAGGGTAAATTTCTGTGTCATGTCAGTGATCACTCCGGTAAAAGTCAACCCGCCGCCCCATTCAAACACCACCCTCGGCGGGCTGCTTTTTTGGGAGCCGCGATTCTTTTTATCCTTTTCAACCATCATCAACAGCCACAGCTTGTCGGTGTACTCGCGCACATCGGCGCCTTCGGCATCGCCGGCATAGGTGTCGAAAAAGAGTTGCAGTTTGAGCGTCTGCGGGCCACCCTGCTCAAACGTCAAACCGGGGACATTTTTGCCTTTGTTCTTGGCCTGCGTCCACTGGTTCTGCTTGGACAGCGTGTACTCGTTAGGGTTGAACATGCAGTGGACAACCTGACCGGCATCCTCTTTGTTATAGATAGCAGCAGCCATCAGGCCGCCACGGGTCATCGGCATGCTTGATCCACTCCTTGGCGATACACTGCGCGGCAGTTCTGTCGGCGGTAGAGTTCACCGCCATCGCTACCGCCCACGGTCTCGCTCGCGCTCGACGGTCAGTCGGCGCCGAATGATCTGGTAGACCTGGCGCGACAGGGATTCGATGTCTTGCGCCTGACCGCGCTCTTGTTCACCGGCAGCCTGGGGAGCGGCCGCCGCCGGTTGCGCCAAAATTTCAGACGCTGTCTGAACGGTCGCCGGCGCTAACACCGGCTGAAACGCCTGCACCAGGTCTTGCTCGTCGCGGACCGTCCGCTGGACAGTGACCGTCCCTACGGGACGGACCTGTGTGTCCGCCCATGTTGCTGCCGGCTCTGGCGGCTGCGATCCCTCGGCGGGCGGCTCTGTGAATCGCTCCCCATGCGGTAGAAAAACCGGCAACTTGGCCGCCGGCGATGGCTGTACCATCGGCTCTTGGGGCAGTTCTTCAAGCGGCTCTTGCACCCTTTCTGGCGTAGATTTTTCGCTTGGTGCAATTTCCACCATCGGTGGTTCTTGGGCTGTCGTCACTTTTGCCGGCAGCGATTCCTTCGCCCACGATTCCAACGTCACTGATTCTGGCACCGCCAACTCTGGCGCCGCTGATTCCACCACCGGCCGAGATGGCGCTCGCACGGTGTACGAGACTTGTGCGGCGCGCGAAACCCGCGACGTCGCTCCGTCCGCAGATAAAGAAGACGGTACAGAATCCATCAGGCGGCGAGCAACAGGCCGGGGTGACAGTGTCGACGGCGTAAATTGCACTGATGACGACGGTCCTTCAGACGGCGCGGCCGCTGCCGTCGGCCTGGCGACCAAAGGTGCTGAAGGTGCCACCTGGGGTTGCTCTAGCGTCGAGCGTGCAGCCTGAGGAAGCGCCGCTTTACCCGCAAGCGGAGAGGGCAATGCAGAACCAGCCAGGCGGCGGGCAACGGGCCGAGGCGAAGCCAATGACGGCACAGGCGGCTCCGTCTCGACCGGCTGCGGAGCGGCATCAGTCGGCAACTCAGGCATCTGCGCGTGAGCAGGTTGCTCTTCCGAGGGGCGGCGCAGCACGCGCAGTCTGCGCAGGCTGGCACGCAGCGACGCAACCAGCGGCCTGGATTTCGCTGCCACTGGCGGCACAGGCTGCGCAGACGCAGGCTGCGCAGACGCAGGCTGTTCAGACGCGGTCACTGGCGGCGACACTTGTTCTGCCGCCGACTCTGGACGTCCGGTCTCTTGCCGGTTGGGAATCCGGGGTTGATCGACCGACGGGCGGCGTGCCTGAACACTAGATAGTGGCCGCTGTCCAGAGGGGGCGGGCAATGCTGGCGGCTGCGCAGGCGGTGCAGTATGCCGCCCAGGCTTGCGTCTGGCAATCGGGCGCACAGGCAAATCTGCCCCGCGGCGAGCGACAGGCCGGACCAAAGGCGGCGCGGCAGGCTGGACCATTTTTTGCCTAGCAGGAGCTGCCGGCTCATCGCTGCCTGGCACAGTCAACGCACCCGGCTCGGGACGTTCTGCCGGAAGCGGTGCAACATACCGCCCAGGCAACGATGTTTGAGTGCGTTCTACGACAGCCGGCTCTGGGGCGGCTGGCTCAACCACCTGGTCAGTCGCCGCCGCGCGGGACACTGGAGGTGGCAATTCGCCGGAGAATATCGGCGCGGCAGCGGGCGATGGAACAAGCCGGGATATGGCTTCTGGCATCTTTGGCACCAGCGGACGCGGCGTCGTTTCAGATACGCTACGCTGTGCGCTGGGAGCGATAGGACGAGCAACCGGCTTTGCTGCCACCTGTATACCTGTTTCTGCATCTTCTTCCGACAGAGGCTCCGCCTGTTCGAGCGGCGAAACAGGTACCGACGGCACCGGACGGGCAGAGGTCGCAAGGGTGCCGCGCAGCGCCCACAACGCGTCCCAGGTTGCATCAATTGTTGCTGTGTCGGGCAAAGAAGCCGCCTCTCTCCCGACAGGCTCCCCAGCCGGCGCTTTTTCCAGGCCCGTTTCCGGACGTCGTTTCACCAGCGGTAGAGGCGCGGCTGGAACATTCTGCATAGCTGTTGGCATGACATGATAGGTCGGCGGGCGCAGATGGCTGATGCGGATCGGCAGCGCGCGGTCAACCTTGCGCAAGACGCCAGGTCGCACGCAGCTTTTGATGCGGCGGGCCAACCCGACACCGGGCGCAATGGCCTCCGGCGGCTGCCTGGAAACGGATTCGGGGCGATCCTGAGCAGGTACAGCCGCCTTCTCAGGCTGCGTTGTTTGTCCAGATTCCTCCGCCGATGCAAGCAGGAAGTCAGAGCCACGCAGCAAGCTACCAAATGATCGCCACAACCGCCGCACACCGTTCAACATCGCTCACCTTATGTCCTGACGCTATGTGTTTACTGCTTACCTACGCTCATACTCTGATAAGCCAGTTCCAGCGTTTCTATGGCCACCTTGCTATCGCTGGAGACAAAATTTGGCCCCGTCCATTTGATAGGAAAGGCCTTGCCAAAATTCCAGCGCAGCACTTCTTGAGCCTGGCTGTCGTACATAACCACTGAAATATCGCGGTGACCGTCCTGAATCTGACCCTGGGCAATGTTCATGTACCAGAGCAATAGATCGCTGGACGTGGTCACACCGCGCTTGAGAGTGATCTTGCCCATCTTGACACGCCCCGGTATCTGGTGTACGGCACTGTTGAGGCCGCCTTCCATCTGTTGAAGGACTTCAACTTCCAGTGTGGGCAAAGTACACTCGGTAAACACGGCCTCGGTGACGCCATCGATCTGGACGGCAAATCGAAAGGCCGCATAAACTTCAGTTCGTTGGCTGCTGCCCGGCACAGTTTCCTCCCAGTAATTGCTCAGTCTGCGCTGGTCGAGTAGGCCTCACCGCATGTGTGAGGCCTACTCGACCGACGCTCGCTCTTGCGGCTGAGCAGATACTCCTCCCAAACAATTAGCTGTCTCGATCACCATCCGCCTCGTTCGCGCTCTAAACGCAAATCCTGGCACACAAGCTGGTAGACATAGTCGGCAATCCGTTCTATGTCAGCGGGCGTTACTTGAAACATACCAACCAATGCCTGCTGCTGACCGGATGGCGCGGCAGGCACCGCGCCGATAACGACAGAGGGCAGAGGCCATGTAGGTTGTTCGCCTGGATGGTCGCCCGTCGGGTTATCCATTTCTCGCCCCTTCCGGCTCGTTGAGGCGCGTGTTGATTTGCACCAACTGTTCCACCCACTGCTGCCGCTCGGCATGCTCCATGCTCAAGACTTCGTCGTAAGACCAGTGGAAGTGAAAAGCCAGAAAAGCTACCTCCTCGAAGAGCCGTTCGAGGGGGTAGCTTACGATCCCCCCAGCGGCAGCACCTCCGCTTCGAAAGCCTGTCCGCAGGCCGGACACGTCACCTGGATGATGTTGGCACCCGCGTCATTGATGCTCCGGTACAGGTCTTGCAGGTAAGCCAAGTCGGCCGCGTAAAGGTTTTCGATGGTGTGCGTGGTGATAGAGGGCAGATCGCCCAGGCGGGTGATCACTCGCGCCAGCAAAATGACAGTCAGATACGCTTCGTTGGCCTTGACGCGCGGATCGCGCAGCGGGGCAATCTCGTCCATCGCCGTAGCCAGACGCATCGCTCCCTTTTTGTGTACCCGGCCATCATCATCCTCGTAGCCGCGCGGCAGTGTAAACTCGTATTCGGTACGTGCAGGCATATCCCTCTCCACTTTTGTAAGGACGAGGCATTCCCGTCAATGGAATATCTCGCCCCTACTTTTATATATCGACGCGCTTTAGCCCTTCGTGGGTGATAACCAATTCTTCGATGCCGAACTCGTTGCTGTCAGCTTTCATGGTCGGGCCGGAAACCTTGAGCGGCCAGGCATCGACAAAATCCCACCGGGCCATGGGTTCAAGCGACTGGTTGTACATGATCACCGAGCCGCTGTGACGGGCCTTTTCCACCTGGCCCTGAACGACCTGCTCGCGCCAGTCCCAGATGTCCATGTTGCCGGTGATGCCGCGCTTGAGGGTGATGTTCTCCCACTTGAGCCGGCCGGGGATCTTTTGGATGGACTCGCGGCCTTTTTCGTCCACGACCTTGTGCTCGATCAACTCGTGCTCCGAGCCGATGCCCGTGCACTCGGTAAAGTATCCCTTGATCATGCCCTGCACTTCGATGCCATAATGAAAACTGACTAGCGGATCCCGTGTACTTGCCATAGCTTATCCTCCTGCCAGATAAATAATCCTGATTATTCAGCAGCGCCGGCCCACTGGCTGATGCGGAAAATGACAAATTCGGCTGGCTTGACCGGGGCAATGCCGATCTCGATGATCAATTGGCCCAGGTCGCGGGTTTCCAGTGGATTGGTCTCTTCGTCGCATTTGACAAAGAAAGCCTGCTCCGGCGTCGTGCCAAAGAGCGCGCCGCTGCGCCAGACCACGGTGAGAAAAGCGCGCACGTCACGGCGCACCCGCGCCCACAGATCGGGATCATTGGGTTCAAAGACCACCCACTGCGTGCCCCGCTCGATGGATTCTTCGATCATGTTGAACAGGCGGCGGACGTTGACATAGCGCCAGGCCGGATCGCTGGAAAGGGTGCGCGCGCCCCAGACGCGGATGCCCCGGCCCGGGAAAGAACGAATGCAGTTGACGCCCAACGGGTTGAGCACGTCCTGTTCGCCTTTGGTGACCTGTATGGCCAGGTCAATCGCACCGGCCACCACTTCATTGGCGGGTGCCTTGTGGACGCCGCGCTCGGTGTCGTTGCGCGCATAGATGCCGGCGATGTGCCCAGAAGGCGGCACCAGCCGTGAGGCGCCATTGCCGCCGCTCATGTCGGCGACGCGGAGCCAGGGATAGTACAGAGCGCCATAGCGAGTGTCATAATTGGCCTTGAGCCGCCATTCTTTGGCTTGCTGCGGGCTGAGGCCGGGCGGTGCGTCGAGAATGGCAAAGCAGTACTTGTTCCGCTCGCAAAACTCGTACATGGCCATCTGCACGGCTTGCACGCCCTTCAGGTCGAGTTCGCCGCTTTGATAGCTGCTCATCAGGTCGGGCACGGCGAGCATGGTCACGCCATCCACCGCCTCCAACCCACCGATGCCGGTGCGCTCGGCCGGATCGCCCTTATAGTCGGCCACCGCCACCGCCGTCGTTTTGACCTGGCCGCCGGCCAGCGAATACGTGCCAACCTTGGGCTTGGGGCCGCTCTTGACCACTTTGATCGTCACCAGTTTGGACTGGGCATTGACCATCGTGGCCACATTGGTCGCGCCCTTGCCGGTGGTCAGGCCTTCAAACGTCTCCGGCGCGCCGCTCGGCCCCTGGATGACCAGGGCAAACGCTTCGCCCTCTTCGTCGCGCACCTGCACCTTGAGGGCGTTGCCGCCCAGGCCGCCTTCGCGGGCCTGGATTTCCAGCGCGTCGCCGCCGGCCTCGTCTCCGGCCGGGAGCATCGCCGCAGCGGGCACGGCCAGTTCGGGCGAGGACGGTTTGCCCAACGTCTTGACGCTGACCACGTAGCAGCGGCCGCCGCCGTTCTGAAAATAGCCATAGACGGCGTAGGGCAGGTAAGCGTTGGCAGCAAACCCGCCGAATTTCTGCACGTACTGGCTCCAGTTGGTCACTAGCGTCGGCTTTTTGAGCAGAGACGCCAACGTGCCATCATCCTGCATGTCTTCGGCCTTGTCGGTAAAGCCGACAAACGCGGCCAGTGCGGTGCCCACTGCCTCGATGGGACGTGTGCCGCGGGCTACCTCTTCGATATAGACTCCTGGGGAAAGATATTCTGGCATTTTTACACTCCTTTACCTGACAAAATGAATCAATTTAAACATCCAAATCATACATCGCTAGATCGCGCGTTCCGGCTGGGATGGTTAATCGATGCTCAGCCTGGCGTTCTCGCGCGGTGACACGAAAGGTATACTGGCCCGGCGGCAGGTTGCGAAAAGAATACCGTCCAAAACGATCCGTGCGCACGCTCTGACCGTGTTCAACCACCGTGACCTCGGCATCGGCGATTGGCTGCGCGCCGTTCTTCTGTTCATGAACAATGCCGGCGATCTGGAGCACCGACTCGACAGGCGACTGCTCCGCCAGTGACCGAAAATCCACCCGTTTGGTCAAGACCAGCGGATGGTCAAAGGCGTATTCGCGATCTACAGCCAGGGTGACCGTATAGTTGATCGCCGGTTTAAGCTCGTTCTCCATCACGCTCCACAGATCCGAGAGGTTGGTCATCGCTTCGGAAACCTGGCCCGTCTGTGCCGGGATGGGAAAGGGCTGCTCGACCAGCTTGCCTTCGAGCATGGCTTCGGGCAGGATGGAGACGGAAGAAAGCGCGACCAGCACCCGCCACAGCACGGCATGTTCGTCCTCGACCTCGTTTGTCCAGGCGGTGATCAGATAGCTCGCGTCTATCCGTAGCGGCGAGAGCTTTTTCTTGGCCCGCCCGTCAGGCTGCTGGTCGACGATCCACTCGCGGCTGCGCAGATCGCGATTCTCACGGAGGTCATACAGGTAGCAGTTGATGGCCGGCCGGGTGAGACCGGCGGCCCAATCGCGAGTCGGCTGATCGAAGCGAATGTCCACGTCGGTCGGACTGAAACGGCCTTTTTCCAGAAGGATTCGTTTGATGGTCTGATCCAGAGATTTGATCATACGCTCAACTTTTACTCGGTTCCAAACTCATACTCATCGGCCAAGCGGCCCAGCTTTTGAAACTCGCGGCGCGTCGCCCACAACAGATGTTCCATGTTGATGATCCCCCCGTCGCGGGCGGCCAAAAACGCCGCGGTGAGCGCCACGTTGCGAATGTTGCCGCCGGTCAGGCGATAGCGGTCGGCCAGCAGGCCAAAATCCACGTTGGGCGCGAGCGGCGCTTCGGCAGGAAAGGCAATTTGCCAGACGCGCTGCCGCGCTTCTTCTTCGGGGTAAGGAAACTCGACGGTAAAGTGCATCCGCCGCACAAAAGCCTCATCCATGTTCTTGTTCAAGTTGGAAGTCAGGATGACCAGGCCATCGTATTCTTCCATTTTTTGCAGCAGATAGCTGATTTCCACATTGGCATAGCGGTCGTGGGCGTCGCGCACCTCGGAACGCTTGCCAAACAGCGCATCGGCCTCGTCGAAAAAGAGGATGGCATTGCTGTTGTGGGCGGCGCGAAAGATACGATCCAGATTCTTTTCCGTCTCGCCGACATATTTGCTCACCACCGTTGAAAGATCGATCTTGAACAGGTCCAGGCTCAGTTCGCCGGCGATGACCTCGGCGGCCATCGTTTTGCCGGTGCCGGAAGGCCCGGCAAAGAGCACATTCAGCCCCTTGCCCAGCGACAGCTTGCGCTCAAACCCCCACTCGCCCAGCACACGAGCACGATAGTTCATCTGATCGCACAGCTCGCGCAGTTGAGCGAGCTGATCGTCGGGCAAAACCAGGTCGGCCCAGGCGTGGCGCAGCTCGATCTTGTTGGCCAGGCCGTTCAACTGGCCGCTGGTGCGCGCGCGGGCGGCGGCAAAGAGGTCGTCGGCGGTCAATGCCCGCCGTTCCGCTGGCCGCTGCTCGGCGCGGTGACGTGCATCCAGAACGGCGTCGCGGATCTGGCCGCCGGTGAGGCGAAAGCGTTGGGCCAGCGCAGGCACAACTGCATCCAATATCGGCGACAAGTCTGCCGCCGATAAACTGGCCGCCATTTGAAGAAAGTGCTTCCACAGCATGCAGCGCAACGAGTACGATGGACAGGGCAAGATCACCCGCACCAGGCGCGACACAGACAGCAAAGCGGCCGCCGGTTCCTGGCCGGCTTCCCGGATCGGGAGCATGTTCGTGATGGGGTATTCCAGCAGAATAGAATGGAGCGCATCGCATATCATCGAGTATTCTGCGTTCATGTTGACGGCATCATAATCCTGCCAGTAGAGGACCGCATCGCTCAGACAGGCCTCGCGCGCAGCCAGCCGCGCCAACGTCTCGAACTGCTCGCCCTGATCGACAAGCCGCCGCAGATGCACGGTCAGCAGCGGGCGGCGCCAGGCAGTGCAGAGGCTTTGCGCGGCCGTATGCCGGCCTGTACCCGGATCGCCTTGCAAGAGGATCAGCGCGGCCGCTTGCCCGGTGTCGGGACTCGCCGCCAACTGCTCAAGCTGATCGCGCACATCGGGCGGCAGGAAAAGCACCGGCGTGACAGAAACGTGGGTCAGGTCGCAAAAATTGCGCAGGCGGGCATCCGTAAGGGCGAGGCATCCCTTGCTGGTAGCTAGTTGACCAGAAGGCCGGGATAGAGGAGCTATGCTGGATAAACAGGTTCTTTCTGGGGATGCCTCGCCCCTACCCATGATGGACTCGGCCAGGAGCAACTCGACGATCCGCGCATCGGGCTTGATGTCTTGAGCCAGCAGCGGAGGATACGGGCGGGCGGGGTTGCCCAACAGAGTAATCAAATGGTGTCGCAGCAGAGGTGCATTGAGCCAAAAATGCGCTCGCGCTGCCAGACGGTCGCCCGGCGTGGCACAGAGCAGGTTCAATGTCAGAGAGACAGCGGGGCATTTACGGGTCATATCGTCCTGCAAATAGGCATAGATGCGCTCGTATCGCAGATCGATCTCGGGCAGCAGGGCAATCAGCAGCACGTCCACGTCAAAATCATCCAGGCCAAACAACCTTTGCAACTGAACCAGGCGCAAAGGGATGCCCTGCTGGAGAGATGCCGCTTTTCGCTCAGCGATTTCGGCTGCCGCACGCTCCAATGCCTGGTCAAAGGCAGTCTCCACTGGTTGGCCGGCGGCCTGGCGGGCCACTTGATCGCTGCCCGGATAAATGCCGCTCAAAATGGCATCTATCTCGGCGTCGGCGACATAGATGCCGCGAAACTCCTGGTCATCCGGCGAGCCGTGCGCCGCCGACTGCCGCCAGCGCCAGATTTCGCGCTGGAGCAGCAGATCGAGGCGAGCCAGTTCCGCGTGGAGATGCTCAAGGCTGGTTTCAAAGGGCTGGGCCATCTGAAAGCACCTCCGTATTCGACGTCACGGGAAGCTCGGTCTTCATCCAGGCGCGAATAAACTCGATAGCCCGCTCACCGCTCTGAAACTGCACCTCGCGCCCGCTCTGCACGTGATGGACGATACAGCGCACCACCTGTTCCTGGTCGTCTACCCATGCCCTGACTACAAAAGAGGCATCAGGAAAGCGCATTTCCTCTTCGCCTTGAACGCGACGAACCTGCCAGCGCATCGGTTCGCTGCCATCGCCTTGCCAGCTTTGAACGACGTAAGAGACATATCGGCCCATAGTTCCTCTCTCCTCAAGTGTAACAGAGGATGCTCCAGGACCGCTCTGAAATCGCTCCATTTTGGCTCTAAAAAACAGACCTGCCGGGCCGGCAGGTCTGTTCAAACTATAGAACAACTACCTTTCTAAAAGATTCAAGCTTCCAGCAAGATCTTACTCTTCGCGCGCGATTTGCTCATAGAGGGCAACGGTCTCGCGCATTGGAGATACGCCCAACTCTCGTTGCAAGGTCTGGGCGCATAGATGGAACTCGCGCAGCGCCTGGTTGCGCTGTCCCATACGGCAGTAGCACTGCATCAATTGGCGATACGCATCTTCGCGAAAGCTGTCTTTGCTCACAATCTGGCGGCAGCAAGCAATGCTCTCTTCAAAACGCCTCTGGTCAAAATAACAGGCAGCCAGGCGGCCCAGCAGCGTCAGGACCATCTCTTCCAGACGGGCGCGCGGCGCGGCGGCCCAGTCGGCATACAGGTCTTCAGCCAAAAAATCACCGCGACAAAGAGAGCGCCCGACCTCATATTGAGCAACCGCTTCCACCATATGGCCCTGCTGTTCTAATTGCTGCCCCATATGAAAACAACCAACGAACTCGTCCGCGTCGAGCCAAACGTGAATCGCCGGGTTGAGAAAATAGCGCTCGTCCTCAAAACCAAGGGCCTGGTCTATCTCCAGCGCCTTGTTCAACACCTGCCGCAGTGCACTGATGGCAATGTGCAGTTTATGATTGGCCTTGTCAGCGGGTTCGCCGGGCCAGAAAAGCTCTAGCAGTGTCTCTTTGGCCGCACACCGTTCTGACCGGGTCAACAGATAGCGTAAAATCGCGCCGCTCTTTTTGCCGCTGCCAAGAATGAGCACCTGATCGTTGTAGCAGACCTGGAATTGAGCAAAGGTGTGAATGCGCAGAGTGAGGGGAGAGTTTTCTTTTTGATCGAGGTCAGACACGGGGACGCGGGCGGCCAAGTCCACCGCCGCGGCCAGGTTCACCGCCAGCGCGCTGTTGCGGAATTGCTCCATCAAAGCAGCCGCTTGGCAAAGATGCCGGTCGATTTGCGCCTCTTGCTGAGCAAGCTGATGACGGGCGCTTTCTAGCCAGGAACGAATTTGCGCGCACTCGGTTTGCAGGGCACTCAGATGGCCTGTGACCGCTTCAAGCGCCGACTGGGTCAGGTCAGTATGCTCGCTGTTACCAGCCGATGTTCTGATCGGATCGTGCGGTTCATTCATAGCAAGTCACCTCAAGCTATTGCGGCAAGGTTCACCGCTGCGGTCGAGTGTACCGCCAGAATCTCCCCCACACTTGCAGATTGTCCCAGGCAACGAACTTGCGTTCGCTGCCGCAGTAAGCAGATAATGGCTTTGGCGTCGGCTATGCGTCACCGAGCGTTGGGCTGCGCGTAGGTGTTGGGCACGTTGACCTTCCAGTGTTTAGTCCGGCTTGCCCTGTTGTGACAACATGGCTTCTCTGGCTCTGGCAATAGCGTTCTTGAGTTCAGGCAAGACGCCGAGTTGCTGCCACTCCCATAATCGATCAAAAATATCCCAGACTTCCACGATCTTGCCATCAGCTACACGAAAAATATTGATGCCCGAATTCGTTATTGGCTTACCCGTCGGAGGAAGGCCATTCAACTCACCCATATGGACGCCGTGACTGGTTCATCGAACCATAACACGATCGTCTTCGGCGATCATCTCTTCAATTTTAAAGTGCCACTCTCCAAACGTCGCCTTGTACCGCTCATACGCAGCCTTTTCGCTGTCGGGGCCAGATTCCACGACTTGAGGCGTGACGCTTGCATGCATGATCGTATGAAATTGGAAGCGGGGCGCCAAGATTTCATCGCAGGCGGCAGGATTGAACGGTGCATCTTCAAAATAGCGACGAACAAGTCTCTTGTTGTCTTCAATTGTCATAGCGTTGCATCCTCTTTACGGAACCTTGGTCGGAGCGATCACGGTCACGCGCACCGGCGGCTTGATGGGGCCGACTGTGATGCGTGGTCTGACAATAGAAACGCGCGACATGGTATAAATGGTGGTAGATCGGCCATAAGTCCCCATGTTCACGACGACCTCGACCAGGAGCTTGTCGTCTGAGCGCGTCAGGGTGATCTGCCTCGTCCCCTTGACCATTCCTTGACTGCCAGTCAACTTGGATGCGGCGAGCGTTGCCTGGATCGGCTCCCAGTCACAAGATGTGCCGCCCTCGCAGGTAGCATACACGGTAACGGTGGCTGTTTTGTCATCCACTTTTTCCGCGCTCAGGCCGGTCACCTTGGACGTGGATGGCGTAGCGCTGCTCTCCGTCACCGTCCAACTGCCGACATAATGATCCATCGTGGAACCCAGGGTGATCACTTGGATCTGGATGCTTTGCTCCATCTGTTGGCCATCGAGTTTGGTAATGCTCCAGGTATATGTGGTGGTGGCGTCGGGACAGACTTCTTTTTCACCTTTAGGGGCAACGGCGTCGCTGTTCAGATACACGGCCTGCGCGTTCTGGATGTCCCAGCTCAATTTGGCGCATTTAGTTTCGCTCTGATCGATCGTCGTCCGGTCGGCGCTGATGGAAACGGATGGATCGGGCAAGGGTGTGTTTGTCGGCGTTGCCGTCGGCGTCGGCGTGTCGGTAGGCACAGGCGTGCCAGTGGGCGTTGGCGTCAAGGTCGGCGTCGGCGTCAGGGTGGGCAGCTTGCCGGGGTCATCGTCCACATTGTCGTTTTTGCCGTCGCCGTCGGTGTCGGGATTGATCGGGCTGGTATGCAGTTCGGCCACCTCTTTGCCATCGGGGAGCGTGTCGCCGTCCGAATCTATCGCCAGCGGGTCCGCTTTATAGGCAATCTCGTCACCATCAGACAACCCATCGCCATCGGTATCAGCGACCAGCGGATTGGTCTTGTAGCCCGCTTCATCCTTGTCATTCAGGCCGTCGCCGTCCGTGTCGGCCTTGAACGGATCAGTGCCCAACTGGGCCTCTTGCGCATCGGTCAGGCCATCTTTATCGCTGTCAGTGACGGCGGTCATGGTCACTGCCGCCACTGCCGTTGCGGCAGTGGCGGTGGTCGTCGCGTTCAGGTTGTCGTTGTAGACTTTGTAGCCGAGCGCGCCGCCAACGCAGATCAGCGCTAGCAGCAATCCCACCACCGGCAGTACCCAGGCCGGAATGATTGGCCGGACGATCAGGGTAGCCCCTTGCTTGAGCGCTTTGCCCATCGCAGCGATCGTCACCTCAAAAGGCAGCCGCTGCGTCATACCGAGCAGCGGGCGGCCCTTCTTGGGCCTGGCGCTCACGGCGATGGTCTTTTTCTCGCCGGCCTGCAAAGCCACCTGTGGGTCGGCCTGGATCAGGAGCGCCTCCGCCGGGTCAGTGGCCGAGATGGACAGGTTGATAGGGGCATTGCCCTTGTTAACCAACTCCAGGCGGGCTGCATTGGTCGTGATCTGCTGCGGCGCAAGTTGCGCGGTAAACTCGTGAAACGGCGCGACGGTCAATGTGCCGCCGGCCAGGACAGACTGTCCGGCAGCCGCTTGGGCCTGGACGCAGATGGTCAGCGGATGCAGTCCGGCGCTGCTTTGCGATTCGCGGGGAGGGCGAAAGTTGAGCGAGATGACGCCTTCTTCGTTGGGCGTGAGGCGCAGCGATTCTTTGGGCGCCACGACCCAGGAGGGTGGAATGCCCTCAACAGTCGCCGCAAAGTGGTCCACCTGACTGCCCTGGTTGAGGATGCGCAGGCGGGCCGGCGCGCTCTGCCCGGCTTCGACGGTGATGTTTGTCGGGTCGAGCGTCGCCGCCGGCCGGGCCGCCGCCGGTGGCATAGCCCGCATGGATTCAACCGTCGGCGGGGACACGGTTGGCATGTCCAGGTGGGTGGGAACCACGGCCGCCCGAAGCTCGAACTTGAGCCAGTGCCCGCCAATGCGCAGTTGGACATCTGGCGGCCAGGCCTGTCCGACGCCGGGCAGCAGCCGGGAGTTGCCCAGAAAAGTGCCGTTGGTGCTGTTCAGATCGGTGACGGTGAACGCCTGCCCGTCAAAATCAATGCGTGTGTGGTGACGGGAGACGTTCGGGTCGGCCAATTGAATATCGTTGCCTTCGGTGCGGCCGATGTTGAGCGAGAGCTTGCCTTGGCGGTAGAGTTCGCCGCCAAGAGGCATGCGGCGGGTCTCGCCGCTCGGAGTGACGATCACCAACGTCGCCCCGGACTGCGCGGCCGGCGGAACGGCATCCCACACATCGCTGGATGGAGCAACTGGGGCCGCGCCCGCTTCGGCCAGACGGGTCATCAGGCTGATGTAGGGCGTCGCGCCCTGGGACTGTGTGGGAGACACCGTCAGTCCTTCAGGAATACTGGGTATAGTCTTTTTGAGCGCATCGGCCATCTCGAGGGCGCTGGCAAAACGGTCCTCGCGCCGCTTGGCCAGGGCGCGCAAGATGATATTCTCTACTTGAACAGGAATGGATGAGTTGATCGAGCGGGGCGGCGGCGGCGGCTCTTGCGTATGGCGGCGAATGGCCTCCGTGAGCGACTTGATGTCAAAGGGCACTCGCCCCGTGACCATTTGATACAGGACGATGCCCAGCGAATAGATGTCAGAGCGAGGATCAGGCTCCAGGCCCATACACTGTTCGGGCGACATATAGGCCGGCGTGCCCATGGTCATCCCGGTGCTGGTTTGGATGCCTCCTTCGGCCAGCTTGGCCAGGCCAAAATCGGTCAGTACAGGCTGAAAAGGCAGATCGCCCGGCTCGCGCAGGGCCGGATCGGTGGGTTTGAGCATGATGTTGGCCGGTTTGATGTCGCGGTGAATGATCCCCTTTTCGTGGGCAAAGTAGAGTGCCCAGGCCACCCGGCGGATGATGGTCAGGCTCTCGCTGAGGGCAACGATTTTCTTCTCGTCAGCCAGCCGCTTGAGCCAGGCCTGGAGAGACTGGCCGGAGATAAAGTCCATCACAATGTAAAGCAATCCCTGATCCTGGCCAAAGGCATAGATGTGGACAATGCCAGGATGGTCGAGGGCTGCGATGGCGCGGGCCTCCTGCAAAAAGCGGGCGCGGAAATCGCCTTCCTCGGTCAGATAGGCATGCATGACTTTGATCGCCGCGTCGCGGTTTAGCGCGATGTCACGCGCTTTGTAGACGGCGCCCATGCCACCCCGCCCCAGCAATTGATCAATGCGATAGGTGTTGTCAAGCAGCTTGCCGAGAAGAGCGTCCATTTTGGCCTCCGATCCTTTTGATGGGATAGTCTGGCCCAAACGGCGCTGACCGTGCGGCCAGATCAAATCCAGGCGACCCCCAGAGCAAAAAAGCCGAGCGATCCACAATGATTATACACGAGCTTACCCATTGTGCCAAAGTGATTTCAATTCAAGAAAGATCATGGACTTTTTCAGCAGCCTCCTAAGAATTGGGCTTGGCCTCCCCCTTGGTCACCTGCAGCATGCACAGGATGGCGAACAAGAAAAAGAGCGGAGTGACGACAAAGATCAGGTTGTAATTGTTGCCAAACCACTCTACAATATGGCCGTTGAGGATGGGGCCGACGATCGCCGCCAACTGCGAGGCGATATAGTACAACCCGGTGTACGTCCCTACGTCCGCGTCGGAGGCCGCGGTATCCACCACCATCGGCAGCGAGTTGATGTTCACCAGCGCCCAACCTAGCCCACCGATGCCCATAATCGGCCAGATGAGCGCGGCATTGCGCAGGAAAAAGTTGAGCAGCAGCAGCGCGCCAAACACGATCAGGCCGGTGATGATGGTTCTGCGGCGACCGAAACGTGCAGCGATGTACCCGGCGGGCACGGCAAAGAGCAGAAAGGTCAAGGAGGCGACACCCAACAAGAGCGGCGCTTGCCCGATCGAGATGCCCAACACAGTGACGCCATACGAAGTCAAAAAAGTTTCCGTGGCATTATAGCCCACAAACCAGCTAAAGATGGCACCCATCAGGAACCACAGGCTGCGCCGAGACTCGGGCGACACACGCCGGATGCCGCGCAGCGCGTGGAACCCCTCCTCCTCATCAACGGCAGCCACAGCAGACTCGCGCCGTTCTCTGACAAAGACGAACAGCATCAGCACCGCCGCTACCATCAGCACGCCGCCGAATACAAACGGCGTGATCCGCCCCATCTTGTAGAGCAGGCTGCTGCCCAGCGTCGCAATCAACGTACCGATACCGCCCATCATGTTGATGATGCCATTGGCCTGCGAACGCAACGAACTGGGTGTGAGATCAGGCATCAGCGCAATCACGGGCGTGCGAAAGCCGGCCATCGCCAGCAAGAACAATCCGATGGCGAGCATAAACAGCGCGAGCGGCCCGCCCGGTTCTCCCGCCTGCCCGTTCAACGCGACCGGAATCATCCCCACTGCGGTCGGGATCAAGATAAAGGCGGCTATCGAGATCGGCGCGAGGACGAGAATGAAGGGCATCCGCCGCCCCAGGCGCGTCCACACCCGATCCGACCACACGCCGATGAGGGGCAGCAGAAAGAACGCGGCAATGTTATCGAGGGTCATGATAAAGCCAGTGAGGCCCGGCTTGAAACCAAAACCGATCTCTCCGGCAGCCGCAAAATCGGGGTTCCCGGCCTGCAAAAAAATGGGCACGTAAGCGTTGTACAGGGTCCACATCACGCTGATACCAAAAAAACCGAACCCGATGAGAAATGTCTTGCCGTAGTTGAGTTTAGGGGTTGCAGTTGGTCTGTCCATAGCGAATCGTTAACTCCTTTACAAATGCATGCTGGGTTATAGAGACATTAGACATAGAGGGATGACAAATTATGCGCCGAAATGCGCAGGGTGTCAAATCACCACACTCAAACAACTTGCCCCTTGCCCACTCATGTGGTAGAATACCACCTCGAAATATCGAACCTTCCAAGCTGGCAGCAAGCAACATAAAGCGCATTGCCAAAGTTGCGGGAGCTTCCGGGAAGGTCGCCACGTGGGAGGATGCTATATTGGAACTCAAAGAGTATATTCGCATCGTGCGCATTCGAGGCTGGATCGTCATCTTGTTGGCTGTGCTCGCGGCCGGCGCGGCCGCGTTTTACAGCAAGTTCTTTATGCAGAATATCTACCAGGCGGTGGTTGTGGTTTCAGTCAAGCCGGCGCGCGCCGACTGGGGACTCGGCCAGGCGATCGGTGGGCTGC
>JAFGEY010000189.1 GCA_016931365.1 Anaerolineae bacterium
ACATACCGTTTGATCTGATCGTCGATGTCGGCGCCAGCGAAGGTGAACTGGCGTTCGGTGGGCTGCGCATCACCGGCTTGAACTTGAATGCCGGTGCAGCCGATATGAAGGTCCGTTTCGAGGAGCTTAACCCGGCAGAACTCGAGTTGATGACCGTCCGCAGCGGTGCTGCGCGGCTGGAATTCATCAGCCTGGGCAATGCCAACCTCCAGGAACTGGCCTTCGACGGCGGCGTGGGCACCTACGAGTTCGACCTGCGCGGCGACTGGCAGCGGTCGGCAGCGGTGAAAATCAAATCTGGCGTCAGTCATATCGTTCTGCGAATCCCGCGCGACATTGGTGTTCGGGTGTGTCCCGGCGACCTGAAAAGCGGCAACTATGACGACCTGTCCCGACAGGGTGAGTGTTACGCAAACGACATATATGAAAATTCAGAATTGAAACTGGACATCGACCTTGATGTCGGATTGTCCAGTGTGGAAGTAAAATGAGGAGGTTCCAATGAAAATCTTGCGCAAACTCGGCGCAACCTTAATGACCGCAGTGCTTTTGGCCGTGGTCTTGTTCGGCACGACGAGCACGCCAGTCCTGGCCGACGGCCCCGGCGACGTGGTCATCTTTGGCAACGACTATACGCTTGGAGAAGACGAAGAGATCAAAGGCGAGTTGTTCGTCTATGGCGGCAACGTCACGCTCAAAGAGGGTAGTGAAGTCAAGGGCAGCGCTCACATCTTTGGCGGCAACCTGGACGTTTACGGCGAGATCGATGGCGATGTGACCGTGTGGGGCGGCAACGTCACCCTGCACAAAGATGCAGTCATTCGCGGCGATCTGAAGGTGATCGGCGGCAACGTGAACCGCAAAGAAGGCTCGGACGTACGTGGCGACGTGATCGAAGGAGTTCCCTTTGTACCGCCAAGTATACCCAAAATTCCTGAAGTGCCGAGAGTTCCCGAAGTGCCGCGCGTCCCGGATATCCCGCAGCCACGCATCGTGCGCACGTACCACGACGGTGGTTTTCTGTCCGGCGTGGGTGACTTTTTCCGCACGATCTTTGGCATCCTGGTGATTACCGTGCTGGGCATCCTGGTCGTCGTCTTTATCCCGCGTCACACCGACACGGTGGCCGAGATGATGGTCAAGGCCCCGGTACAGAGCTTTGGCAGTGGCGTCATCGCATTCATCGCCGTCCCGATTGCTGCCGTCATCATGGCGGTAACCGTCTGCCTGATCCCGGTCTCGGCGCTGCTGCTGCTCGTCGCCGGTGTGGGGCTGCTCTTTGGTTGGATCGCTGCCGGGTTGCTCTTTGGCACCAAGTTGCTGCGTGCGTTGAGCAAAAAAGAACCCAATCCGGTCGCAGCGGTAGCTATCGGTCTGCCCACACTGTCAGTGCTGGGGATGGTACCCTGCATCGGCTGGGCGATCAGTCTGGTGGTATGGGTGTTGAGCTTTGGCGCAGTGGTCTACTCGCTTTTCGGCACCCGTGCCTACAACGAGCCAATGCCCAAGTTTAGCGTCACAAAAAAACCGGCTGACTATGATCCACGGATGGACAAGCTATAAACACCTGTCAAACAAAACGGCTTGAGCCGCTCTGTTTGAACAAAACCCTCATCCCCCGTTTTCTGACCGCACGTGTCAGGGAAATGGGGGATTTTTGTTGTTTCATACCTTGACAACCGATGGCAAGCTGATTTACAATGGATGTACGCTTTACCCGTGAAATCATTTCTTGTCAAAGGAGTATGAACATGCAACTGCAACATTCCCAGTATACCGTTCGTCGTAAGGTGCTTCAGCTTGTAGGCGCATCGTTCCACGTGTACGACCCCAGCGAGCAGGTCGTGATGTTTTCCAAGATGAAAGCCTTCAAGCTCAAAGAGGACATCCGCGTCTATGAAGGCGAAGCGATGCAAACCGAACTGCTCAGCATCCAGGCGCGGCAGATTATGGACGTTTCGGCGACCTATGACGTGACCGACGTTCAAACCGGCGAAAAAGTCGGCGCGCTCAAGCGACAGGGCCTCAAGTCGATCCTCAAGGATGAATGGCTGATCCTGGGCGCCGGCGACCAGCCAGTCGGCAAAATTCAAGAAGACAGCATGCTGCTCGCATTGGTGCGCCGCTTCCTGGTCAACCTGTTTCCTCAGACCTACAATATGACCATCGGCGAAACATCGGTCGGCACGATGAAGCAGAACATCAACCCCTTCGTAACCAAGATTGCCATCGACTTTTCGCCCGACACACAAGGCCTGCTCGACAAACGGCTGGGCATCGCGGCGGCGATTCTGATGTGTGCCGTTGAGGGCAAGCAAAGCTAACTCTTGCAAAGGTGGAAAATGGAATATAAAATTCACGGAACTGTGATGCAAACGCTGGATGTTCAGCTCCGGCAAGGTGAGTCGATCTATACCGAATCAGGGGGCATGGCCTGGATGTCCGGCAACATTGAGATGGAGACCAACACCAAAGGTGGTCTGCTCAAGGGGTTGGGGCGCACACTGGCAGGAGAATCGCTGTTTATGACTACCTACACCTGCCAGAGCGAATGGGGGCTAATCACCTTTACGCCAGAGGCACCGGGCAAGGTTTTGGACTTTACGCTCGAAGCCGGTCGAAGCCTGATCTGCCAAAAAGACTCGTTTATGTGTGCTCAGGACACGGTCAAGCTGGAAATGCACTTTCGCAAAAAGCTGGGCGCAGGGTTGTTCGGCGGCGAGGGGTTCGTCTTGCAAAAGGTCACCGGGCCGGGCACCGTTTTTCTAGAAGTTGCGGGCGAAGTCCGTGAATACGACCTCAAGGCCGGGCAAGTGATGAAAGTCGATCCAGGACACCTGGCCCTATACGAGCCGACGGTCAATTACGACATCACCATGGTCAAAGGTGTAGCCAACATGCTTTTCGGCGGGGAAGGCCTATTTCTGGCAACCCTGACCGGACCGGGCAAGGTTTGGCTGCAAAGCCTGCCCCTATCCAACCTGGCCCAAAAGCTGGCTCGCTACCTTCCCAGCAAAGGCTAGACAGCAAGAACGAAAAGGGCCGCGCTCGAGCGCGGCCCTTTTATTTGCGCCAGCGTGGCCCACAACTTGGACAAATTAAAGCATATCTAAAGCATAACCATATTCAATTTCGTTCGAGTGACGGGCACCCTGGCGAGCTTTTTTCAGCAAACTCTGAATTTGCATCTGAAAACAATCCATCCCAACAGGCCGACAACCCACCCCGTCGCACCCCAGCATGGGGGTGACGCTACATCCGGCAGGGACGTAGCCGGCGGCGTGAATGACGCCGTTGCTGTCGCGGCAATCGTCGCTGTCTTGATAGGCGTATCCGTCGCCGTGGGCACAGGTGTTGCGGTAGACGTCGGCCGCGATGTGGCCGTCGGCGTTGGCAGCATGGGTGTATTGGTTGGCATCACCAACGTTGGCGTCAATGTCGGCGATGGCGTTGGAGATGGAAACGGCGTATCCGTTGGCGACACTGTCGCGGTAGGCACTGCCGTCGGTGTATCTGTCGGCAACGCAGTCGCAGTAGATATCGCCACCGACGGAACACTGCTCCCCTTGTACAGCGCTGCCAGCTCGCGCGTCAGATCGAGATAGGTACGGCCATAGGTCACACTTGGTTCGATCATGGTGCCTTCGCACCACTCGTTATAGCTGGTTATGATGATCATTTCAGGCGCGCTCGACATCGCCGCGTTCCAGGTTTCGCGGTAATACTCTGTGCTGCGCGGATAGACATACGTGTTTGCGCGCCCGGCGACGTAGGTATCGTCATAGCCGGGCATGGCCGTCGCCACCCAGGAGCGTTGTGTGCTGTGAACGGCATTGTATTCGTCGACGCGCTTGCGCATTTTGCTCGCCGTGTACTCGGGGTTGGTATTCACTGCCCAGGTGATCGTGTACATGTGTAGCCCGTCGAACACACCCAGCCAGCGCGGATCGTCGCCCTCGGCAATCCAGATGGCCTGCCGTTGTGGATCGATCTCGGCGCGGATCGCCTGCCACGTGTTAAGCGAGTGCCGGTTGTTTTGCCAGAACAAGATCACCGGCTTGCCACCGTAACGCAAAAATGCCGGGTGTCCCGCGTGAACGTCGATCACGTGTCGCAGAGCGCTTTTGAGATCGTCCAGATTGTGGATCAGCGGCGATCCCACTTCCAGATCGACTGTGGCTTTAAATCCGGCGGCCTGAGCTACGTCGAGCAGGGTCTTGAAATTGCGCTCGGTGGGGTTGTCGCCCGGCCCATACCAGGACTGAACAAACGCATCAATACCCGCCGACCGCGCCTCACTCACATGCCGTTCGATCGTTGCCCGATCGGCAGAACGATAGGGTGACAGGGGCATATCCGGCACCTGATCGGCGGCCCAGGTGTTGTCATCATACCAGGCGTAATAAAAGGCCAGCACCAGCCGCTCTGCCTGCGCATCGGTCACTGGCGGGCGGACGAGGAGCAAAAGCAAGAGCCAAAATGCAAGCAACCAGCGAAAATACGTTCGATGTGTCATCGCGGAGATTATACTATCGGCACCAGGAAAATTCAAATGCCCGACAGCGGGGGAAAACGTTTATTCTTGGGGGCACTCTCCTTGTTGCTCCAAGCCCCCGTAGGCAAACGCTCCCCTGACAGCTACCAACTTGCGCAACTCGACGTTTAGTGTACAATATATGTAAGGTTATCGGGGGAGGAACAGGGAGAACGTCTGCACCAAGGAGAAGATATGACCGAACCAATGAACCCTGCACAAGACGCATCGGAATCGGTCGAACAGCAGCTTGAGACATTACAGCATCAGATCGGGCGGTTTCACACCCTGCTGCAATTGAGCCAACAGATCGCCTGGGAACTGGACTCGGATCGTCTGCTGCGCAACATTTTGAGCTGCGCCGTCGAAGTGATGGAGGCCAAAGCCGGATCGCTGCTCTTGCTCGACCCAACCACCGATGACCTGGTCTTTGAGGTTGTCGAAGGGGGTGGTGGCGAGCAACTGCTCAAAACGCGGATGCCCCGCCATCAAGGCATTGCCGGCTGGGTTCTCGATCACCGCGAGACGATGATCGTCAATGACACACAACAAGATGAGCACTTTAACCCCGCCATTGGCAAGCGCGTCAACTTTCAGACCACTTCTCTGATCACCGCACCAATGTTCGTCTTTGGCAAAACCATCGGCGTCATCCAGATCGTCAACAAAGCCAGCGGTGAGGTTTTTGACGAGTCGGACAAGGAGCTGCTGGGTGCTTTTGCCGCACAATCAGCTTTTGCCATCCGCAATGCACAGTTGTATCGAGCGCTACGCGAAGAGAGAGACCGACTGCTGGCCGTCGAAGAAGACGTACGCCGCCGCTTGGCGCGCGACCTGCACGATGGCCCCACTCAACTCGTCGCTGCAATTGGGATGAACATCCAGTTCATCCAGCAACTGCTTCATCGAGAACCAGAAATGGCCGAAACCGAGTTGGCGAGGGTTAAAGAAACGGCGGATCAGGCAATGCACCAATTGCGCACCATGATGTTTGACCTGCGCCCGGTGGTGCTGGAAACCAAAGGACTTTTGCCCGCCCTGGAGGTCTATTGCGGACGGTTGAACGAGACAGAACATTTTACTGTGTACCTGGCCGCGCACGAAAACATCCCCCGCCTCAGCAAGCAGGCCGAATCTTCGATCTTTGCCGTGATCCAGGAGGCGATCGGCAATACCAAAAAGCACGCCAACGCCGACAATATCTGGATCACCCTGCGCCGCATCGCCGACAAGATCGACGTGTCCGTGCGCGACGATGGCGACGGGTTTGATGTGGTTGACATACAGATGCATTATGAATCGCTGGGCAGTCTGGGATTGATCAATATGCGCGAGCGCGTGGAAATGATGCAGGGCACCTTTTACCTCAACTCCAAGCCGGGACAAGGCACAACAGTCGAATTTGTGATTTCCATCGCTGCCAATCTGACCCCGGAAAACGAAGGCGAAGAAGAAACTTTTGAATGATGGGGAAGGGTCAAAATCCCGTCCTACCTGATTCCCCCATACAGTGCGGCCATCCGCGCTGCCTCTTCAGCGATGATCTGCCGCAACGACGGCGGCGAGATCACTTCCACTTCAGCACCCCAACTCCGAATCCAGGGGTGCATTTCTTTTGGCTCCGAGACGTAAACGGTAAACAAGCAGCCGCCATCCTTGAGATCGTCGATCTCTTGCGAGGGATGCCACATGGATTCTTTGACCCGCGACGTCACCGACGGAGCAAACTGCAACACCACCTCGACCTGCTCTTCACCATGCATAATGCCCCAGCTTGTCTCCAAATACTGATTGGGATCGAAATCGTCGGGTATGATGTAGGTTTGATCGAGCACCTGGGCGCGTTCCAGCCGCTCCAGTTTAAAGGTGCGCATCTCGCCACTCCAGTCGTCAAAGCCGATGGCATAACAGGCATAGCCAATCCCTGACGGTTCAATGAAATAAGGCGCAAAATCGCGTTGTCGCACCTGTCCACTGCGCGGCGAGTGATACCACAGCCGCACCTTACGCCGCAGCGACCAGGCCAGGGTGATCGCTT
Organism: Anaerolineae bacterium; assembly: GCA_016931365.1. The sequence goes on from JAFGEY010000189.1 coordinate 6,573, forward strand.
CCAGCACCTGGATATACGGGTCATTGACCGGTCGCTTGCGCACGTAGGCGGCCGTGCGGGCAATGTGCTCGCTGACCGGGTCGGGCAGTGCAGTGGCGAGTTTGTCCAACGCAGTGACGACATGTGGGTTATGCTCATCCGAGTGCCGGGCCAGCAGGCGCGCGGCCATATACAGGGCAATCGCCTCGTTGAAATTAAGGCGCACAGTGGTCAAATAGTGCTCGCGTTCGATGCCAAACCGCCCGCCCTCCTGCCAGATCGGCACACCGCTCACGCTGAGCAGGTCCAGGTCGCGATAAATCGTCCGCCGATTGGCGCCACACTTTTCGGCAATATCTTGCACGCGCAAACCCTCGGATGAAACAAACAGCATCCGTTCGATGGCGCGCAATCGCTCCGCTCGAGTCAGCATTCGGCTCATCTCACATCTCCTTTTTCTCAGGGCTGACAGGCCTTTTTCTCAGGGCTGACAGGCCGTTTTCTCAGGGCTGACAGGCCGTTTTCTCAGGGCTGACAGGCCGTTTTCTCAGGGCTGACAGGACTGCAACGACAGTTCGTCCACATACATCACCGCCGACGCGCCATCCCCGGCCCCGTCGTTGCGCATCCCGAGGCGCAGCGTAAAGGCCTGTCCCGCGTAATGGCTGACATCAACCTCGATCGGCGTCCAGCCATCAGTACGATCGCCTACAACGCGAATGATACGCCACGAGCCGCCATCGGGAAGGAGCAAAAAATAGCCGTAATCGCTGCTGCCGCCGCTCTGAGGCAATGTGTACCACCAGCGCAGCGTGGCCTTGACGCCGGCCGGCACCACAAACTGCTGCTCGGCCGACGAATAGCTGAACTGGTTTTGACCTGGATCACTGATGCCCAACTGCATCGATCGCTGTCCGCTGTAAACGACGGCCTCGCTGTAGCGCGCCTTGTAGGGCGTATTGGCGATCTCCCAGCCGTCGTCGCGCTCAAACCCGCCATTGACGGCGATTTCCGTGCAAGGAGAAACGGTTGGCATGGCAGTAAAGGTGGGCTCCAACGTCACTGTAGGTGTCGACGTCGGTAATTGCGTAGCCGTGGCGGTCGGTGTAGCTGTGGCCGTCGACGTCGCGGTTGATGTAGGCGTAGGCGTCGACGTGGACGTCGGCGTCAATGACGGCGTCGCAGTTGCAGTGGATGTTGGAGTAGCAGTCGGTGGGACGAGTGTCGCCGTTGGCGTGGGCAACGGCGTAGCAGTTGCAGTGGGCAGCGGCATCGATTGGTCGCGGCAGGTCAAAATTGACACATCATCGACGTACATCCACGAGCGGTTGTCGCGCCCGTTGTTAAAGGTGCCGATGCGCACGGTGATCGTCTGCCCGGCGTAGGCGCTCAGATTGTGCACGCCCTGCGTCCACGCTTCGGCGTTCCAGCGGATGATTTCGAGCAGGTTCCACCCTGCATCTTGAGGGCGCATAAAAATGTATGCGTAATCGCCGCTGTCGACCTGAGAGCGATACCAGTAACTCAGGGTGATATTTTGTGCATCAAAAGGTAGCATCAGCGTTTGTTCGACCGATGAATAGGTATAGACGTTGAGGGTCGGGTTGTCGATGCCCGTGCGCAGCGCGCGCGCGCCGCTTCGAACCGGCGTACTCACCCAGTCTGCCGGATAGGCAGTGTTAAAGACAAACCAGTCGCTCTCGGATTCAAAGCCGCCGTTGGGCAGCAGTTCGGTGCAGGGTGCGACTGTGGGCGACGGTGTCCAGGCAGGTGTCGACGATGGCTGCACAGTCGCAGTGGGCGTCGGTTGGTTGGTGGGCACCAGAGTGCTCGTCTCCGTCGGCGTGGGCAGCGGGGTCGCCGTCGGCAATGGTGTTGCAGTTGGCGTAGGTGATGGGGTCGCCGTCGGCGTCGGCAACGGCGTAGCCGTTGCGAGATGCAGAGTAATCCACGCCTGGGGCTGATCGGGATAACTGCCCGTATTGCCCGCCCGGTCGCGCGCGCGGGCGCGGAAATAATAGGTGTGCCCATCCAGGCCGCTGAACGTCGCTGAGGTCAGCGACGTCCAGCTCAACCAGTCGCTCCACACGCCGTTGTCCCCGTCGCGCACCTGCACGTCATAGCTGAGGATGCCGCCGGCGTCATCCGTGCCGCTCCAGCGCACCACAAACCCGGCCTGAATGCTCTGATCGGGCAGCGCATCGACGCGCGCCTGGGGCACGATGGTATCCGGCTCGACGATGATCACCGGCTCGCCGCCAACGATGTAATCGTTGCGGTTGCTGGGCAGGCTGGCCGTCGCGCCGGACAGGTTGACGGCATATTGGCCGTTCTGGGGGAACAGAGTCTGCGCGCGCCCGGTCTTGTCGAGCCGCAGCGCCGTGCCCATGATCGCCGAAAAGGCATAACTGCCCGCCGTGGGTAGCTCGTTCCAGATCACCGTGACCTTGCCCTGGGGCGTGCCATAGAGGGTGACGACTACCACTCCACCGACGCGCCGCCGTGTCGTCCAGGCTGGATCGCGGAAATAGGTGTTGATCATCTCAAACGTATCAAAAGAGGATCGGCGCGAGAGGTCGTTTTTGACCAGGCCGTAGGCCTCCCACAGATTCGAGTCGTGGAGGCGAAAGACGAAAAACTTGTCCACCCCGGCAGCAAGGGCGTTGGCGTAGGCCTGCACCAGGTATGACGCCTGCTCGTCATGGGTGACGCTCCACTCATACTGGTAGCCGGGGCCGACGCCGTCATTCCACACCGGCACACCGGTCTCATTGATCCAGATCGGTTTGTCAATGCCCTTGATCCCCATCCGCCAGCGCAGCCAGGCCACATTGTCATAGGTCTGCGAAGAGCGACTGTAGAGGTGAATGGGCATCGCATCGAAATAATAGTTGTGGGCAGACGCGGTTGGGTCTTGGCGGGCCAGTTCGAGCACATCCTGAAAAAAGTTGGGGTTGGCAAAGAGGAACAGGCCGCCAAAAACTACCGTTGAATCGGGGTCCGCGGCCTTGGCGGCCAGATAGCCCACCTTGAGCAGTTGATAATAGTCGGCGGCGCTGCCAGTCCAGAAATAGTTCCAGTCCGGCTCGTTCCAAAGCTCCCAAATCTTGATCTTGCCTTTGAAATGAGATACAGTGCGGTAGACAAAGCGCCCCCAGTAGTTGTTGGGGTGATCCCAGGGCAGGTAAAGGTTGACCGGCGTCGACGCGCTGGTGCTGGCCAGGCCCATCGACTTGAGCGTCCACGGCTCTTCCTTGACTTCGGCCTTGATCTGGGGGGCGAGCGTCGTGCCTTGCGTCGCCGCCCAATCGGGCGTGCCCATCAAAATCGCGCTGACGGTCAAGCCGGAGGCGTTGTCTTCGTTCACACGGGAATCGAACTTGGCCCAATCGAGCTGGCCCTTGACGCGCTCGACCTCATACCAGCTCAACTGCCAGCGATTGAGCCGCGCGCCGGCTTCCTGAGCCAGTTGGTGCCACGCCGGGCTGTCGTGATAGACAAAGCAAAAGCCCAGGTCGCTGTTTGCCACGTCGGGCGCGCGCGGAGCCGTACCGCCGGGCATCGCCAGCAATAAAACGGCACACATCGAAAACAGGGCGACAAACAGCCCTTTACGCATAGATGCCTCCCGATTCATAGTCGTTTGTCCTTGTCAACAGTGTATCATATTTTTGGATGGTTCACAAACCTGTGCAATGGCCTCATTGCCTGCGTTGACAATCGATGATCGATGTGGTATGCTGATAGACAAACGGGTACGGAGGATATGCTTATGGATGAACTGGTTGAACTGTGGGAAACGCCCACGTCCCAAGAAATAGTGATGATCGCCGGATGGCACCAATGGGCCGACGCCGGATCGATTTCATCGGGTCTGCCCGACTATGTGATCGACAAGATGAAGGCACGCAAGATTGGCGAGATCGACCCGGATGGGTTTTACGTGTTCCAGGTGCCGGGCGGGCACCATCTGTTTCGCCCGCGGGTCAAATTCGAGGAGGGCTACCGCCTGCTGATGGAGCAAGAGGCCAACGAATTCTTTTGGGCTGGGGATCGCAACAAGGGCGTGATCATCTTTTTGGGCCAGGAGCCTCACCTCAACGTCCGGCGTTACGCCGAAGCGTTCCTGGACGCGGTGGAGGCACTCAGGGCCAAGCGCGTGATCATCCTGGGCGGCGTATATGGTGCACTACCCTACGACAAAGATCGTGACGTTTCGTGCATTTATAGCCTGCCCGAGATGAAAGAAGAACTGGAGCGCTATGCCGTGCGCTTTTCCAACTATGAGGGTGGCGCGACGATCGGTTCGTACATCGTCGATCGAGCCGAGATGCGTGGCGTCGAGGTGGCTGCCCTGAATGGATTTGTGCCCGCCTACGACTTTGCGGCTATCTCGTCGGTTATCCCTGGCATCCGCATCGAAAACGATTTTAAGGCCTGGTACGATCTGATGAACCGAATCAACTTTATGTTTCACCTAGACTTTGATTTGACCGAATTGGAACAGCATTGTCAGGAACTGCTCGCGTCGATGGAGGCACAAATCGAAGAACTAGAAAATCAGGCCCCACAGCTTAAAGTGCGCGAATACCTGGACGAATTGACCCAGGACTTTGTCGAAAACCCCTTTGTGCCGCTTGACGACGTGTGGCGTGAAGGGCTGGAGGATATCTTTCGCGGCCTGGATGATTGGAAGTGAACACGTAGGCAGCAATGGGTATTCGAGAGCACACAAACGTACAAACGATCCCCCGAATTTTGGCCACCCTGTGGCGTATGCCCAGGACAGTCGCACTGCTGACCCTGGGCATACTGACGCTGGGATACGCGGTCTTTTCGCTCCTCCTCCAGGCGCGACTGCCTTACGACGGCGTGCTGTGGTCCGAGTTTTCGTCGTCCGGTTTCAGCGTGGCCAATGTGCTCAACGAACACCCTGGCGGCTTTCAGGTTGGCGATCAACTGATCGAAATCCAGGGACGCGACCTGTGGGCCTGGCTCGATGACACGCTGCGCGGCCGAGCCAGCGTCGATTGGAAGGTGGGTGATGAAATCGCCTACCGCGTGCGCCGGGGGGACGAGATCGTCCCGATCCAGGTTAAATTGACATCCTTTCCTCTCGGCACGCTGCTCGTATGGCGATTGGGCGCTTACGGGCTGGCTCTATTGAGCCTAGCCGTCGGCGGATACGTGCTGATCGCCCGCCCCCAAGACACTGCCGCACAGCTTTTGTTCCTCACCACCGTCGGCCTGACCCTGGCTTTGCTCCTTCACGTCCAGACGATGATCCTGGTTACGCCCTGGATGTTTGTGGTCGAGAGCCTGCTCAAATTCCTGGGCCGTTCGATCATGTGCAGCGCGTTTCTGCACCTCTTTGTGCTCTTTCCGGTGATCAAACCCGCGTTTCAGCCGCCGCACAGCAGACGACGGAACTGGCTACGCGCGCTGCACTTTTTCACGCTGCTGGCCTCAGCGCTGATCGGCCTGATCGGTGGGCACACACCGGCCAACAAACTGGCCCTCGCCTGGCAGGGATTGCTGTGGGTCAGTATACTGATGCTGCTCGGCGGCGTGATCAGCATCGTCCACACCTACCTGACCGTGCATGAGGCCACCGTGCGCAGCCAGATTCGCTGGATCGCATGGGGCAGCATAGTCGGATTGCTGCCCTACATCGTCGCTACGGCGCTGCCAGAAGCCCTGAGCGGACGGGCCTGGCTGACCATCGAAATCACATCCTTTTTCATCGTCGCCTTACCGGTGACGGTCGCCATTGCTGTGGTGCGCTACCGGCTTTTTGACATCGATTTATTGATCCGGCACAGCCTGCTGTATACCCTTATCCTGATTGGGTTGGCCGGCATCTATTTTTTGCTTAACGCACTGTTCGACTCGCTGCTTGAACAGATCGTCGGGCACGACAGTCCACGCGCGGCCACATTTTTCTCCACACTGATCACCGTCTCTCTCTTCTGGCTCTGGCAGCAACGCGCCGCGCGCACGATCAACCGGCTGTTGTACCCAGATTACGTAGACGCATCCACCCTGCTTGCCGAAACAACCGAAAAGCTGAGCAGCGCCATTCGCCATGAAGACGTGGAAGCGCTGCTCACCCAATCGATTCCGGCGCGCGTGGGCGCGCGCGGCGGCAACTTGCAGGTGCTCGGCGACACCGAGATACAGCTCGGCACGCAAGCAGGCCGCGAACGGCTGTTGTTGTGGGATCAACTGTGGAACCAATGGCGCGAACAGGGCGCTGAACCGATCGTCTACTCGATGCCACCCGCCTGGCTGCCAGCCAACATTCTCGATACGATGGTCGGCCCCAACACAGCACTGATCTTTCCCCTCGCCGCCGGCGATCAGATGGTGGGCTTGTGGATGCTGGGCGCGCGCCGCTCCGGCCTGCCTTACACGACCAGCGAGACACGCGCGCTGAACTCGCTGGCCCGGCAGGCGGCCATCGCCGTACAAAATGCCCGCCTGGTACGCCAACTCGAATCGCAAAGCCAGTGGCTGGTTAATGAGGTACGCCGGCGCACTCAAGACCTGGCCGATGAGCACAACCGGCTATCGGTGATCCTGCAAAATATGGCCGATGGCTTGCTGGTAACGGACAAACAAGGACGGGTTGTGCTGTTTAACACCGCAGTGCAAGACATGCTCTGCTGCCGCCATCCGCTGACCATTGGGCTGCCCATCGAACGGTTTGTCGACAACCCCGCCCTGCCTTCATTGATGCGGCACGCGCTGGATCGACCCGGCGAGATTCCGACGGACCACTTTGATCTCGACGGGCATGTCCTGCTCGCTTCAGCGACGGCCTTGCCCGATCGCTCCAACGTGATCACCGTGCTGCGCGACATCACCCGTGAGACCGAGATCGACCGCATGAAATCCGAGTTCATCTCGACCGCCTCGCACGAACTGCGTACCCCACTCACTTCGATCCTTGGTTTTGCGCGGCTGATTCAGCGCACCTTTGATCGCATCATTGCCCCGTCCATTGTTGGCAGCGCCGAAGCCCAACGCGCGGCTCAGCGCATCCAGAACAACCTGGCATTCATCGCCGACGAGGGCGAACGACTGACCCGGCTGATCAACGATATGCTTGACCTGGCCAAGATCGAAGATGGCAAGATGGAATGGCATGATCGGTCTTTGTCGCTCAACGAGATTGTCAAGACCTCATTACAGATGCTCTCCGCCCAGACCATCGAAAAAGCGCTGGAATTGCGCAACCGCATCCCGGCAGGCCTGCCTCCGCTCGTCGCCGACGCAGATCGCATCGAGCAGGTGATTATGAACCTGGTGGCCAACGCGATCAAGTTCACCGATCACGGCTACATCGAGGTGTGCGCCGAGGCGCTGCCGCCCGGTTTTTCCAACCCCCATTGGCAGCCTGCCGATCCCACAATGCCGTCGATCCTGGTTTGGGTGCGCGACACCGGCGCAGGCATCCCTCCGCAAGATATGGCCCGCCTGTTCGTCCGCTTTCAGCAGGCCGTCGGCGACGTGGTAGAAAACAAACCTCAAGGCACCGGCCTCGGCCTGGCGATCTGTCAGGAGATTATCAAACACTATGGCGGCGAAATCTGGGCCGAGTCGAGCGTGGGGCAGGGTTCAACCTTTTACTTTGTGCTACCTTTGCGGCCCGTCGACGCTCGCGTCGACGCGGCGGAGACAATCCAATGAGCCAAAACGCACATCCCAACGCCCCCGATCTGCTGCGTGAGGGCATCGCTGCGGCCAAAGCCAAAGAGCGAGACCGCGCCCGCGCATTGCTGATGCAGGTTGTCGAACTGGATGAGGAAAACGCCGCCGCCTGGATGTGGCTCAGCGGCGTCGTCGATGATCTGGATGACAAACAAGTCTGCCTGGAAAACGTGCTGGCCCTCGAGCCGGGCAACGAGGCCGCGCGCCGCGGCTTGGCCTGGGTGCGCGATCAAAAAGCCAAACAATTGCCGGACCAAGTCGAAGACCAGGGCCTGATACCTGAGTCGCCTCCGCTTTATGTCAAGCCAGAACCAGCGACTGCAATACAGTCGGCAGCAATGCAGTTGGCGGCTAAACCGCAGCCAGTTTTCGAACCGCGCTATCTTGTCGAATCACCTCAAGCCGGGCCGGACAAAGAACCGTGGGAGGAACCGTGGGATCCGTTCCTCTGTCCCTACTGCACCGCACCGACGGAAGAAGCGGACCGTAAATGCCCCGCCTGCGGCAACGATCTGTGGCTCAAGTTCCGCCGGCGCGAAGATCAATCGTGGTGGCTGGTCAATGTGATGGTCTTTCAATTTGTCATGATCCTCGCCTACGCCATCGCTCCGCTGATGGTGCTAACCTACGTCGCGTTCAAGGTAATCGGCAATTTCGATCCTTTCCCGCTGCTGCCGGCCTACCTGGGCTTTGAAGGCAACCTGCCGCCAGAGATCGCACAGGCCGCCCTCGACATGGTGCCGCGTCTGTATCTGCTGCCCTTTGCCGGGCTGGCACTCTACTCGCTGGGCATGCTCATCGGCACCTGGTTTCGCTGCAAGCCGGTCTTTTACCTGCTCTTTTGGGGTGCGGCGGTCAAGATCGCCCTCTCGGTCGCCGCAATCGCCTTTGGGCGCTTTCAGAGCATCATCTGCGGCGGGGCCGGGCTGCTTTTTTCCCTGGTCACCATCTTTATCATCTTTCAACTCGAAGATGATTTGTTGGGACGGGAAGAGCGTCTCTATTTCGCCATCAGCCGGCGCATCAAGGGTGCGACGACGCAGATCGCGCAAGGGAAATCTTTTGCCAAGCAGCAGATGTGGGCCTTGTCCATCCTGTACCTGAGATCGGGCCTCGCCCAGATGCCCGAGCAAACCGCCGGGCGCTCGACGTTGATCTTTGCCTATATGCAGATTGGGCGCTACGACCTGGCCCGGCAGGCGCTGCGCGAAGCACAGCGCCTCGCCCCCGATAACCCTCGCTTCAAAGAATTGGCGCTGCTGCTCGATGGGCAACCGCCACAAACCACGCCCGAGGCTGGAAATTGACCGATGTCTGAAGCAACCTGGCTTTCGATCGAATACGCGGACAGTGGCTTGGGCGACGCCGTGCACGACCTGTGCCGGGCCTACCTGGTTTCCGTCAATCGCCTGCTCGACGAAGGCAAGATCGAACGCGCCGTTGAGTATGCCGGGGAGGCGCTTCGCCTGGCACGCAGCGTCGACGACCGGCTGGGCGAATGGGCCGCGCTGGGCAGTCTGGGTAATATCTGCTACGAAACTGGTCAATTTCAGTCAGCCTTCGATCACTATACGCAAGCCCTGTCTGTCGCGCAAACGACAGGCCATCGGCGCGGCGAAGGTTATCTCTGCTTCAACCTGGGTCTGGTCTACCACCACCTCGGCGACGATCACCGCGCCACTCTTCTCGCCGAGCGGGCCTTTGACATCTTGAATGCCCTGGGCGACGGTCGCGCGGTCGAAATCCGGGCCCGGCTGCGCCAGTGGATCGCCGACCGATCATGACATTGTCGTTGATTGTCTTGACCGACGTCTCGCTGCGCCTGTACACACGAATTCTTTTTCCCCACACCAGCTGGACGATTGGCCGCGACCAGCACTGGGCCGTGATCGGTCCCAACGGCTCCGGCAAGACCACGCTGATGCGCGCGCTGCTCGGCCAGGTGCCCGTCGTCCAGGGCCAGATTGCCTATCACCTGTCGCCTCCCCTACACAGACAGATCGCTTATGTGGCTTTTGAAGCGCAACAGGCGGCTTTCAAGCTCGAAAACCGCTTCTACCAGGCGCGCTGGAACGCCGGAGTGGTCGAACCCGAGATCGGTATCGATGAATACCTATCTCCGCAGCACGTCCTGCGGGCAAATCCCTTCCACATCGTCGAACCGCACGACGATCCGGCCGCCTTTGCGGCACACAAAGAGCGGGTGATCGAACAGCTTGGCATCGACAACCTGCGGGGCAAAACGGTGCTCCAGCTTTCCAACGGCGAGCGGCGCAAGGTGCAGATCGCCCGCGCGCTGCTGCGCCAGCCCAGGGTGCTGATCCTCGACAACCTCTTTGCCGGCCTCGACGTGGGCTTTCGCGAACGGCTCAAACAGGTCATCGACGGGCTGATGCAGGGCGAAATGTGTGTGATCGTCGTCACCGCCCGGCACGACGAAATTCCCGCCGGGATCACCCACGTCCTGCGCGTCGACCAGTGCCGCGTGGTCGAGCGAGGTCTGCGTCAGCAGATTTTGGCGCACGTAGGGGCACAGCATCGCAAACTCGGCGAGTTTGATGCGCCCTTGCGAAAAACGCCTGCCCCGACTCAAGCCTCGGCCGCCTCAAACGAAGCCTTGATCCACCTGGAGGAAGTCAATGTGGCCTATAACGGCGTGCCGGTGCTGACCGACGTCTCCTGGACGGTGCGGCATGGCGAACATTGGGCGCTGCTCGGGCCGAACGGGGCGGGCAAAACGACGCTGCTCGGCCTGATCTTGGGCGATAATCCACAGGCCTACGCCAACTGGGTGTGGGTGTTCGGGCAGCAGCGCGGGCAAAATGAAAGCATCTGGGAGATCAAGCAGCGCATCGGTTGGGTGGCCCCGGAACTGCATTTGTACTATCCAAAGCATTTTTCCGCACTTTGCGTCGTCTGCTCGGGCTTTTTCGACTCGGTGGGGCTATACCGCCGCCCGACCGCCGAACAGCGCCGAACGGCGGAGCAGTGGATGGACAAGTTGGACATCACTGCCTGCGCCCAATCTCCCTTTGGCGCGCTGTCGCAGGGCCAGCAACGGATGGTACTCATCGCTCGTGCGCTGGTCAAAGCGCCGGCTCTGCTCATCCTCGACGAACCGTGCCAGGGCCTGGATCCGGCCAATGCGGCCCGCGTGCGCCAGACCGTCGACGCGATTGGCAAGCAGACTGACACGACGATCATTTACGTTACCCACGAAATGCAGGAAATTCCGGCAGTGATCGAACACACGCTGCGGCTGGACCGGGGGCACGTCATTATTTGACAGACCGTCCATTGTCGTGTATGGTTATGCCACGATGAAAGAACACCGAACAGATCGCCCCAAAAGACAAACTGTCCAAGCAGACATCCGAGAGCACCGGGTTTATCGCATTCCACGCATCAGGCCGAATGCCGATCCGCGCCTGCGCCGGGTGTTTGCGGCCATCGGCGTGCCCGAACCCAGGCCGTTCGAGCCGGACGCCTTTCAACTGGAGGCGCTGGAAGCCATTCAGGAGGCCGACTGCCTGGTCACAGCTCCCACCGGTTCGGGCAAGACCTGGATCGCCGAACGGGCCATCGCCCGGCACTTTGAGGCTGGCCGGCGCGCCTGGTACGCCTCACCGCTCAAGGCGCTGACCAACTCGAAATATCGCGAATTCGGCGCGATTTTCGGCCCGGAGCGCGTCGGCATCCTCACCGGTGACCGCAAGGAAAACCCCGACGCGCCGATCATTGTCGGCACAACCGAGATTTTGCGCAACCAGCTTTACGACGCGATGCACCTCGGCGAAGACGTGCCCACCGATTTTGTGATCCTCGACGAGGCGCACTTTTTGGGCGATCCCGACCGCGGCGTGGTATGGGAAGAAGTCATGATCTACCTGCCGCCCCGTGTGCCGCTGTTGATGCTCTCGGCGACGGTGGGCAACGCCGGGCAGATCGCGCAATGGCTGTCCAGCATTCGAAACCGTCCCTGCGCCGTGGTGCAGGAAAAAGAGCGCCCGGTCGACCTGGAATACCTGTTCCTGCATCCGTCGGGAACGCTGATGCCGCTGTTGTTCGAGAGAAAAAAGGGCGGCCTGCCCGTTCTGGATCGCCAGGTACGCCAGTATATCGAGGAAGAAGACCCACCCGTCTTTTGCCCGCCTAACGAACTGCCGCCGTTTGGCCGGATCGTCGACGTGCTCAGGCAGTACAACCTGCTGCCGGCGATCTTTTTTCTCAAGTCGCGCGTTAACTGCGACCGCGCATTGGAGCACTGCCGCGTTCACGACCCTGAGCGCCTGACCACCCTGCACCGACGCATCGACGACCTGCTGGAGGCGCACCCCGGCCTGGCCCAGCACCCCCAGCTTCAGGACCTCGAAAATCGGGCCGTCGGCGCGCACCACGCCGGGCAGCTCCCGGTCTGGAAGCTGCTGCTGGAAACGCTGATGACCGAAGGCCTGCTCGACGCCATTTTTGCCACCTCGACCGTCGCCGCCGGGGTCAACTTTCCGGCGCGCACGGTGGTGATCCTCAATTCCGACCGCTTTAACGGGGAGAATTTCATCCCCCTCTCCCCCACCGAGTTCCACCAGATGACCGGACGCGCCGGGCGGCGCGGGATGGATCACGTCGGGTTTGCCATCGCCCTGCCGGGCCGCTTTATGAACCTCGAATCGCTGGCCGAACTGGTCGCTTCGCCGCCCTCGCCGGTGTTGAGCCAGCTCCAGATCAATTTTTCGATGGTGCTCAACCTGCTCCTCTCGCACAGCCCCGGTCAGGTCGAAACCCTGCTGGAGCGATCTTTTGCCGCTTTTCTCAAGGGGCGCAAACACAAGAACCTGCTGCGCCGGCTGGTCAAGGATTTTGACCGGCACGTGGCGTTTTTGTCCGAAAAGGGCTATGTGACCCTCGACGGCGAGCTGACCGACGTGGGCCGCTGGGCGTCGCAGCTCCGCGTCGACCAGCCGCTGC
>JAFGEY010000190.1 GCA_016931365.1 Anaerolineae bacterium
GATGCTCTGTGCCTCCTTTGTGCTCTCTGTGTAAGGGTTTTTCAGTACGCTCCTAGTGCCTGACCGATCGAATTCTTGCACAGCGAGCAAGAATTTGGCGATGCGTTGCATATTGTCTGGGGACGAGACGCTTGCCCCAGACAACAAATGCTTTCATTGTCCAGGCTCGCTTGCTAAATTTGAGGTTCTGTGCTACAATCAGCACTGTCCGTGGGGGATAGTTTAAGGGTAGAACGGATGACTCTGGATCATTTAGTCGGGGTTCGAATCCCTGTCCCCCAGCCTCAAATTTGGGGTGGAGAACATATAGATGTTCTCCACCCGCATCCTAGCGGGAGTATTCCCGACATCACAGACGCTCCCGTCTTCAGGACGTGGAGTGTTTTTGTTTGGTGGTTAGTGGAATAGTAGGAGAGCCGGCAGTGGCAGAACTCGAAACTCAAATGACTCTGGAACAGGTTGCTCGACGCTATGGCGTCGCTCACAACGTGTTGATCCAAATGGCCCAAGATGGTATAATCAAGGCAGCAAAGGAGAATGACAAGGAGACGCCTGCCGTGACTGTATCTGATATAGCCGCTGCTGCAAATACAATACGCGAAGAGATCAAGCCGGAACAGTACGAGCACCTACGGGGGCAGCAGATCAGGTTATTGGAGGCATCAAGGGAGCTTGACGTGGACCCGCGTTCGTTGATGAACTGGGCGAATTATGGTTATATTCATGTTCATGATCATGATAAGTTGAGAATGGAAATCGATCAGGCAGATGCGGCGTATGTAGTAGCCATATTCAAACGAGCTATCAATCTGACCGGATCGCCCATTCGAGCAGGCTGGGTACTCAAGAGATTAATGGCATAGTTTTGGTTTATGTGAAAAAGGCGGCTTAGAGTCGTCTTTTTTGTTGCGTAAAATATGTAAGACTATTTGACAGTCTTACATACATGTGCTATACTCTCCTCATAGCCTTTCGAGGAGAGCGAAAATGAAAACTGAAACCCTCGGCCAGTACCTCCGCCGCCTTCGCGTGGCGCGCGGCCTCACCGGACAGGCCGTGGTGGACGCCACCGGCATTGGCAACGCCACCCTCACTTTTTATGAGCAAGGCCGCAGCCTGCCCCAACCCCCACTTTTGGAAAAAGTCATCGAGTTCCTCGACGGCGATCCCGGCTATGCTTGGTCATTGTGGCTCATTCGCGCCGGCGTTCAAAACGTCCAGGTGCCGGAACCGCAGGACGGCTTTCCAAGACAACCGCCCCTGCCGCTGCCACTGCAGGAGCAGGGAGCATGAGTGCACTCTATGCCACAGGTGATGATCCGTTGGCAGAGCGGGCATCGATTTCGAGTTGGCGCGAGTGTGGGAAGGGAACGACCGAATGCTGGAACGGCGGCTCAAAAATCGCAAGAATGCACCTCGCCCGTGCCTGCTGTGCAGGCATCAAATGGAGCAGTCCCAATGATCGAGACCCAACCGACCCCCAACCGCAGCGAGCCCAGCCGGGTTCGACCCAACTGGACGCTCACCCTCACGCTAATCGTCCTGATCCTGGTCGCCCTCATCGCCTGCGTATGGAGCATCTTGGCTTTGTTCGGCCAAGCTCAACGCCAGTTCGCGCCCACGGTCGCCGACACGGCCAAACTCCAGACGCAGGCCGATAACATTCGTTTCTGGGCAGTGGTCGGGCGGATCGGTCTCGGCGTGCTGTTCGCCGCCGGGGTCGCCGCCGGCGTCATCATCGTCATTGGTGGCGCAGTCGCGGCCGTTCAATGGCTGGGCCGCAAGGCGATCACGATCGAGCCACGCAACGGTCTCTACCCGCTGCTGCGCGATGTCTGGCTGCCGAAATGGCTGGGCTGGCTGCTGCCGGTGATACCCAATCGGGTCATCAACCCTAATCTGCTGGCGACGCCGGTCATCGACCTGAGCAGGCCTACGTCGCAGTTCGTGGGTGCCAAACAGGTCAGTTCAGCGCAAATGCAGATCACCACCCAGGCGCAGGTCGTCCAGGCCGAGGCAGCCCAGGCCAGCGGCGTCACCAACTTGCATACCTCAGTCAGCAACGGGCGAGCCAACCGCAGGCCGCAGCAACCCATTGTGATTTTGGAACGCGAGCTGCCGCCGGTGCGCTACGCGCCGGGTTCGCAGATCGCGGAGGTCATCGAACAACGTGACCGTGAACTGGACGAAAATAGGAGGGTAGAATGAACGGCAACGCGATTTTGACCCAACGGGCCAATCAACTGCGCGGCGTGGCGCGCACCATTCAGGAGATGGCCGCCGCCAATGGCATCTGCCGGCAAACTACGTTTGGCGCGCTGCCCTTTGGCTACAAGTCGCTGGTTCTCGACGGCAGCCTGGGCATGCTGGACGTGGACACCGGCGCAGGCAGCATCCCGCACCATATCCCGATCAAAAAGCTGGAAGATCTGGCCCACGAGGTTGGCACGCGCACCGGCTACGATGTACGCACCGAGAATCACTACGGCCTCAAATTCCTGGTCGACCTCGAAGTGTCGGTCTCGCCAGCGTTCCCCAACGTGGCGCAGCTGGACTATCTGCGGCGGTTGCCGCGCGGGTTTGCCATTCCCCTCGGTGTGGACGGGCATGGCAATCACGTCTGGTACTCGCTGCACGACACTGAGAGCATCCTGATCGGCGGGCAGACGCGCTCCGGCAAGTCGACAATGATCAACAGTTTTCTGGCCGGACTGCTGCCGCAGCACACGCCGCGGGAACTCAACATCGCCCTGATCGATCCCAAAGGGACAGAATTTCTCTTGTGGGATGGCGTGCCGCATCAGATTGCGCCCATCGCCGAGGAACCGGAAGATGCGGTTGCCATCGCCGAGGCGCTAGTACGCGAGATGCAGACGCGGCGGGTCAGCTTTAAGGCCGCGCGAGTCAGGAACCTGGAGGCTTTCAATGCCCGCCAGTCGCAGGCTGGACAGCCGCCGCTGCCGCTGATCCTGTTGGTCATCGACGAGGTGGCCGACTTGGTCAGCCAGGATGATACCATCACCAAACCACTGACCCGCCTGGCCTCCAAAGGGGCGGCGTTGGGCATCATCCTGGTCATCGCCACCCAGCACCCCAAGGCGAAAGTGGTGGACACACTTATTCGCAGCAATCTCAACACGCGCATCGCTTTCCGCGTGATGGATGCCGACCACTCGCGCACCATTCTGGGCTTCAACGTGGACGGGCACGGGGCGCACCGGCTGCCCCGCGCGCGCGGGCGCTTTCTGCTCCGCTACGACGCCGACCTGGTAGAATTGCAGGGATTCTATGTTAGCGACGAGGAGATTGACCGGATAATCGCCGGCCTGGACGGTCTGGAATCGGCTGAATCGCTCAAGGTGGCGACACCAGAGCCAGAGAATGCGGAAGATGACGATCTGACCGCGATGAACGACTGGGAGCCGACCCCGCCGCAGCCAACCGGTCCGCTGCCGGAGTTAACGGAACAGGAATGGGATATTCTTGGTTTGAGTGTTCGGAAAATGGCTGGCGACCTAGCCGTCGGTCGCTTGCACAAACTGATGCAGGGCCGGGTTCCCAAGTCAACGCTCAACGACCTGTGCCAGCGGTTGGGACAAGCCGGGTGGGCCACTACTCCTGAATATCAGGGTCAGCCGCGTCGCTGTACCGACGAGTTAATTGTCCAGGTGCAACATCACCTGGACAGCTAGACAGTTGGACAGTGAACTGTCCAGAGCCATTCTTACCGGGTTTTTGGGTATGTTTTTCACCATCCACTGTCCACTGTCCAGAAAAAAGGGGATTCCAACGTCCAAACCGATTCAATCAACCTCGATTGCGCAATTCATCATCCGCCGGGACGGTCAGCCGGTCGTCGTTGATATTCTGGACACGCAAACGGTTTTGCGGCGAACTCGCAGAATTTGAGGCGGTGGGATGTGGTTCAAGTACCTGGTCGACAGCCCGCCTGACGGGTGTCGCTTTGAGGCTCATCTCGACTAGGCCGCCACACCGGAGGTTCGCGCCTGGCAGCGCAAACTCGAAAGCGGGTTCGAGGCCAACGGTATCGGCTCAGCCCAACGCTGCGCGGAGTGCATCCTGCACACGCGGGCGGATCATCTGACTGCGCTACTCAACGAAACGCAGGACGAGACCGCGCCCTGGTGGCGGCGGTTCGCTGCGCTGACCGAATATGCTCTGCTCACCCGGCCGCCCGACCAGTCGGCGGCGCTCATGGACGCGCCGTATCAGGCCGTCGTCACACCTAACGAAAGGAAAACACAATGACCCAAGAATCCAAGCCAACCTTGCAAGGCGAGATCGCCGGCGTTGACTTTGGCGCTGGCGCGCTCAAGATTTACAGCCGCTGCGGCGGCGTCGAACTGCCCTCCCATGTCGCCCTGGGCCGCCGCCAGCGCCAGGCCCGCGTCTCCGGCCTGCGCGCGATGAAGCCGCCGATGCAGGTGGTCACGCCGCTGGGCCGCTTCTACCTCGGCCTCAATGCCCACGACTGGGGCAGGCCGGTCGAGAACCTGGCCGACGACCGCTTCCTGGGCGCGCCGGA
>JAFGEY010000191.1 GCA_016931365.1 Anaerolineae bacterium
CGGGACCCGGCCCAATGGGATAGCTACTGCACCCCGCCGCTCAAGGTCGCGCCGACGCCCACATCCCCCGTCGCGGACCTGCTGTGGGACGACCTACAAGCCTACCTGGACTACCAGATCGCGCACCAGAGCGCGCAAGGCGCATGGGAACCAACCTGGACCTGGGGCGATGCCTACCCTGAGGCCTGGGCGCAGGCCAGGCAAGAATGGCGCGGCCACCTGACCCTGCAAGCCCTGACCCGCATGCGCGCCTTTGGGCGACTGGCGTGAATAGACCCAGATTTGTGGGGTAAACTACTCACAGAGGGCGTGCCACCCGTCTATGGGCCGGGATCTTGCTTTTCCCCTAGATGTGAAAACGCGGATGATACTTGCCCAGCCGTTGCCACAAGTATATAATCAAGATGTAAACGTTCATCAAGAGACAAAGAAACCGATAGCGACATTTGGCCCCTGAACACCGGCATCAAAATGCCCAGACACAGTTTACGCCGTCGTGTCGGGCAACGTGCCGGGTGGCGCGTCGCTGCGCTGGTCGCCGCCATGTGCTAATAATGCTCGTCCTGGGAACACCAAGCGTCGAGTGACGACGCTTCATATCTACGCGTGGGCAAAGGAGACAAGCAATGAAAAAGTGCACAATGACGATTCTGTTAGCGCTGTTGTTGCTGACCAGTCTGTCTACGGCGGTTCAGGCGGACAGCAGGCCGGTAGTGACACTCCAGATCGAGGGCGTAATCAACCCGTTCTCGGCGCGCTATCTCGAACGCGGCCTGCACCTGGCGGAACAGCGCGGCGCGCAGGTGGTGATCATCACCCTCGACACACCTGGCGGGTTAGAGTCGGCGATGCGCGAGATGGTGCAGGCGCTGCTCGAAGCGCCTATGCCCACGGTGGTATATGTCACGCCGAGAGGGGCACGCGCTACCTCGGCAGGGATGTTTGTGCTGCTGGCGGCGGACGTGGCAGTAATGGCCCCAGCCACCCACGTGGGCGCCGCCCATCCTGTGTCGCTGGGCGCCGACATCAGTGACCTGATGGAGCAAAAAGCAACCAGCGACGCGGCCGCGTTGGTGCGCAGCGTGGCCACGACACGCGGGCGCAACGCCGAGTGGGCCGAGCAAGCCGTGCGAAAGAACCTCTCTGTCACTGCCGCCGAGGCGCTGGAACTGGGCGTGATTGACCTGCAGGCCGAGAACCTGGACGACCTGCTGCGCCAGTTAGACGGACGCGAGGTCGCCGGGACGACGCTGCGCACGAGCGGGGCGTCCGTGCAGGCGCAGCCGATGAACCTCAGTGAGCGGTTCTTTCACATCATCACCGAGCCAAACATCGCCTACCTGCTGCTCTCGCTGGGGACCTTGTTGCTGTTGACCGAGTTGGCAGACCCGGGCCTGAGCGTGGCGGGCATGGGCGCCATCGTCGCCTATATTGTCGCCTTTGTGGCGCTGGGCAGCCTGCCCGTGAACTGGGCCAGCATCGCGCTGTTGGCCCTTTCTGTCGTCTTTTTCGCCGTCGGTCTGCTCACCGACACCGAGGCCATCGTCTCTATCGCCGGGCTGGTACCATTTGTCCTGGGTTCACTGCTGCTCTTTGTGCCCTTTGCACCCACCTCACCGGCAACGCCGACCGTGCGGGTCAATCCCTGGTTGATCGCTGTGATGACCATCAGCATTATCGGATTCGTTTTCCTGGTGCTGCGAGCCATCCTGCTCGCCACCCGCCTGCCGCCCCAGGCGGGCGCGCAGCGGCTGATCGGACAACAGGGCGTCGCGCTAACCGATCTGACGCCAGGCGGGCAGGTGCACGTGGGATTGGAAGATTGGAGTGCAATGGCCGTAGCGGGGGAAATCCGCGCCGGCGACGTTGTGCGTGTGACCGGCATCGCCGGCGTGCGCTTGCAGGTCACCCCAACAGAAGCAGACCCTGAAGGTCTGCCACAAGTGAGTGAGGAGATATAAAAATGGACCTATACATCATTGGGCTCTTGTTGCTGCTTGGGCTGGTCATCCTGTCCAAGTCCGTGCGTGTCGTGCCGGAATACCGCCGGCTGGTCATCTTTCGCATGGGACGCTGCGTAGGACCAAGAGGACCAGGGCTGATCTTTCTAATCCCGTTCATAGATCGCGGCGAGTCTGTGGACCTGCGCGAGGTCTTTTTCGACGTGCCACCGCAGACCTGCATCACCGCCGATAACGCTTCGGTCTCGATCGACTTTTTGGTCTATGACAAGGTGATCGACCCGGAGCGCAGCGTGCTAGAAGTGGAGGACTTTACCGGCGCGGCGCGCGGCCTGGCCATCACCACGCTGCGGGCGGTGGTGGGCGCGATGGACCTAGACGACGTGCTCTCCAAGCGGGACGATATTAACCGCATCCTGCACGAGAAACTGGACGACGTCACCGACCGCTGGGGCATCCGGGTGATGGCGGTCGAGATCCGCGAGGTCGTCCCGCCCCAGGCCATTGAAGAGGCCATGACGCGCCAGATGGCTGCCGAGCGCAATCGCCGCGCCATGGTCGCCGAGGCCAATGGCAAGCGCGAGGCGGCTGTGGCTGTAGCCGAGGGCGAACGGCAGTCAATCATTCTCCAGGCTGAGGGCGACCGGCAAGCCGCCATTCTGCGCGCTGAGGGCTTTTCGCTGGCACTCAAAGAAATCCACAAGATAGCCCAAGGGGTAGACAGCAAGACAATGACGTTGCAATATATGGAAGCGCTCAAGGCACTGGGCGAGGGCGCCGCGACCAAGTTTGTGATCCCTACCGAGTTCATCAACCTGGTGCAGCCCCTGGCAGAGAGCGCCCGCCAGGCGCACCGCGAGTAGCGGGAAGGAATTGTGTATGAGCCATGACCCATTTCACACGCTGAGTGTGTCAGATGCCTTGCAGCGCCTGGAAACAAGCGAGCGCGGGCTTTCGCATGCAGAGGTGCAAGAACGACTGGCCCGGTATGGCCCTAACGAGATCCAAATCGAGGAAAAAATCAGCGCGCTGGCCCTGCTGCTAGCCCAGATCAAGAATCCACTAGTCGGGGTGCTGGCCGGGGCCGCGCTGATCTCGATCGTGGCCGGCAAAACGACCGACGCTATCGTAATTGCTGTGGTTATCCTGGTTAACACGCTGATCGGCTTTTTCCAGGAATACAAGGCCGAAGAGGCATTGGAAGCGCTCAAATCACAGGCTGCGCCGGAGGCCGAAGTATTGCGCCAGTGTCCAGAGGTGGGCGACTGTATCGAGGAGCGCGTGTCTGCCACCGCCATTGTGCCTGGCGACGTCATTTTGCTCGACGCCGGCGCCAAGGTGCCGGCCGACGCGCGGATCATCGAAGCGATCAACCTGGAAGTTGACGAGTCGATGCTCACCGGCGAGTCGCTCTCGGTGCGCAAAACCGTCGATCCGCTGCCGGCGGACATCCCCGTGGCCGAGCGCACCAACCTGACCTTTGGCAGCACCATCGTCACCCAAGGACGCGGCAAGGCCGTAATCTTTGCTACCGGTGCGCAGACGCAGATGGGCGAGATCGCCACGCTGATCCAGGAGACAGAAAAGGCCGAATCGCCCCTGCAAAAACAGACCCTCGACCTGGGTAAAAAGCTGGGCCTCTTGGCGCTAGGCGTCGCCGCGCTCACTTTGATTTTGGGACTGCTGCGCGGGCTGGTTTTACAGGACATCTTTATGTTTGCGCTGGCCTCGGCGGTGTCCTCCATTCCTGAGGGGCTACCGGCGGTGATGAGCATCACCCTGGCGGTAGGCGTTAACCGTATGGCCAAACGCAACGCCATCATCCGCCGGCTGCCGGCGGTAGACACATTGGGCGCGGCCACAGTGATCTGCACCGACAAGACCGGCACGCTCACCAGCAACCAGATGACGGTACAGCAAGTGCTGGCGGGCGGTAAGACAATCCACGTGACCGGCGTCGGCTTTACGCCGCAGGGACACTTTGAACAGGACGGCCAGCGCTTTGATCCCACCGCTGACCCTGACGTCCGCATGGCCCTACAAACCGGCGCGCTATGCAACGACGCTCGCCTGGTAAAGCACTATCACAAAGACTATGATTGGGAGATTCGCGGTGATCCCACCGAGGGCGCGTTCGTGGTGGCGGCGGCCAAGGCCGATTGGCACAAGGAAAAGCTGGAAGAAAGCTTTCATCGCATCGACGAAATCCCCTTTAGCTCCAAGTCCAAGTTTATGGCGACGTTTCACAGGACACCCGAGGATAAAGTGTGGGTGCTGGTCAAGGGCGCGCCAGAGACGGTGCTAGCGTTCTGCCCACAAATCCGCGACAATGGCGCAGCGCGAGCGCTAGAGACCGAGGATCACGAGCACATTGAGGCAGAAAACCATCGCATGGCGAGCGAAGCGCTGCGGGTGCTGGGGTTGGCCTACCGCGTCATTGCGCCGGACGAGGTGGAAAAAATCAAGGAGGATCTCGAATACGGGCACGACGTGGAACTGGTCTTTGCCGGCCTGGTGGGGATGATCGACCCCCCACGCCCCGAGGTGCCCGAAGCAGTGGCGCGCTGCAAGCGCGCCGGTGTCCGCGTCATCATGGCGACCGGCGACCACCGATTGACGGGCGAAGCAATCGCGCGTGAGGTGGGCATCCTGGATGACGACGGCAAGGTGTTCACCGGTCCTCAAGTGGAGCACATGAGCGACGAGGAACTGGACGCGGTGATCGAGCAAGCGGCGGTCTTTGCCCGCGTCTCTCCAGAGCACAAACACCGCATCGTCGAATCGCTGAGCCGGCAGGGTCACATAGTGGCCATGACCGGCGACGGCGTGAACGATGCCCCGGCCTTGCAAGCGGCCGCGATCGGCGTGGCCATGGGCATCACCGGTACCGATGTGAGCAAAGAAACAGCCGATATGGTATTGACCGACGATAATTTCAGCAGCATCGTCAACGCGATCGAGCAAGGGCGTATGATTTTCCAAAACGTGCGCAAAGTGGTCAAGTACTTGCTGGCTACCAACATTGGCGAAGACCTGACCCTGTTGAGCGCGCTTGCCTTTCTGCCGGGCACTGGTCTGATCGTCACCCCGGTGCAGATACTGTGGGTCAATCTGGTCACCGACGGCGTGCTCGACATTGCGCTGGCCATGGAGCCCAAAGAAGGCGACGTGATGAATGATCCGCCGCGCAAACCCAACGCGCGCATCATCAACCAGGAAATCATGCTCAATATCCTCTATGTGGCGCTGTTCATGGCAGCAGGCACTATATGGATGTTCACCCGCGCCAACCGCAACAGCAGCCTGCTTCGTGCGCAGACGTTAGCCTTTACCACTCTGGCCATGTTCCAAGTCTTTAACGCCATCAACTGTCGCTCGCGCACCAAATCCGCTTTCGAGTTGGGATTTTTCAAAAATCGCTATCTGCTCGGCGCAATCGTCTTGTCGATCTTGTTACAGTTGTTCGCCGAGCACGTGTCCTTTATGCAGGTGGCGCTCGGCACGGTGCCACTGAACTGGCAAGATTGGGGGCTGATTGTGCTGGTCTCGAGCAGTATCTTTATCGCCGACGAGGCGCGCAAGCTGTTCATCAAGCGGCGAAACTAGCAAGATGACATCGCAACCTTTTACCCTGGGTGTGAACTATTGGCCGCGCCGCAAGGCGATGTACTGGTGGTCGGATTTCGAGCGCGACGAGGTGCGGGAGGAATTCACCGTCATCCATTCGCTGGGGCTGGACCTGGTGCGCATTTTCCTGCTGTGGGAAGA
>JAFGEY010000192.1 GCA_016931365.1 Anaerolineae bacterium
CGTCGGCTATATGTCGCAGCTCTTCACGCTCTACAACGACCTCACCGCCCGCGAGAACATCCGCTTCTACGGGCAGGCCTACGGCCTTTCGCGCAAGCAACTGCGGCAACGCCAGGCCGACATCCTGGACATGGCCGGGCTGAGCGGGCGCGAAAACACGCTCACATCCAACCTCTCCGGCGGCTGGAAGCAGCGCCTCGCCCTGGGCTGCGCCATCGTCCACGAGCCGCAGGTCGTCTTCCTCGACGAACCGACCGCGGGCGTCGATCCCATCAGCCGCCGCGAGTTCTGGGGTCTCATCTACGCGATGGCGAAGAAAGGCGTGACGGTGCTCGTCACCACACACTACATGGACGAAGCCGAACTGTGCCAGCGCGTCGGCTTTATCAGCCAGGGCAAGCTTATCGCGCTGGACACGCCGGAGCAACTGAAGCAAACCCAGATGCGTGGCCACGTTCTAGAGATCAACACTGACAACGCCGACCGCGCGATGCGCATCCTTAAGGCCGCGCAGGAGACGGGACGGCTGCCTTTCGAGGAAGTCGCGCTCTACGGGGCGCAAATTCACGCCGTCGTCCCTGACGCCGAGACGTTCAAAGCGCCGATCTGGGCGCTGCTCAACGATGAAGGCCTCGACGTCCACAGCATCGAGTGGATCGCGCCGACGTTGGAGGATGTTTTCATATCGGCAGTGAAATAACACATCGCTTGGAGAGGATCGACAGATCCTCGTGGCCGCGCACCCGCCGGGGATCTGGCGATCCCCTTGAAGCACAGGGTTGACGGTGACCCGGCCAGAAGATCGGCCACAGCAACACAATAGAGTAGGAGTGATAAAAATGAAACAGAAAAAATCAAAATCAAAAAAGATACTGCGTATCGTCCTGTTGGTGTTCTTCTCACTGGGGCTGGTCGTGCTGATGTCGAAACAGACACAAGCAAGCCCCGAATCGTGGCTAACCTTCTTCCATCAGCAGACCATAACGCCGACAACGGCCTTGAGCGCGTCCGGCGTCATCCAGGCGGAACAAATCAGCATAGCCAGCGAGTTCGGTGGATTGATCGGCGCGATTCCGGTAGCGGAAGCAGAAAACGTCACCACCGGACAGGTCGTCGTCCAATTGGACACCGCGATGCTCGATGCGCAAATCGAGGTCGCCCAGGCGATGGTCGACATGGCCGAAGCCGGATTGGCGCAGGCCAGGGCCGGCGCGCGCCCGGGCCAAATCGAAGTCGCCGAAGCGCAGCTTGCTCAAGCACAAGCCGGGCAGTTCCTCGCGCAGCAGGCAGTCAGCGATACGCAAGTTCTGGTCAGCAACCCGCAGGACATCGACCTGCTTATCGCCGTCACCCGCGCGCAGATTGCCTCCGCCGAGCACCAGCTCGCGCAGGTTACAGCGTTGAAGGACGCCGTCGAACTTGGGAAAAACCAGTTTGAACAAGCCTACGACGAATTCGACGGCGGCGGGCGGCAGCGTTTTCCGGCTATGGAAGGGTCCATCGAGGACATCGCCGGCGACCTGGAAGACCTTTTACCGGATCTGCCGCCAATCGACCTGCCTGAGGTTCCCGAGGGTGACTACAACTTCGATGATTGGGAATTGGTTGTCGGGGGCGGCGGCTACACGCTCTACAAATGGGTCAATATCGATTTTCCGCTCGGCGCGCACCAACTGCCCAACCTGTGGTGGCAAGCGTGGGTCGGTGTGAATGCCGCTATCGCTCAAAAAGAGGGCTTGGAAGCCAAACTCGCCAATCTCTACAGCCAGCGCGCCAATCCTCAGACCATGCAGACCCACGCCGACGAGGCCCTGAGCGCGCAGGCACAAGTCGAAGCGCAGGCCACCCTGGCGCAGGTGCAGGTCGAGGCGCTGGAATCGGGGGCCATGCCAGAGCAGATCGCCGCCATCGAAGCACGCGTCAACCAGGCGCGCAGCGGGCTGGCGTCGCTGTTGCTTCAACGCGAGATGTACGCGCTGACCGCCCCCATCGACGGCATCGTGGTGGATGTCATCATGCACCCTGGCGAGGTCGCCGCGGCGGGCGCGACGCTGCTCACCATCGCCGACCTCAACAAGCTAACGCTGACCGTCTATGTGCCGCAGAACCAACTCGGGCAGGTCTACCT
Organism: Anaerolineae bacterium; assembly: GCA_016931365.1. The sequence continues at coordinate 2,129 of JAFGEY010000192.1, forward strand.
CGACCAGCCGGTGCAGATCAGCGTCAACAGCTTTCCTGGGCGTGTCTTCAAGGGCTACGTCAGCCGCGTCGCCGATAGCGCCGAATTCACGCCGCGTAACGTCGCCACCCAGGAAGAACGGGTGAACCTCGTCTTCGCCGTCGAAATCACGGTCCAGAACGAGGATAACGCGCTCAAGATGGGTATGCCGGCGGATGTGGTGTTTGGGGGGATTAGGGATTAGGAATCAGGGATTAGGAGATAGTTCGAATCACAATTCATGATTCCCTAAGGAGACTACAATGCTTAAAAAATACGGTTGGATCTTAACACTTTTACTGTTCGTCATCCCGCTGTCGGGCTGCTTGCAGACGACGGAGGCCAGCACGGGGGCGACGTTGGTTGCCTCCGGGACGATTCGCGCCCAGGAAATCCGCATCGCCAGCGAATTCGGCGGGCGCATCGAATCCGTCGCCGTCCAGGTGGGGCAGCAGGTGACCGCGGGCGACGTTCTCATGACGCTGGATGCGACGCCGTGGCTGCTGCAACTTTCCCCGGCGGAGGCTGCCGTGGTCTCCGCCCAGGCCGATCTGACACTGCTCGAGGCTGGCGCGCATCCCGCGGAGATCGCGGCTGCGCGCGCCAACGTCGCGCTGGTCGAGGCGCAACGTGACGGCGCCTACCGGGCGTGGCAGAACGCCCTGAAAATGGTGGAGAATCCTCAAGAGCTGAATGCGCAGATCGTCGAGGCACGCACGCAGGTAGCGTTGGCCGCCCAGGGCGCAGAACTCGCCAGAGCACAGCTTGCCAATCAAGAAATGCTGCACGGCATCGCGCCGAAAGAGGGCGTTGAGAAGCAGGTCGCGGACCTCCAATTGGTCGCCGCGCGAGAGGCGCTCGCCCGC
>JAFGEY010000193.1 GCA_016931365.1 Anaerolineae bacterium
AAAACGGTTTTTTTGGGTGTTATGCCCACACGTCTCTTTGCCTTTCAGTACAAAAGGACTTGACTTTATGATAGTAAGCTTTTTTTGAATGTTTTCATAGCGCTGCCGGATTTCTTCCAGCGACACCTGCTCGACGTACTGGTAAAAAGCCAGAGCAAATCCATTCAGATCGCGCATCGAAAAGGTCCTGCCGCCCCACGGTTGGTTTTCCGGCGCAGTGTCGGGGATCACGCCACTTTCGACAACTCCGGCATAGACAGCGTCCACATCGTCGACGAGAATGAAAGCGGTGAAATGGACCTGCCCACCGGAATACGATGCGGCGTCGTCCCCAAACCGGCTGAGGTTAAACCCGGAGATCGCCCGGTTTTCGCCGCCGGAGCTCGCCATTTCGCCTCGCATCACACTGCCGAACTGACAGTGTCCCTGGGCGTCAAAGGTGTCATAGTGGCTACTCCAGCCCAGCACGCGACCATACCAGGCGGCGGTCTCCTCGATGGAGGGGACGGTGAGAGTCGTCTCAACTTTTTCTACGACATACATTGGGTTGTACTCCCTTTGCTAACTCAAACCAACTCTACCACTCATTGGGTTGGCTATAACGCTTTGCAATACCGAACCAGCGGCAAACCCGTGTAACCCGCTTTCTCATACGATCGCCTGGCTGGTGCGTGCCCCTCGTCGCCACCAGTGCCGACCACAGCCAGCTTCATCCCGGCTGCTTTCATCTTGACCAGGGCGACGACGTTCAATTCCGTGCCGATGCCGAGGTTTTGATAGTCGGGGTGCACGGCGAGCAACTGCACTTCGCCGGTTTGGTCCTGATGCAATTCATACGCCAAAAAACCGGCCACCCGGCCATCCACTTGAGCGACCAAGACATTGTATTTTTCATCCGTGCAAACCGACTTGACGCCCTCACGCTGGCTTGTACGCCAGTCCGGATAGATAAGCGCATAGATTTTATCACCCAATACCTGTTTGAAGGAATCAAATACGGGCTCCCAGGCTAACAATGAGAGTTGGACGATGTCATCAAGGTCTTGTTCAATAAATGTTCGAATATCTAAATTCACATTACTTTCCTTTATTTCTTGCGCCAACTATAAGGACAAGTCACCTTCTTCAGAAATCCCCGCAAACCTAACTGTCGCCTGTTGTCGACAAGTATACGCCATCTGGTGTAATTGCCAGATCATGAGGTTTGCCGCCTACCAAGCGAGTCCCTTCCTTGCAAAAGTCGCGTTGAGTTTCTGATACCACTTCTATTGGCCTACGCGCGATTGCGAGATAGGTTTCTATCTTGTCTGATCTTGCCAGATTTCCTCTTGCTGCAAGTATTGCGAATGCTCCAAATATCGCATAAGCAGCAGCATTGAACATAATCGGGTCACCATTGTTGTATATGATCATACCACCTGGTTCATGAAGATGCGCATGTACCTGGAGCCTATACTGGGCCTCGCGGTGGGTAGGACTGGGAGGCGCATCAGCTATAGTGTGGTATGTCTCCCGGCTAAGATGTATACCATCAGAGTTAACCGTGCTGTAGGTCGTGTCAATGAAGTTTGAAATCAAAAAGAGTTCTGGAATCCAGTAGTTCTCAATGTACTCATAAGCAGTCAAATGGATGCCAATTCCAGTACTCACAGCTTGCGCAAAGCGCATCTTCGCGAACGCTTTGTTCAATTGTTCTGTGAGGCTCTGTGCGAATTCCTCGGCCGAGGAGTATCGATCGGCATTGTTGGCCCGTTCTTGTAACCAGTCGAATGTTGACCACTTGTAGGCACTGCACTTGGCAAGACCCCAGTATGTTATTGCTCCTCGCCACCGTCTTACAGCAATGATCTTGGATTGCTTCCATTCCATCGGTTTGTGGTTACCATCCATCTGTAGTTCAGTGATTAATGAATCTGATGCATGTACAGTGCAATATCGAGTGATTACAGTAGAAATAACAGTCATTTGGATAGCTCCTTTGAACCACTCAACTGTTCGCCAAACACAATCCATATTCTTCCATAGATGAATTATCCGAACTCGACCACCACCAACGCCGCTTCGATCGCGTCGATGCCGCGCGCGTAACCGTCTCTGGCCTGGCGCAGCAACGGGACTAACCTGGCATTCCGCTCCGGGTCGGGGTCTTCGGGCGCGCTCCACCACAACAGCGGCACGGCGGCATCGAGGGCATCCGCCTCGGCGGTGAACGCCGCCGCCGCACGTTCAAAATTCGACTGCGCTTGAGGATACTTGAGCGCAAGCTCGGACATAAACCCGGCGGCGATGCGATGCGTGCTGCGGTAAACGCCCAGACAGTACGAGTCACCCGCAGTGCGCTTTCTCTCCGGCTTGCGCCAATCGTCGATCCAGCGGTCGTAGCAGAGCAAACCGTGCAGCATCACCCACTTGTCGCCGCTCAGTTGATCCTGCCCTTCAGTCGAATGCGCGTGGCGCACCGCCTCCTGCAACGCGGCGATTTCAGCCTCACGGGCGTTAAATTGGCCTATTTTCTCGCCGACCAAAATTGCACCGAGCGCCGGACAGATGTCACGACAGGTGCTCAGCCGTTTTTGATCGGCCTGGGCATATCCATCGATCCCGGCATAAGAGCCGCGCCCGAAAAAGAGGCCTTGTTCGTCGTCAAACCCGGCCACAACGTCCCACTCTGCCGTTGTAAAGGCGTGCCAAACAATGGCCGGCCGGCCGGCGCGAATCTCGTCCTTGATGCGAGCGATCACCCGAGCCGCTTCCTGTTCGAGATCGAATGATTGGTTTTCATCCCCGTACAAGGGCAAATAGGTCATCTCATAGCCGAGCAATGCGATCAGGTCTTGCGTGCTCATCGCGCAGTCACAGGTCGGTGCGCAGGGACAGATGCCGCCGATACGGAACGCCGCACCCGAGAGCCCCTGGATGTAAGCGGGCGAATAGCTTTCGCCGCGGTGGTTGAGCACCACGCGCACACACTCGTACAGCGGATCGACCACTTGATAACGATCGATGCCATCAAGAACAATTCTTTCCTTGCCACTCATTGTCACTCTCCTCAATCAGGTATACAGTTATCCGCCGGCTACATGGGCATAAAAATTCACGATGTTGCCGTCGGGATCGCGAAACCACACCGAGCGCAATCCCCAGGGCTGCGTCGTCGGCGGTTTGACCACCTCGACATCCAGCGCCCTTAGTCGCTCATACTCCTCATCCACATCTTGAACTTGAAATTCCAGAACGCAGTTGCCCGCGCCCGAACCACTCATCGAGCCGGGGGCCATCCCTTCCATACCCTGCACAGAAAAGAGGGTCAAATTGGCTCCCGGCGTAGAAAACGTCGCAAAGATCTCGTCGCCTTCGGCGGCCATTTGCAGCACGCGCTGATAAAAATCGCGCAACCCGCGCACATTGCCCGTGACGATGCAGATGCTGTTGAACCTTTTCATGGACTCCCCCGATGCCCCCCGCCTAGATGCATCTTTCAAACAAGATGCCGTCGCGTCCATCTGTCCCCACTTCGACAAAGCCGATCTTGCTGTAAAAGTGGCGCGTGCGCCTGTTCCAGGCCGGCGTGCCCAGCGTCCACTTTTTGGCCAATGGATATTCCTGCCACAAAAACTCGAAAGCCCGGGTGCCAATGCCCTGGTTTTGATAGTCGGGATCGATAAAAATGCGCCCCAGCTCGTAGCAGCGCGGCTCCTTGGCAAAGACAATGATCCCGCCGACGATCTGAACGTCAACCAGGATCTTGAAATAGTTGCCCAGGCGCATCATTTTGCGCTGCCACTCGGCCGATTTGTATCCCGGCGGACCGCCCGGGCCAGGCGCGCCGTAATGGATGTCGTTGTCGAAGGCCCGGCCTGAGATCTGCGCCAGGGACGTCCCATCTCTGGCGACTGTTTTGGCCAGGCGGATGTCGCGCTGTGTCATTGCCTAGACCTCCTCACCGACCAACTCTCGCACCCGCAGCTCGATCCCTTTTTCTTGTGACGGCGAGAGCATGTGTTTCAAAAACTGTCCAGTACAGCTTACTTTGATCTCGCTCACCTCTTCCGGCGTGCCCTGGGCGATGATATAGCCGCCCTCGTCACCGCCCTCCGGCCCGAGATCGACGAGCCAGTCAGCAGTCTTGATCACGTCCAGGTTGTGCTCGACAACGATGACTGTATTGCCTGCGTCGGTGAGTCGATGCAGCACGTCGAGCAGCTTTTGGATGTCGGCAAAGTGCAGGCCGGTGGTCGGCTCGTCGAGGATGTATACCGTGTCCCCGGTGGCCACGCGCGCGAGTTCCTTCGCCAGCTTGACTCGCTGTGCTTCGCCGCCGGAGAGGGTGGTCGCACTCTGGCCAAGCTTGACGTAGCCCAGCCCTACATCGACCAGGGTTTGCAGGACGCGCTGCACCTTGGGCACATTGCCAAAGAATTCGAGGGCTTCTTTTACATCCATATCTAAAACATCGGCGATATTCTTTCCCTTGTATCGAATTTGCAATGTTTCGCGATTAAAACGCTTGCCCTTGCAGACGTTACACGTCACCCACACGTCGGGCAAAAAGTGCATCTCGACCACTTTTTGGCCGTGCCCCCGGCAGGCCTCACAGCGCCCGCCCTTGACGTTGAAACTGAACCGGCCCGCGTTGTAACCGCGCGCTTTGGCATCGGGTGTCTGGGCAAAAAGGTCGCGGATCAGTGGCATCACCTGCACATAGGTCGCCGGGTTGGAGCGCGGCGTGCGGCCGATCGGCTCCTGGGTGATGTTGATCACCTTGTCCACGTGCTCCAGGCCCTCGATGCGTTCGTGCTTACCCACCTTTTGCGCGGCGCCATGCAAAATATTCGCCAGCGCGGGATGCAGCGTTTGCGCCACCAAAGACGACTTGCCGCTGCCCGACACACCGGTCACGCAAGTGAACAGGCCCAGCGGAAAGCGCACCGTCAGATCTTTGAGGTTGTTCTGCCGCGCGCCGACGATACTCAGCCAATGGCCGTTGGTTGGACGGCGCTTGCCACTCGACAGCCTGTCGAACGGCGAGCTGACCTGCAACTCGTGAGCCAGGTAGCGCCCGGTCAATGAGTCCGGATTGGCCATGATCTGCGCCGGTGTGCCCTCGGCGACCACCCAGCCGCCATTGATACCCGCCCCCGGCCCCAAATCGACGATCCAGTCGGCGATGCGCATCGTCTCTTCGTCGTGCTCAACGACAAGCACCGTGTTGCCCATGTCACGCAGCGTTTCCAGCGTATCCAGCAAACGGCGGTTATCGCGCTGGTGCAGGCCAATGCTCGGCTCGTCAAGCACATAGAGCACGCCCACCAACCCGCAACCCACCTGGCTGGCCAGCCGAATGCGCTGCCCCTCACCGCCGGACAGCGTCGGCGCTGGGCGATTGAGGGTGAGGTAATGCAAGCCAACATTCATCAAGAACTGCAAGCGGCCCTGCACTTCCTTGATCACCTCCTCGCCGATCTGCCGCTGCTCGGTGCCGAGTTGTGCCCACAGACTGTCCACCCAGCGGATCGCTTCGTCGATGCTCATCGCCACAACCCGGTTGATCGACTGCCCACCCACTGTCACCGCCGCACTTTCAACGCGCAGCCGCTCGCCGTGACAGGCGGTGCAGGGCTGCTGGCTCATAAACGACATATACCAGCGCCGGGTATAATCCGATTGGGTCTGGTGGAACAGGCGGTTGATGTTGTGAACGATACCCTTGAGCGGTCGCTCGCTCTCACCCGACCACGTACCGTTGTCGTTTTCGGCATGAAAAGAAAACTTGATTCGCTCTTCGCCCGACCCATACAGCAGCACATTGCGGAACGTTTCGGGCAGGTCTTGCCACGGCGTCTCCAGGTCGATGCCATAATGTTCGGCGATGGCGCGCAGGTGGTTGATGTGCCAGGTGTTCTTTTTCTTGCGCACCTCGCCGTACCAACGCACCGCCCCATCGAGGATGGAAATAGCCGGGTTTTGAACGATCAGGTCGGGATCGACCTCCTGACGGGTGCCCAGCCCGTTGCATTCAGGGCACATGCCCAGCGGTGAGTTGAAACTAAACATCGCTGGTGACAGTTCGGGAAAGCTGATCCCGCAGGCGGGACAGGCGTTGTTTTCGGAAAGCAACCATTCAGCCTCGCCAGGCCGATCGATCAAAACAAGGCCATCTCCGTGCCGCAGCGCCGTCTCAATAGACTCGGTGAGGCGGCTGATAAACTCGTCCCGCGCCAAAGCGCGCTGTGCCTGTTCATCCGCTTCGGGTACAACCAGCCGGTCGATGACCAGCTCGATATCGTGCTTTTTGTTCTTGTCCAGCACGATCTTGTCGGTCAGCTCGCGCACCTCGCCATCGACACGCACGCGAGCAAAACCATCGGCCTGGGCGTGCTCAAAGGCATCCTTGAACGTGCCCTTGCGGTTGCGCGCCAGCGGGGCTAACACCTGAAAGCGCGTTCCGGCGGGCAGCGCGGCGACCAGTTCAACGATCTCTTGCGCCGACTGGGCGTGCACCTCACGCCCGCACTGCGGACAATGGGCAATGCCCACGCGCGCAAAGAGCACGCGCAAATAGTCGTAAATCTCGGTCACAGTCGCCACAGTCGAGCGTGGATTCTTACTCACCGCCTTTTGCTCGATCGCAATCGCCGGGCTGAGGCCGCCGATAAAATCCACCTTGGGTTTTTCCATCTGGCCGATGAACTGCCGCGCAAAAGAGGACAGCGATTCGACGTAACGGCGCTGCCCATCGGCATACAGGGTATCAAAAGCCAGACTTGACTTGCCACTGCCCGACACGCCGGTGATCACCACCAGTTTGTAGCGCGGCAAAATAACATCAATATCTTGAAGGTTATGCTCTTTGGCGCCACGAATGACAATTTTATCTTGGTACATAACGAGGTCGAACCCTTTCAAATGATCTTGAGCGATGGAGAGTTTTCAAACAAAAACGGCTTGTCGCTTTCCAAGCCGTCGTCGGTGATGTGCAACAGAACTACTGTATCACAAGTACCTGTCAAGATGCGTCATATTTACGCTGAAAATTGGCAGGAAATTAGAAAATTTGTTCGGAACGGGCGGATAAAAAAGCACCCCAGGCTATTCGGTGACTGGGGTGTGAACAGCAGCGCAAGTCTATCAACGTAGTTGTATAGTCACTACCACCTGTCCGTGATCCGATTGCCAGCAAGGGATCGCGTCCTGGCTCAAGGTTTCATCAATCAAGTGATCGTTCAAGACCGCCACATATTCTACTTCGGCGAGGCGCTTGGGGTTTTGGTGGACAAACTCCTGGCTGACCATAATCTGGTCCAGGCTCTCGTACTCGCCATTATGGATGTGCGTAAAAAAAATATCGCGGCGGCCCTGGCGCGCCTGGACATCTTTGACGTTATACAGCAAAGTATCCCACAGGCGCAGCTTGACTGAATAGTCCAGCTTGCGCCAGGGCGGCGTGCCGGCCATGATCTCGGTGGTCACAGCATTGTCCGTATCGTTGACATCGCCCATAATCAGCACCGGGTTGTCGTTGTCCTTGAGCTTGTTCAGGAGCAGGCAGCGGATGGCGGTGGCCTCGGCGGCGCGACGGATGAGCGCGCGGGCCTTGCCCATCGCATCCTCCAGCGGATCATGGCGGTTTCGGCCTTCAGCAATGACCGGGTTCTTGGACTTCAAGTGGATGACAAAGACCATCACCGCCAAATCGGGCCGAATTTCGATCTTGGCCCACAGCACGGGCCGGGCAAACCGGCTGATCGGCACTTGCAGGCCGTCAATCTCCAACTGTGCTGCGGGTGCAAAGTCGGGGACAAAGTGGTATTCCAGCACTCGGAAGCGGGAGACCAGCCCGACCACCGGCCCATCCGGCCTTTCATCGCCAACGATCAGCGTAGCGTTTTGATAAATGTCGCTGTATTGGATCACATCCTGGAGTGCGGCGCGGTGGAAAATCTCCTGAAAGCCAACAATGTCGGCATCCATCTCGCGCAACTGGCCGGCCACCCATTCTTTCTTTTTCTGATAGTCCTCGGCCGTATACATGCGATTACCATAATAGAGCGTCTGCGGCAGCACCATGTTGTACAGATTGAACGTACCGATCTTGAACCGTTTCTCAGACATTGAACGCTCCTCTCTCCGTCAAGTACGGGGACTCGAGATGACGATCAGGCGCGCCGGGCCAGCTTGGAAAACAGGTCGCGGAAAACGGGGTCACGATGCACGAAATTGGCAAAACGCACCCAATGTCGCCGCCTGTCAAAGCTCCAGGTGTACTGATCGGTCAAGACTGGGCTGTTGACCACATCGCTGGGCACCCATGAACTGTCAAGTAACCAGGCGACGCCAGAAATATCCCAGATAACCTTGGACCAGGCAAATTTGTCCGGCGGATGTATTTCATCCGCATGGTATGCGTCAAAAATCTGGGCCAGGTAATCGCCAATCGCGCCCTGGCCTTTGACATAGCGTTCGATTTCAGGCCAGGTGGTGAGCAGCTGCGAGGCGACGCCAGTGCAAGGAATCACCACCAGCGGCACGCCGCAGTCAAACATCGTCTGCGAAGCAATCAGGTCTTGCTGCAAGTTAAACTCACGCGCCGATGGCCAGTACAGCGGCTGCCCACCGAGCCAGACGACGATAATATGCTCGATGATTTTCGGCTCGATCAAAATTGCCGAAGCGACGTTGGTAATCGCACCAATGGCGAGCACGTACAGCGGTTTATCGCCACCCGCCATCGCCCGCTCGACCAGATCGAGCGCGGCCGCACTGCGGTAAGGATGCTGCCGGTCGGGCAAAAAGCCGGCCGAACCACGAAAAACAAACTCGTCTGGTGACACGTCGAGCCGCGTCAAAAGGCGCAAAATCTCATCATAGCTTTTTTCCATGCCATCGCCCGGCCCTGTCGAGCGCGTATTGTGGAACGGCGCGGCATAAACCGCTTCCAGTTCCAATTCTTCGGGCGACAGCAGCGAATAGACCACTGCAAACTGGTCGTCGATCTCGTTATAGGTGTCGGTGTCGAGCACCATGCGGATTTGGGTCGCCGGCGGCTGGAGGCGTTGCAACTGCAAGACGGGATCAAGTCTAGAAAATTCCATCGTTTATCCTTTTAATTTCAGCGCAGTTCTTGATCTCGATACGACGCCACGAACTCGCAAACTCTTCGAGTTTGAGAGTTCGCCGTGCCTACTCGACCGACGAACTGCCAAGTCCTGCTTTATTTAGCTGAAAACCTGTAAACTGTCGTCGTGGCATAGGTTTCACCCGGCTTGAGTGTCGTGGTCGGGAAATTAGGCTGGTTGGGCGAGTCGGGATAGTGCTGTGTCTCCAGGCACAGCCCGCAGCGGCGGATATAGCTGCGCCCACCCTTGCCGGGCATCGACGGCGGCATCATGTTGCCGGAGTAAAACTGCACCGCCGGTTCGGTGGTTAGCACTTCCATCACCCGCCCTGATGTCGGTTCATAGACGCGCGCAGCCAAGCACAACTCGCCCGACAGGCCATTGACCACCCAGTTGTGATCGTAACCGCCGCCAAAGCGAATCTGTTCGTCGTCGGCATCGATCCGCGCACCGATCCGCATGGCGGTGCGGAAATCCAGCGGTGTCCCTTCGACTGACCACAACTCGCCGGTGGGGATCAGGCCCTGGTCGACCGGCGTAAACGTATCGGCATTGATCATGATTTCGTGATCGAGGATCGTGTCCGCCACGCCGGCTGAGAGGTTGAAATATGAATGGTTGGTCAGGTTGACTACCGTCGTTTTGTCCGTCGCCGCCGAATAATCGATCCGGAGCGCATTGTCATTGGTCAGCGTGTACACCACCTTGACCAACAGCGTGCCGGGATAGCCTTCTTCGCCGTCGGGGCTGGTGTAGGCCAACTTGAGCGCCGGGCCATCGACAGTTTCCACTGCCTTTGGGGTCCAGACCTTTTTGTCAAAACCCTTGCGCCCGCCGTGCAGGTGATTCGGCCCGTTATTTTGGGCAAGCGTGTATTCAACACCCTCCAGGGTGAATTTGGCCCCGGCGATGCGGTTGCCGTAGCGTCCTACCAGGCAGCCAAAAAACGGGTTGCGCTCGGCATACTGCTGCAGCGTATCCAGGCCAAGCACTACATCGCCCAGTTCGCCGTTGCGATCGGGCACAAGCAATGAAACAATAATCCCACCATAGTTGGTGATCGTCGTTTTTATGCCGCGGTCGTTCATCAGCGTGTACAGCGCGACCTCGGTACCATCGACCAACGTGCCAAACAATTCCTTTTTGATTTTCATACACTCTCCTTAATGAGTATCAGACCTGTGTCGGATAACGATCAAGTGCCTCACCGATGAACCGCCGCCAAGTTGGATCGGGAGTCCAGACGCGATGCATCGCGCGTGAGGCCGTGCGTGCAGGCACTCCCAGTCGAATTACACGATACAAAAAGACAAAGCACGATACGCGATAGTTCTTGATGCAGTGGATAAAGACCCTTTTGCCCTGATGCCGCGCCATCGCCTCGAAAAACGCCTCCAAATCAGACAGTTTAGGGTCAGTCCACACCACCGGGATGGACTCATAGACCATCCCCAGCCCGGCGACCAGTTCCGCCTCGCCGGGAAGCGCCTGGGGCGAATCGGGCATCGCCAGGTTGATGACCGTCTGGCAACCGGCATCGCGCACCGCGCGCAACTGCTCCGCCGATGGCTGGCCACCGGTGTCAAGGGAATCGGAGATTTGCAGGAAATTTTCTACCTGTTCAATCATTCACTTTCCTTCACTCCAACTCGACCTGTGCCTCTACTCGCCCTGCCCTTTCGTGCTGTGCGATCAACTTGACCGCACCGCCTTGTGGCGCACGCACCGTCCACTCGACCTTGATCCGGTCATCGGTGCCCGGCAGACCGCGCGGCGTGGTCGGCGTATAGGCGCGTCCTTCGAGCTGCACCAACTCCTCGCGCGGCTTGCCTGTTTCCAGCACCGCGCCTGTGGGCAGTTCGATCTCGCAGACCAGCCCGCGCACCACCTTTTTCTCCAGCGCCTTTTTGGTCACGTAGGAGGGCAGCCAGCCGGTATTCTGCACGACCAGCCGCACACGGTAAACATCTCCGCCCAACGGCGTCGCACTCGCTTCGACTAATTCCAGCCGGGGCGAGATCAGCGCGTGCCAGGTCAGCCACGGAACAAAGGGGGCAATCTCTTTTTCCAAAAACTCTGGCGGCGGGTTGCGCCAGGCGTAAATCTGATCCCAGCCGCCCAGTTCGATCTGGCCAAGCTGTGGGTGTTCAAACGGATACCAATTGACATAGCCCCTGCCGCCCAAAGCCTCATCGTTCCACTTGAGCATTTTCAGATCGTCTTCCAGGGGGTGTTCGCGGTACCACTCGATGTATTTATACTCTTGGATCCCGGCCTGGCGTTGCGGGCTCCAGATTTCAACGCCCCAGGCAAACATCCCCAGGTGGTCATACTGCCAGTCCATCACCCCGCCGGAAAGCACCTGGTTAGGATGATAGCGAAAGTCGTGATGAATGGAAACGTGAGGATAGCCGGTCAGGTCGGTGCCCTTTTGACCGATCTTTTGATAGGTCCACAGGTCTTCGGCAGGGAATTTGTCGTCGGGCCGGTCACAGTAGGGGCGCAGCAGCACGCCGCAGTAGGTATGAAAGGCCACCGCGCCGGTGATATTGGGATGGCTGGCCGTGAACCGAGCCTGGGCGCGCACTTCCGGCTCTGAAGTCGGGTAAGGTCCCGCGCCAGACTGCTCGTATTCCTGTCGCCAGATCGGAAAGTTACGGTTGAGGTCAAGGCGTTCCTTTGGAGGCTGAATCTGGATCGTCACCCCGTCGTAATCTTCGATCTTGCCCTCCGGCAGCAGGCGGTAATACGTCCCGCCGACCTCGGTCGGATCGCGGCGCACCATCAAGCGCGGCTCATCGAGGCAGATTTTCCACGCACCGTTCGGATCGGGCACGCGCATCCACAGCATGCGCCCATCGCCATCGATGTCTTCCTGCACCAGCCCGCCGATCGGTTCTTCATCGTAGGGATAGGGCCGCGTGCTGGAACGGACAAACTTGGGCTTGTCAGCCAGTGCCCATTCGGCGCCGTCAGGGTTGACGCGCGGGCAAATGTAAAACGCGCGCGTATCAAGAGCGCGGGTGATCTCATCATCGGCGCCATAGCGGGTCACCAACTGGTTGATCAGATACAAGCATAACGTCGACGGCGCAACCTCGGAGGCGTGGATGTTGCCATCAACCCACAGCGCGGGCTTGTGCGCGTCTGGGCCGGTTTGCAGGTTGGTCACTGTCACCAGCCAGATGTCGCGGCCTTCGTAGCTCTTGCCGATGCTCTCCGCGCGGACAAACTGTGGAAATTCTTCGGCGTAGGCGTGCACAAGGTGGGTCAGATCGTCATAGCGATAATAGGCGTTGAATTTGATGTCGGGCACGATGTCCCTCCGGCTTTTACTGCAAATATTTTTCGAGCCGTTTCGCCACCGCTTGAGCCGTAAATGGCCCGCCATGGGCGGCGTAAATCTGCGTGGGCTGCCAGGACAGCACGCGCTTGATGCTCTCGACTGCCTGGGCTGGATTCTGAACAATCAAGGGGAAAGTTGGTTTTCGGGGGAGGATAAAGTTGCTCATGATCAGGTCGCCGACAATGACCTCGCCGCTCGCCAGACGAATTGACAACGAACCATCTGAATGGCCCGGCGTCGAAATAGCTTTACCGTCGACACCAAAGGGAGCCAGGTTGAGTTCATCCTCGACGATCACGTCCGGCTCGATTGCCGAGAATCCAGCCCCGGGCGCAAACCGCATCAACAGTCTGATCAGCGCGCTTTTCGGCACGACGACCTGGCTCTTGCTGTGCCGCAGGAAATTGGCCTCAACGGCGTGGACGGCCACCCGCGCGCTAGTAGCTTTGACCAACTCACTCAACGCGCCAACGTGATCGGGATGGACGTGCGTGATCGCGATCAGTGAGATCGACCGCGGATCGATGCCGTGCGCCCTGATTTGATCCAGGATTTTCGCAGCATCGCCGGGACGCACTCCCGCATCGACCAGTATGGATCGAGTCTCGCCCTTGAGCAAAAAGACACTGACGAAACCTAACGAGATCGAGATCACAGTCGGGCTGGAGGTTTCCATATCTTATTCCTCGTTTAGTCTTTTGTATTCCGGACAGCGCGTCTGGCGTGGACAGACAGCACCAGACCTGCGCCCGACGCGAGCAAGGCCACGAGCAACAAGAAGCCGGGCGTCCATCTATCCTGGCCCGTTACGGGCAAAGTCGCCGGCGTTGGCACAGCCGAGGTTGGGACAGCCGCGACGAGTGTGGGCGCCGGTGTGTGAGTCGGAACCGGCGTCGGCCCAGGCGCAGATGTACTGGTCGGCAACGGGGTGGCCGTTGGCTGTGGAGTAGATGTTGGCTGCGGAGTGGCAGTGGGCCGGTCGATGATCGTGATCGGCACCAGATCGGCTCCACCGTCCAGATCGTTGCCGTACCAATCGACGGCCCCGGCAACCTGGGTGCTGTTGGTGATGTTTTCGCCGCTGACCAGCGCCGTAAACACCGTCGTCACCGAAACCGCGCCGTGGGACGGAATGTCGCCGGTCGAGCTGGTCACATCGGTCCAGGTCAACACGCCGTTGACTTGATCGACCAGATCGGGCGGCGGCACGGCATGGCTAAAGGCCATCCAGGCCGGGTTGTAATCATCCACCAGCGGGGCAACGGTGATGGTCACAAAGCCGTTGTTGGTGATGAGGATGGTATAGGTGATCGGCATGCCGGCCTGAGGGATGAGGCCGGGGGCTAACAACTTGTCTACCGGGCTGCTGCCACCGACCGTCGTGTTGGTGATGGAACTGCCGTTGCCGCCGATCAGTTCACCGGCACTGCCCAAAGCATCGTGGACCTCGGCCGCATTGACCACTGCCGGCTGCGGGTGTTCGGCGACAAAACCGACGACGACGGTGATATTTGCACCGGGCGCCAGGTCGCCGAAATAGGAGGTCAGGTCGCTCCAGCCGAGGCTGCCTCCGGGCTGATCAACGCTGTCCGGCGGCGGCAGCGCATCGGCATAGCGCAACACGGCCGCGTTAAAGGTATCGGACAGCGGCAGTGTAGTCACGATAAACGTCGTATCATTACGAATAAAAACAGTAAAAGTAATATACTCACCCACATAAACCAGTGGATCGGCGCGCCCCAGCCGCTTGTCCACAAAAATACCCCCCTGGGCGTGCGCGGACTGCAGCGAAAAGATCAGCGACAGCGCGGCCAATGCGATGATTGCCATAGACACAGATGAGACCAATCTGCGATATTCTTTAATGCTTGGCGTCAGTTCCTTCATAACACTTCTATTCTGTTCCTCAGATGCACTACTTGGCGTCGCATTTCTTCTAACGCTGTCTGCGCCTCGACCATCTTGACCCGCTCGGCGCGCACAAAGCGGGTGTACGGCGCAATGGCCTCATTGATACGCTGCAAACTGTGCTCGATCTCACGCCCAAACTGGACGCTCAAGGACTGCACCAGCTGAGTGCGCAATTCGGCAACTTTGGCGCGCATATCACTTTTGGCCCTTCGACGGCGGGCAGGAATGACAAACAACCCCAGCGCAGCCAGCGCGCCGGCCATTAAAATGCCGGTCACATCGACCGACAGCGTCGTTGCCAGGATGGTGATCAGTGCACCCAGCCCGACTGCTCCCACCTCGATCGCCGCCGATGCCGCCACCGCGATCTGCGCGCTCTGGGCCATTGACTGTGCCTCGCTCACCTTGTCGTACGATTCAATCACGCGCAGTGCTTCGCGGCCCACGGCGTCCATCAGTCGCTCGCGGTCGTAACGGAACGCGCTCGTGCCCGGATCGCCGACGATGCGCGATTGGTGCTCGCGGCGACGCTCGGCCAGGTATTCGGTCACTGCCTGCCACTGCCGCAAGTCGGCATCGACCAGCCAGTCGATCAACTCACCGACTTTGCGCTCGATCTGCTGTGGCACGTCGGACACGACGCGATGTTCAAAGGCCTGCTGCAACCCTTCCTTACTGATCAGGTCGAAAATGCGGGTCAGGCGAAAAGTCTCGTCGAAAAAGTCCTGCCCGCGCTGCTCCATCTCGAACAGCAGATTTTCAATGTCGGCCATCCGAAACTGAAAATCACGCTGCATATCCTCTTTGTACAAGGCAAGTTGGGACTCGACATCGGCCAGCAGGGCAAAATCGGACTGGAGCAAGGCTAACCGCGCACCGGTGCGGGCCAGATAGGTGTCGATCAGGTGATCGCCGACTCCCAGCGGGTTCAGAAATTTGAGCCGAATGCGGCCCAGGTCGTCGAGCGTGCGGTGGACATACCGCTCCAGCGGCTCAAAGCGGCTCCCTTCCCACAACCTCGGCTCTCCCAGCTTGGCGCGCAATGCCGCGCGCGCGCTGATACCAAATACGTCCGGCTGGAGGCCAAGTAGCGCAAAAGCGTTCTGGGTCACAAAGGTGCGCACCTGGTCAAACTCGTCGTCGTCCTGCAAAATGTCGATCTTGTTGATCACCAGCACCACTTTTTTGCCCCAGTCGCGGATGCGCTCCAGAAAAGCGCGCTCGCTCTCGGTAAAGGGACGGTCGGCAGAGGTAACAAAGAGGATTATGTCGGCGCGAGGCACAAAACGGTTGGTGATCGTCTCGTGCTCGCGGATCACGGCGTTGGTGCCCGGCGTATCGACGATGCTGATCTCGGCCAGCATCTCGGCGGGCAGGGTGAGGATGGCCTGGTGTTCGTCAACCTGAGCGTGCCCTTGCGCCTCGCCGTAGCGCAGAATGTGAACCTGGGTCGTCGTCGGCGTAACGCCTTCTTGCAACAGCGGCTGCCCAAGCAGGGCATTGATGAATGCGCTCTTGCCGGCGTTGAATTCGCCGACCACCACCAGCAAAAAAAGCGCGTCCAACTGCTGGACCGACTGCTCCATCGTTTCCAGATCATCCGGCTCGGCGCCGAACGCGGTCAGTGCCTTCCACAGCGCACTCAGCAGCTTGCGCTCCTCTTGAAGCAGTTGATCTTGTTCGTCGGTTAGAATGCGCATTGACGATCTCTGCCCTTTTCAAGCCTTTTGTTTGGCCATGCCCAATCAACAAAACAGCACCAACGAAATTAATTATAGCATCGGCCCACATATCGTGCAAACGCCGAGTTTAGTAATCCGTCTCGCGCCCCAGCACCATCAACGTCAGCGCCAGCACGCGCCCCGAGCGGGCCAGCGCGTCGATCGACAGGGACTCGACCGTGTCCGATGACAAGCGTGAGTTGGCTTGCCACCCCTCCCAGGACAACCGCACCGTCGGCACGCCCTGCCCACCCTGATGAAATGAGCTCCCCTGATGATAGATCATACCAATGTCAATGCCTTCCTCGGCACGAACAGCTTTCACGCTTAACTGCCGCGCCGACCGCTCAACCAGTTCGGTCAAGCGCAGACTGCCCTCCGCCGACACTTCCAGACGATCGCCGCTGCCCCCGCCGACGCCGCGCACATAGACGATCGCTTCCAGTTCGTGTGCTGCCAGCCCGGCGCGAGACTTGAGAATTTGCTCGATATCAGGCTCAGTCAACAGCTCACCGCCTTCCAGTCCTTCGCTGCTGTAGGCGATGAACAAAAAGGTTTTGTACGGCTGATAGTCGGTTTCGAGCAGCAGGCGCGCCGCTTCCAGCATCACCGCCACGCCGCTGGCATTGTCATTGGCGGCAGGATAAACGTCGCCATCCGGGCCGGGCGCGGGGCTGTCATACTGGGCCAGCACAACGATCAACCGTTTGCCCAGACAATCGTCGCAGAAATCATAGCTGTGCGTACCGGGCAGATAGCCCAGCACATGCTGCACGGGCCATCGCTCCGCCAACATTCCTTCAACCTGCAAATCGACCTCGACAGGCAAAGGCAGCTCGTACATCCTCTCCATCGGCAGTTGTGTCAATTGGTCGCGCACCTGAGCTACCGTATACCCCGACCCGGCCAGCAACCGCTCGGCTACGGCCTCTGAAATCCACAATGTGGGAAACATCCGCTCTTCAAACAACGCCCGGCCGCCCGCCGTAAAGCGCCGCTGCAGAAGCGACGGATTGTTGGCGACGACCAGCACGCCCGCTTTGCGCACGCGCATCAACGTCGCCGCATCCTGCGCTGAGAAGGTTAGCAGCACCTCGCCACTAAAGTCGGCCCGTTCCAGATCGACATAGGTTGAGCGCCAGCCGCCGCCATAGGTCGTCTGCCCCTGCTGGCCCAATCCCACCACGCGCACCGGCCCCGTCGCCACACCGACGGCCGAATCAGGCCCGGGATAGAGCGCATAATCCAGCCCCAAAACCGGGGGGATGCCGCCATCGTGGATTTCAAACTCGGGCACGGCGCCGAGCTGCAAAAAAGATCGCTTGCGAGTCTGAAATGCCGTTCCTTCCTGCCCCATCGCCTGCAAACCGATTGCCGCAAACTGCTCTGCGATGTACTCGGCGGCAAGGTCCACTCCCGCCGTGCCCAGCGCACGCCCGCTCATCGACGGGGCAGTCAGCACCCCAACGTGTGCCATCGCACGCGCGGGGTCAAAATCCTGGGCGTGCCGCTGGTAAAAAGCCAGCGATCCGCCGTGCGCGTTCATCCACACCAGCCCCATGACGGCAAGCGCAGCCAAAGCCACCGTGTAACGGTTGACCAGCCGGTTGACAATCAACTCACCGCGCTCCAGCAGCCTGCGGATGCCTTCGCCAAAAAGGTTAAAGCTCAAGATGGCGACGAAAAAGGCCAGCATCGGATACAACGCCGTCCAGGGATAGCTGCGTGCCTGATAGCGCAGATCGCTCAACAGCGCACCCCACTCGGGCACGTCCGAGTAGAGCAGCAGCCGTCCCGGCGACGGCGAGTTGACGATCCCGCCGCCGATGAAAATGCTCAAAAAGCCCAACTCGCCGAGCAGCGAGAGCACCGCGCCCATCTCCAGGGCGACGATTGAGGTCAATGCGGCAAACAGGTGCGGCAAAATATGTCTAAAAACGATGCGAAACGTGCGCGCGCCCATCGCCACGGCGCTTTCAATGTAGGGCTGCACACGGATTGCCGCCACCTGCCCGCGCACGAACTGCATGATCTCGCCCCAACCGACAAAACAGAGGGCGATGACAAAAGAAGACACCCCCTTGCGGATGCCCAGGCCCAGGATCAGGATCATCGCCAGGAGCAGCGTCGGAAAGGCGGCGATCACCTCTGCCAGCCCCACAACTGCCCGGTCGAGTGCGCTGTCCTGCGCCCATCCGGCCACAGCGCCCAACACCACACCAACCGCCGTCCGCGCAGCGACGACCAGCGCGGCAAGCAGCAAAGTCTGCTGCGCGCCGGCCAAAATGAGGCTCATCAGGTCGCGTCCCAGCACGTCGGTGCCCCAGGGATAGCGGTCGCCGGGCGCAAAGGGCGGCGAAACCAGCTTGCCATCGACCATCGCAATTCCTTGCACGCGATAGGGGCTGTGGGGCGCAAGTTGGGGGCCGAAAAAGACGACCAGGATCAGCCCAAGCACCAGCACGCCGCCGATCAACAGCGGTGCGTCGGTCAAGGCCGAAATCAAGGCGTGCGGCTTGAGCCGCACCGTCGGCGTGTCCTGCCGTGCCTTGACCGATTGAGGCAGCGGCGGGAGATTCGCTTCGCCACGCCGCCGGGCCAGCCAGCGCACCCAGGGACTATCGCGCCACAGGCCTAGCAGCCCGTCCCAGATCGACGCAGCCGCTTCACGTAGCCGTAGACGTTGGCCCGCTGCAATGTGGGCAGGGGTTTCCAACAGGCGGGGATCGATCAGCCGGTAAGCCAGTTCCAGTCCCAGGTTGATCAGGATGAACAGCATCCCCAGGCAGAGTGTGAGGGCAACAGTGAGATTAGTGTCCTGCCAGGCGATGCTTTTGAGCAGCGTAAACCCGACACCGGGCCAGCCAAAATAAAACTCGACCACCGGCAGGCTGCTCAACGCAAAACGCAGCGACACACTAATCGTCGTCAAAACCGGGATCGCTGCGTTGCGCAAGACGTGCACGACCATCACCCGCAGGCGACGCAAGCCCTTGCTCTGCGCCGTGCGCACGTAATCCTGGCTCAACACGCCGCGCACCGAGACAAAAACGATCCGCGTGATCTGGGCGATGGGCCGTGCCGACAGCACGAGCACGGGCAGGATCAGGTGTTTATCCCAGCCAAAACCACCCACCGGCAAGATCGCCCGGCCGGCGTATCGCGTGTAGGTCGTCGCCGCCCATTGCAGCAAAAACGCGGCGAAAAAACTGGGCACCGAAACGCCGATCAATGTCGCCAAAATGATCCCCAGTGAACGCCGGGAGCGGCTGCGCGCCGCCCAGATGCCCAGCAACAGGCCGACCAGAGTCGCCAGAGAAATTGACAGAGCCAACAAACCCAGGCTGCGCGGCAGGCGTTCGATTACCACATCGATCACCGGACGCTGTGCCCAGGTGTCGCTCCCGGCGGTGGTCAGCCCCAGGTCGCCGCGCGCAAGCTGTCCCCAATAAAGGAACGTGCGTGGCAGCGCCTGCCCGGCAGCCGTCGCCAGATCGGTGCCGCCGGCCATGTCCAGACCCAGGTAGGAAAGAAAGACGATCGCCAGCAACACCGACAGGCCGAAAGCAAGCCGGCGCAGTACAAAGGGCGCGAGGCGTACCAGAGATGCGCCCCATGCGCTTCCCAATCGCACAAAATTCAAACGAGGCTTGGAATCCACTCAATGCCCCCATACAAGTTGTTCAAACCGACAAGCGCACAGCCGACCACCGCTGCCGGTGACCGGCTGTGAAACCCAGTGCCAGCCATCTGGATCAACGATCTTTTGCCGCAGGCAACGTAAAGTAAAAGGTACTGCCCTGTCCTTCCTGGCTTTCCACCCCAACCTGACCGCCCAGCCGGGTGACGATGCGCCGCACGATCGACAATCCCAACCCGTGCCCTTCGGCGCGCACCTGATCGAGCCGTGTAAAGCGCGTGAACAGCACGTCCTGTTTTTCGGACGGAATGCCACCGCCATTGTCGCGCACCCAAAACCGAATCTGCCCATCCAGGATCGTCGCCCCAAGTTCGATACGCGGCGGAACGTCCTGGTCGGGCGCGCCGCCATATTTGATCGCGTTGCTCAGATAATTGGCCCACACTTCTTCGACCCAGGCCGCGTGCCCCAGTGCAATCGGCCAGACTTCAGGCGCGACGACCTCGGCCCCAGACTGCTCAATAAGGGTGGACAGTCGTTGGCGTGCGCTGGTCACAATATCCTGCATACCGAGCGGGCAGATTTCGATCTCGTCCTGGTTGCGGACGCTGGCCAGCAGCAACAACTCGGCGATAATGTTGTTCATCTTGTACCCGGTCTGAACGATGCCATCCAGATAGCGTGCGATACGCTCCGGCTCTAATTTGTCATAGCGCGAAGCTACAAGATCGCCATAGGCGATGATCAAAGTAAGGGGGTTTTTGAGGTCGTGTGCCACGGTGTGCGCAAAGGCATCCAGTTCCTGGATCAACAACTCGCGCTGCTCGGCAGCCCGCGCTCGCTCGGTGATATCGCGGAGGACGATCAATATTCCGGTGAGCTGCCGCCGCTGTTCACCCAGGGAATACAAACGCAAGTCAAACGTCCGCCGATCCTGGTCTCTTGCACACGAAATCTCGGCCTGGACATCCTCGCCAAGACGGCAGTACCTGGACAATTCAGGCCAATCTTTCAACAACTCATCGATGTGCTTTCCAATTGACACTGAATCGGTGTGGCCGAGCAAAATCTGCGCCGCCGGATTGAGATCGACCACCCGGTTCTGCGCGTCGAGCACGATCACGGCATCGCGCATACGCTCGATGATTGCCGCGCGCGCGACGGGCACAATGTCCAGCAGCCGGTTGCGAAACAGATTCCAGGCAAAAGTGATGTTGGTCACGGTGAACGCAAAGGGAGTCAACTCAAGTCCGGCGATAGGCTCCAGTTCGACGATATGGAGAACATTGGCTAACCAGGGTGCTAACACGCCGATCAGCAGCGTTCCAGCCTGGCGGCGATACAGTTCCGGCGCGCGGACAAAGGCCCGCACAAGAAGAAACGTTGCCAATACAAGGAGCAGATAGGAATAAGCCACCGCCACCCAGTACCATGGCCCACGCACCGAGAGCGTATTCGGCACTACGCCGGCCATATTCAGTTGGATATCTTGCCAGACCAGGTGGTGAGAGTCGTTCGTCCAGGCCAAGGCGACTGTCAGGGCAGGAATAACAGAGACAACGACCAGCCACCGGAGCGTCAGCCACCGCCCATTGCCGGTGTACTGAACCACAAACGCCAACCAGGCGACCATCGTCACCTGAATAAACAGGTACTGCACCCGGTTCCAAAAGGCCAGTCCGGCGACCTCGGTTCGAGTCAGCTCGATCAGATAGCCCAACGACCAGAATGTGACTGCCACAGTTGAGACGGCAAGATAGCCGACATTGGGCACCCGCCGCCGCTGCCAGACCCAGAACGCCACCAATGCCGACACGGCCGTGGTGAGCGACATAAAAATGATTGTATGTGTGGTATAGGGCCACATGGGCATCCTGCCAACTGAACCAGAACGAACGGCAAGTACATTATAGCACCCGCCCATCCATCGGGCAAACGCCTATGTGGGCCTGAAATCAATACCTGTGAATGAAATCTGGATTTCGACAGGATGGGCAGGATAAACAGGATTTAAATGATGTTTGAGAAAAATAGCGAATATACGTGTTCAAAACAATCTTGTCAATCTTGTTCATCCTGTCCAAACTGGATTCGCTCACGGGTATTGGGTCCGAAATCACTTGACGACGATATTGATCAACTGATCGGGCACATAGATGACGCGATGCACCTGACGTCCATCGCTGTGGCGGCGCACGCCTTCGCAGGCCAGTGCTCGCGCCTGAACCTCAGCCTCAGCGATCCCGGCGGGCACGATCAGCCGATCGCGCACTTTGCCATTGACCTGCACGGCCAGAGTAACCACATTTTCCACAATCAGCGCTTCCTCCCACACAGGCCATCGTTGCTGGTGAACGCTGTACGCCTCACCCAAAATCGACCACAATTCCTCGGCGATGTGCGGCACAAAGGGCGCCAGCAGCAAGATCAAAGTGCGCACCGCACCGGCCAGCGCTGCTGTCACGCCGTTTTGGCGCTGGTACGCCGCCAGCACATTCAGCCATTCCATCAGCGCGGCCAGCGCCGTGTTGAATTTGAACACTTGCACATCCTCGGTGACGCGCCGGATGGTGCGGTGCCGTTCGGCAGCCAGCGCATCGTCGGGGATCGCGTTCGGATCGATGGGCTGCGCGGCGACCTGGACGACCAACCGCCACATGCGCTCCAGAAAGCGCCGCGCGCCGACGATGCCCTCCTGCTCCCACACGGTGTTGTTTTCAAACGGAGCCATAAAGAGCAGATAGACGCGCAGCG
The DNA here is from genome assembly GCA_016931365.1 of Anaerolineae bacterium. Next base: position 22,489 of record JAFGEY010000193.1, read on the forward strand.
CATCGGCGCCATATGCCGCGGCGACCTCGTCCGGCGTGACCACGTTGCCCTTTGATTTGGACATGCGCAGGATCATGCCGGTTGCGGCATCCTGGGCGTGCATCACACCTTGACTGCGCAGGGCTGGGAATGGCTCACGAAACGGCACGATCCCGGCGTCGGCCATCACCTTGATCCAGAAGCGGGCGTACAGCAGGTGCATCGTGGCGTGCTCCGCCCCACCGACGTACAGGTCGGGCACACCCCAGCGCGCCAGCGCCGCCGGATCGAACGGCCCATCCGCGTAATGCGGACTGACAAAACGCAAGAAGTACCAGCTCGAACAGGCAAAGCCGTCCATTGTGTCCGTCTCACGGCGCGCATCGCCCCCACACCGCGGGCAGGCGGTCTGAACAAAGTCGGGGATGGCGGCCAGCGGCGAGCGCCCATCCTCGCCCGGCAGCCAGGCGTCGATGTGCGGCAGCAAGACCGGCAGGTCGCTTTCCGGCACGGGCACGGTCCCACAGCACGGGCAGTACACGATCGGGATCGGCGCACCCCAGTAGCGTTGGCGCGAGATCAACCAGTCGCGCATGCGATAGTTGACCGTGCGCCGGCCAATACCTTTTTCCTCCATCCACCTGGCGATGCGCGTCCGGGCTTCGTCCGAAGGCAGGCCATCCCACGGCCCCGAATTGACCATCGTGCCCGGCTCCGTGTAGGCCTCGGACAGCGGCGCACCATTCCAGCCCGGCGGCGCGATCACGATGGGAGTGGGCAGATTGTGGCACCGGGCAAACTCGAAATCGCGCGCATCGTGGGCGGGCACCCCCATAATCGCCCCGCCGCCGTAGCTCATCAGCACGTAATCGGCGACGTAAATAGGCACGCGAAGCCCATTGACCGGGTTGATCGCATGCGCGCCGGTGAACACCCCGTCGCGCCCGGCCTGCTGTCGATCGATCTCGCTGCGCCGCCCAGACTCATCCACATAGGCCATCACCTCGGCGCGCTGCTCCGGCGCCACAATTCGCTCGACCAGCGGATGCTCCGGGGCCAGCACGGCAAAGGTCATCCCGTACACCGTGTCGATTCGCGTGGTATACACCGTAAATTTGTCCTGTGTACCGTCAACCTGCATCTCGAATTCGACGCCTTCACTGCGCCCGATCCAGTTGCGCTGCATCGCCAGGATGTGCTCCGGCCAATCCAGCCCATCCAAATCGGCCAGCAGTTCGTCGGCATAGGCGGTGATGCGAAAATACCACTGCTCCAGGTCGCGCTTGTAGACGCCAGCGTGTCCGCGCCAGCACACGCCGTTTGAATCAACCTGCTCGTTGGCCAGCACCGTCTTGCAGGCCGGGCACCACCACTGTTGCCCCGAAGCGCGATAGGCCAGTCCGCGTCGGTACAGCAGCAGGAAAAACCACTGCGTCCAGCAATAGTAATCGGAATGGCTGGAGTTGATTTCGCGCGTCCAGTCGTAGGAGCAACCCAGCAGGGTCATCTGGTGGCGATAATTGGCCGCGTATTGGGCGGTCGTCTCGCCCGGATGGATGCCGCGCTTGATCGCTTCGTTTTCGGCGGGCAGGCCAAAGGCGTCCCAGCCCATGGGGTGCAGCACGGCGTCGCCGCACATGCGATGGTAGCGCGAGATGACGTCGGTCGGCACGTAATTGCGCCCGTGCCCCACGCTCAACCCCGCGCCGGAGGGATAGGGGAAAAATTCCAGGCAGTAGAACGTTTTTTGACCGTCGGTCGGTTCGGGCGTCCGGTCGATGCCCGTCTCGGCCCAGCGCTTTCGCCAGCGGGCTTCGATGGTTTGTGGATCGTAGGTTTTCATCCCAGTTTTCCTCGCGGCCGCGGCCGCCGATAGGCCTGCGCCGCCAGCGGAGAACGCCGACGATCC
>JAFGEY010000194.1 GCA_016931365.1 Anaerolineae bacterium
ATGATGATCCCGCACGCGCAGGCGGTGCGGCGCGGCTCGCCGAGCGCGTTTCTGATCGGCGATATGCCCTACATGACCTACCAGCCGTCGGTCGAGGCAGCAATCCGCAACGCCGGGCGCTTTATGGCCGAAGCGGCCTGCGACGGGGTCAAGCTGGAAGGCGGCGACGAGATGGCCGACAAGGTTGCCGGCATCGCCCGCGCCGGCATCCCGGTGATGGGCCACCTGGGACTGACCCCGCAAAGCGTGTCGGCGCTGGGCGGCTATCGCGTGCAGGGCAAGAGTTCCGCACAGGCCAAAAAGATCGTCGACGATGCCAGGGCGTTGGAAGACGCCGGCGCGTTCGCCATCCTGCTGGAAATGGTGCCCGACCGGGTGTGCCAGCTCATCACCGCGCGCGCCAGCGTGCCGATCATCAGCCTTGGCTCCGGCCCGGACGCGCACGGCCAACTGTTGATTTTCCACGATATGTTTGGATTATACCCCAAGTTTACCCCCAAGATGGCCCGCGTGTACGGCAACGCCGGCGAGGTGATCCTCAACGGCCTCAAGCAGTACGTCGCCGACGTGACCGGCAAGGACTTTCCGCAGCCGGAGAACTGGTTTACCATGGCCGACAAGGCCTTTGAGAACCTGCAAAAGCTGCTGGGTGGGGGCGAATAGGCAACATCGATGGATCGTCAAGCACAATTTACAGCCTGGATCGAGCGCGCCGAAACCGAACTGTGCGGCAACGTTCTGCCCTTCTGGCTCGATCACGCCGTCGACCGCGAGCGCGGCGGATTTTACGGCACGATCAGCAACGATCTCGTCATCGACCGGGACGCTCCGCGCGGTGCGCTGCTCAGCTCGCGCATCCTGTGGACCTTTTCGGCGGCCTACCGGCGATATCGCCGATCAGAATATCTGGCGATGGCCCGTCACGCTTGCGACGATCTGCTGGCTCACTTTTGGGATAACGAGCACGGCGGCCTGTTCTGGGAGATCGACGCCGAAGGCAACGTCACTAAAGGACGCAAGCAGATCTATGGGCAGGCGTTCGGCATCTATGCGCTGGCCGAGTTTTTTGCCGCCAGCGGCGAGCAGGCCGCGCTCGACCGGGCGATCGATCTGTTTCACCTGGTCGAGCAATACAGCTACGATCCGCTTTATGGCGGCTACCTGGAGGCCTGCACCCGCGATTGGCAGCTCGAAGAGGATATGCGACTGAGCGACATGGATCGCAACGAAAAAAAGTCGATGAACACCCACCTGCACGTGATGGAGGCTTACACCAACCTGCGCCGCGTGTGGGGGCGCGACAAGGTCGCTCGCGATGAGATCGCGCGCGATCTCATCGCCCACCGGCACCGCGAGATGATCGACGTGATGATGACGCGGATCATCGACCGGGAAACGGCGCACACCATCCTCTTTTTCGACCAGGACTGGCCGCCCAAGTCGGACGAAATTTCCTACGGGCACGACATCGAGGCAAGCTGGCTGCTGGTCGAGGCGGCCGAGGTGGATGGCGACGAGGCGCTGATCCGGGAGGCAAAGGACTTGGCGCTGCGCATGGCGCAGGCCGTCTACGAGCAGGCGCTGGACGCCGACGGCGGGCTGATGTACGAGGCGGGGCCGCACGGTTGGGTGGACGACTCAAAAGAGTGGTGGCCGCAGGCCGAGGCGGTGGTGGGGTTCCTCAACGCCTACCAGTTGTCCGCGCAGGCTCATTTTCTCGACGCAGCGCTGGCGAGCTGGGCGTTCATCGAGCGCTATCTGATCGACCGCCAGCACGGCGAGTGGTTTCGCGGCGTCCATCGCGACGGCACGCTGAAAAAGGACGAATTCAAGGTCAGTTTTTGGAAGTGCCCATATCACAACGGGCGAGCGTGTATGGAGATCGCCGAGCGGCTGAGGACGCTGTTGTAAACGGATGAGCGGCGCGGCAGAATCGGCAAATGCAAGGAGCATCGATGTTAGGCAATCTGTTGGCGCGTGCTGCCCGGCACGCGAAGCCCGGGCTGTCGCCCAGAGAGTACACCGATATACGGAAACTCGTCTGCGACTCGGTAGGGAGACCTTAAGGATGTGTTCGTGCCGCCAAATTGTTGGCTTATAGCCGCGCGGCCATCCTGGCGAATATGTGGTCGGCCATCGCGCGATAGTCGTGGTCGGAATAGGACGTGCCAATCTGGAGCAGCGCCCAGGTACCATTCCAAAATGCGACCATAAACCACATCTGTTCCATCGCAGCCACGGCTTCAGGCGTGGCCTGGCCAAAGTAACACTCCAATAGATAGGTTCTTTGCTCCGGCGGGAGCAGGTGGGCCACCGATGCCAAATCGTAGAACCTGTCACCCATGCCGGCAAATTCCCAGTCCAGCAAGCGAACCGTGCCGTCGTCGAGAAAATTGTTGTAGAAAGGGTCGTTGTGACACAGCACCAGGTGACTGTCGATTTCGGCGGCGCGGGCGACTTCAATTTGAACCATTCGTTCCAGAAAGAGCTCGAGTTGATCCGGCAGTGCAATTTGCCTGGTTTTGGCTATTGCCAGTCGCTTTTCCACGTCACGGTATGGCGAAAACATGCCTTCAATGGGGGGCAAGGCGTGAACTCGCCTCATTGTTTCGGCCACGCGCCGAATAACCTGCGGCTGCTGAAACTCAGCTACGCTCCACGCTCGACCCTCAATGAGCCTGGTGATGAGATGGCCTTCCGGCAGGATGAATAAAATCACTTCCGGCGCAACCCCAATTCGCGAGGCGGCCAGCAGTGCGTCGCGCTCGGTGCGGCGGTTGATGGCCTGGACGGCAGTGTTTTCGCCGCTGAGACGCAGCACAAACCGCTCGCCATCAACGGTGATCATATAGTTTTCGTTGGTCAGGCCGCCACCCTGCGGTTCGACGGTAATATGGTGGGCGGTTTGCCATGCCGGAACCTGAGCGATGATGTTTTGGATCTGGGTATTCAATAGAGGTGCTCCTTTGCGACCGAATGCGCGCAAGCATAGCATAGGGTTCGTGCTTTGTCAAAGCAGCTTGACGGACGAATTCGTCGACAGTCAATTTCTCATCTCGCCCCAAATATGCTAGAATAGCACGCAATACCAGTTTGGGAGAAGAGACTATGCCAAAAATCAGCCTGACCGACGAGGAACTGGACGCGCTGGCGGCCAAAGACTTTATCCGCGCGGCGGTGGTCGAGGACATCCGCGCTGGCCGTTTCGATCACGTGCGCACCCGTTTCCCGCCCGAGCCGAACGGCTACCTGCACATCGGCCATGCCAAGGCCATCTGCATCACCTATGGCATCGCCGAGGACTTTGGCGGCGAGTACACCCTGCGCTTTGACGACACCAACCCGGTCAAAGAAGACGTCGAGTACGTCGAATCGCAAAAACAGGACATC
>JAFGEY010000024.1 GCA_016931365.1 Anaerolineae bacterium
CGAAGATGGCACCGGCTATGAGATCGGCGGCATGGGCATCCTCAAGGGCGCCAAGCACCTTGATGCGGCGCAGTTGTGGTTCGACTGGGCGCTGACCGCCGAGACGCAGGCCCTCGGGCCCAAGTACAAGGCCTACCAGGCCCCGACCGTCAAGGGCGTCGAGTTGTCGCATCCCGAACTGCTGCAAGTCAAGTTGATCGACTATGACTTTCAGTGGGCGGGCACCAACAAAAAAGCCTTTGTCGACAAGTTCACTAACGAGATTTCGGCTGCCGAAAACCTCAAATAGTCATCTGGTTCAGATCTGCCGGGTCTCCAAGACCTGGCAGATCTTTGAGTGAACAGGACAATCCTATGTCAGCAAGCCCGAACCCCACTCAACCTGCCTGGCGCGCGGCTCTGCAACGCCGCTACCGCGAGTTTGCCCTGATCGCCCGCGATCCGGTCCTATTCATCAGCCTGATCTTGTGTGGCATTTTGATGCTTGTTTTTATCTTTTATCCCCTCGTGCGCACCTCGATCAACGGCTTTTTCAATGCCGAAGGCCAGTTCAGCCTGGAATTTTTTGGCCGCTATTTTGACAGCTATTACGGCCCCGTGTCGCGGCGCATTTTTGGCAACACGCTGCTGATGGGCGCGCTGACGGCGACCTTTGGCACGCTGCTGGGCTTTATTTTCGCTTATACAGTGGTGCGCTGCAACGTGCCCGGCAAGCAATGGGTGCATATTTTGGCCCTGGTGCCTACCGTCTCGCCGCCCTTTGCCATCGCCCTGAGCGCCATTTTGCTCTTTGGCCGCAACGGGCTGATCACCCGCAAGCTGATCGGCATGACTTTTGGGCCCGGTATAAACGACATTTACGGGATGGATGGGCTGGTCTTTGTGCAGACGATCACTTTTTTCTCCGTCGCTTACCTGATGCTGCGCGCGATGCTGGAGCGGCTCGACCCTTCAATGGAAGAGGCGGCGCACAGCCTGGGGGCGAGCAAGCTGCACATTTTCCGCACCGTCACCATGCCGCTGCTGATCCCCGGCATCGCCGGCTCGTTTCTGCTGCTCTTTGTCGAGTCGCTGGCCGACCTGGGCAACCCGCTCTTTATTGCGGGCAACGTGACCGTGCTCTCGGCGCAGATTTTCCTGGCTGTGGCCGGAGAATACGATTATCAAAAGGCGTCGACGCTGGCGGTGGTGCTGCTCATCCCCACCTTGATTATCTTTTTGGTGCAGCGCTATTACGTCACCCGCCGCTCGTATGTCTCGGTCACGGGCAAGCCGACCGGCGGGCAGATCGTCGAGCGCGAAGGGTGGATTCGCTGGCCGTTTATCGTCATCACTTATGCTTGCTGTGCGCTGATCGTGCTGCTCTACGCCACAGTCGTCTTTGGCTCGTTCAGCGCAGCCTGGGGCGTCGATTACACGCCCACGCTGCGCTGGTGGCAGCATACGGTCACGCGCGGCATCGAGGCGATCATGGACACTACTTTTTTGAGTGCCCTGGCCACGCCGGTCGCTGCGCTGATCGGGATGGTGATCGCTTTTCTGGTGGTGCGCAAGCGGTTCAGCGGCAAAAACGTGCTCGATTTCGGCTCCAACCTGGGCGGCGCGGTGCCCGGCACCATCCTGGGCATCGGTTTTGTGCTGGCCTTTAGCACCTCGCCGAAAGAGTTGGTTGTGGTGGTATATGCCGCGCTGGCGCTGTTCCTGGTCGCGTCGGCGCTGGCGCGCTGGCGCGAGCGATGGATCGCACTCGCACTGGGCACGGCGGCGGGCGTTGGCCTGAGCCTGCTCGACGAGCCGCTGGGCGAGATCGGGCTGTTTTACCTAGTCGGTGGGCTGTACCTGGCGCTGGGACTGTTCGAGTGGCTGGCGCGCAAGCGCAAGCGGCTTGGCTGGGCTATGCTGGGTGCGGGCGCATACCTGCTCTCCTACGATCTGATCGAATACGCGGCCTATCCCATTGCTCAGTTCAGCCGCTCGCTGCCGCGCGGGTTCTGGAGCAACGCCGTTTTTCAACTGGCCGATCACCTCAAGGTCGTTTTTCAGGCCCCGCCGGCATTGACGGCCGTCGGTTTGATGTTTGTCAGTGCGCTCTTGGTGGGCGACGAAGCGCCGCGCTGGCGGCTGCCGCTGGCTGCGCTGTCGCTGTCGCTGCCCTGCGCGCTGACCTTTGCCGGAATGCCCCTGGCGCTGGTCGGTACGCCGTACATCATCATGGCCGCCTATGCCGTGCGCAGCCTGCCCGCCTCGGTGCGCTCCGGCATCGCCGCCTTGCAGCAGATCGATCCGTCCATTGAAGAAGCATCGCAGATTCTCGGCGGCGACGCCCAGTACACTTTTCGCAAGGTGACGCTGCCGCTGATTTTGCCGGCGCTGCTGGCCGGGCTGATTTTCAGCTTTACCCGCCACATGACCAGCGTCTCGGCGATCATTTTCCTGGTCAGCGCACGCTGGCGCATCGTCACCGCCTCGATCCTGAGTGAGTGGGAGCAGGGCGGGATCAGCATCGCCGCCGCTTATTCGACGGTGATCATTTTCTTTGTGCTCATCGCTGTGGGCGTGTTGTACTTGCTCACTAACCGGGTGTTCCGGCAGCGCGGGGACGTGAATTTGACCTGGGGGGCGTGAGACGCAATACGAAACACGCACTATTTTTGTGGAGGAATTGGCATGTATCTCGTTCTGGAAGACGTGTTCAAGATCTTTCCGCCGCGCGGCGGCAGCAGTGAGGTGACGGCGGTCAACGGCGTGTCGCTGCGCATCGAAAAGGGCGAGCTGGTCACCCTGCTGGGGCCGTCAGGCTGCGGCAAAACGACCACGCTGCGGCTGATCGCCGGGTTCGAGTTCCCCACGGCCGGACGCATCCTGCTCGACGGGCAAGAGATCAACGATCTGCCGCCGCACCGCCGCGACATGTCAATGGTTTTCCAGAGCTATGCCATCTTTCCACACCTCAACGTCTTTGAGAATGTGGCCTATGGCCTCAACGTGCAGCGCCGCCCCCGGGCTGAAATCCAGGAGCGCGTCGCGCGGGTGCTGGCTCTGGTCGAACTGACCGGGCTGGAGAGTCGCGCGCCCAACCAGCTTTCCGGCGGGCAGCAGCAGCGGGTGGCCCTGGCCCGCGCGTTGGTGATGGAACCCAAGGTGCTGTTGATGGACGAGCCGCTGTCGAACCTGGACGCCAAGCTGCGCGAGCAGATGCGCGGCGAAATTCGCCGCATCCAGAAACAGTTGGGCATTACCAGCGTCTACGTGACCCATGATCAGGTCGAGGCGCTGACCCTCTCCGACCGCATTGTGGTGATGAATCAGGGTGTGATCGAACAGATCGGCGCGCCGCCCGAACTGTACCGCCGCCCGCGCACCTGTTTTGTGGCCGACTTTATCGGGCGGGCCAACTTTGTGGGCGGCGTGGCGCAGGGGCACGAGGGCAATCAACTGGCCGTCCGAGCGTGGGATCGCACGTTCCGCATGCCGGTGGAGGACGGCGCATTTGCCGCCGGGCAGGCGGTGACGCTGGTCGTCCGCCCGGAAATGATCCGCCTGGGCGAGAGTGGGGTGGTGGATGGCGTGGTGCGCCGGATGGCTTATCTGGGCAACACGATCGAGTACGATGTGGCGGTCAATGGGCAGATGCTCACCGTCACCGAGACCGACCCGGCGCGGGCCAGCCTCTATCCGGAAGGCAGCCGGGTCGGGCTGACCTTTTTCGAAGAGGGCATTCACGTCTTGCCGGTAGAGGGGTAAACGCAATCCCCGTGGATGAAATCTTGTTCGACAGGATGGACAAGATGAACAGGATTCAATCCTGTCCGAATTGACTCAACCGGCGAATGAACGCCTCGCCGCGCGCGGTCAGTTCGTCGTGGTCGGCGGGCGGGCGCGATGTTTCGAGCAGTGTTTGCGTGCGCGCGCGCAGTTTTTCTATTGCCTGTGGCCGCCCCTCTGCTTGCCAGCCGTCCGGCGACAGGCGCGGCCAAATCTCGCTGCTTTCCAGCGCCTTACGGTAGCCGCGCAGGGTGCTTTCCGTGCCGATAAAATCCCCGGCCGGGCCAACCCCGGCGATTTCGTCCAGGTCAATTTCCAACCCCAATCCACCGGCAAAACGCCGCGCCAGAGCGATGACTTCATCGGCATAGACGAGCAGTGCGGGCGAAAAGGCCAGATCGCCCAACGTGCTGCCCACAAACGGCGCCAATCCCACCTTGCCGATGCAGGCGGTCAGGTGATTGATCCACTGGTGTCCGGCGGCGAGGAGGTCAGCGTCCCAACCCATCCCGCTGCCCGACGTGCCGCAGTGCGGCAGGCCCAGATGGGCGATCAGTTCGGCGCAGGCCAGGTTGAGCAAATAGCTGGTTGTGCCATAGGTCGGCTGCATGGCGCGCATGGCGAACTGGGCGGGCAAGCTGCCCAGCACGACCGGCGCACCGGGCCGGATCACCTGTGCCAGCGCCAGCCCGACCAGCAGTTCGGCATGGAGCAGGGCCAGCGCGCCGCCAGGCACAATGGGCGTGGTTGCGCCGGCCATCCCGTAATTGGAGAAAATGAGCGGCACGCCGCGCTCGATGGCTTGTTTCATCTTGTCGGCAGTGCCCGCGTTGAGCACCAGCGGCGTGACCGGGTTGACGTAGGCCAAAGCGAAGGGGTGTCTGCCCAGATCGCCGCCCAAGTGCTCGAGCAGGTCCAGCACATCGCCAAAGCGCCGCTCCTCCGAGACCAGCAAGACCAGCGGCTTGACGGCATTGGCGGCCATGTCGAGTGCGGCATACAGGTCGGCGAGCGCGGGGGGCCGATCGTGCAGGATGCCCGGCGTCGAGATCACGTCAAAGGCGGGCAGTGCCTGCCCCAGTCGCACCACGCGGGCCAGGTGCTCGCGCCCAAACGGGGTCACGTCACCGCTGAGCGGGTCTTGATAATGCAGCGCAGTGACGCCGACGCCAAAGCGCGTTGGAGCGCCGCCCAGCGTAAAGGCCGGCGCGCCGCGCCGGCCATAAAGGTCGATCCGGGAAGGCGTCTGAGTGCGCGCCCATTCGATCAGCTCGGGTTGAATGCGTATCCGGTCGCCGACCCCTTTTGCTCCGGCCTGGACGAACAACTGCCGCGCCCACGGCGCATCGACGCGCAAGCCGACCGACCACAGGATGTCGAGCGCGGCGCGGTACACTTGATCGATCTGGGTGGGTGAGAGCAGGGTCAATTGTGGGCGGGCGATATTTTCGGTGTTCATCAGCAGTGCTTTCAAGGCTACAAACCGGGTTTTTGACAAAAACCCGGTTTGTTTATCTGCGCTTTACATCGTCTCGACCGTTTCCGTCAGGTGGATGCCGCGCTGGGCGTACCCGGCGAGCAGGTCGGCCCAGCAGCCGGGCGCGCGGCCGACGTATTCCGGCGGGCAGATGCCGGGCTGCCGGAACAGCCCCTTGATCACCTGCCGGGCGACCAGCGCGCAGGTATAGCCGGTGGTGCGCGCCATCGAATGGGTCTGCGTGGCCGCGTCGTAGCGGTCGAGCAGGTCGTAGGTATAGCGCAAACTTTGCCCGGCTTTTTCGCCCTCGACGATCACTCGCATCACGGTCAGGTCGGCTTCGCCCTCGGCCAGCTTCCATTGTTTGAACAACAATTTAGAGGTCAATGACAAAGGGCGTACAGCGACGCCGTCGATTTCGAGCGGCTCATCGCTGAAAAAGCCGCTCTCGCGCAAGGCGCGCATCAGGTTGACGTGGCCGGGATAGCGCAGCGTCTTTTCCTTCATCCACGGCGCGTCGAGTGTGCGCGCGAGGGTGCGCAGGCCGTCGGTGTTGAACGCCTCGACCGTGCCCACGCCGGGCAGATCGATCAGCTCGACGTCGGACAGCGCCGGGCGCACGACCGGTTCGCCGTGTTCGACGTAACGCGCCGGGCGGGTATACTCTTCGATCACATCGGCCGGCGAAAAGACAGCCTTGTACTCATAGGGCCACTGTCTCACCTGGGGCAGCCCGCCGACGTAGCACAGGTAGCG
>JAFGEY010000195.1 GCA_016931365.1 Anaerolineae bacterium
GTCAAGGCCATGCCCAAGCCGGCGCAGTGGATCGAGGTGCGCTTTGAGGATTTTGTGCTCAAGCAAGAGGAAACCCTCGCCCGGCTGGAAGCCTTTTTAGAGATTCCCCTGGCGCGGATCATCGTCAAGCCCGACGCGGTGGGGCGTTGGAAAACTGACGAGGGCGTCCATGACTTTGAATTTCTCAAGCCGGCCATGATCGAATATGGATATGAAATCTAGTGTGTACTGCATATTGCGTATCAAGTACTGCGTATTGAGGATAGAGGGTATTGGTGCGGAGTTTTGATGAGTGGTTGAGGACGGTATCTGAACAGGTCAGCACGGATCCGCTGTGGAAGATGAAAGCATATCGGCTGGCGCTGTTTCTTGGGTCACTCGTGTAGTACGATACGGCCAAATTGGCAGCCGACTCGCGTATGGTCAGCTTGGCCGATCAGTTGTTCAGGGCCGTTGGTTCTGTCGGAGCCAACATCGCCGAAGGTTACAGCCGCCATAATTGTACGCAGTATGCAATACGAATACGCAGTATGCAGCCCCAAAGGAGACCTCTTATGCAGCGAGTCTGTGTGATCGGCCTCGGGCCCATCGGAAATCTGCACGCCACGATTTACCAGGCGCACCCGCTGGCTGAACTGGTCGGTGTGTGCGACATCAAGCCCGACCGCGCCGACCGCGCCGCCGCGCGATTGGGCGTGCCCGCATTTTACGACGTGGAGACGATGCTCAAGACACTGTCGCCCGACATGTGCAGCGTCGCTACCGGCGGTTACGAGTACGGCAGCGAGCATTACGAGCCGACTATGCAGGCGCTGGAGTTCGGCTGCCACGTTTTGGGCGAAAAACCCATTTCCAACACCATTTCCGAGGCCGAAGCGATGGTCGCCAAGGCCGAAGAAAAAGGGCTTTGCTACGGCATCAATCTCAACCATCGCTTCAACCCGGCGCACCGGCTGGCCAAAAAGTGGGTCGATGAGGGGCGGCTGGGCCACCTGCTCTTTGTCAACATGAGCATGTGGATCAAGAACCCGCGCGAAAGCTCGCCCTATTTCCAGATCAAGGCACTGCACCCGCACACGGTCGATATTATGCGCTACTTTTGCGGCGATGTGGAAGCGGTGCAGTGTTTCGCCGTCAAAGCGCCGGGGCGGGTGATCTGGTCGACGGCGCAATTCAACATGCGCTTCAAAAACGGCGTGGTCGGCCACCTGGTCGGCAGTTATGACATCGAACGCGGACATCCGATGGAGCGCTGCGAAGTGGCCGGCGCCGGCGGGCGTTTTGTGATCGAGGATGTGTTCCAGCAGGTCACGCTGTACCCGGCCGGCGATCTGGAAAAGACGGTTTATACCAATCCCGGCTTGTTCGGCGGGATGAAGGATTTCGACGACACGTTTCGCGCGCGTTTGGGTCGCTTTGTCGAGCAGCTTGAAGAGGGCGTGTCGCCGGACGAGATCGATGGCTGCGCTGCCGACGGCCTGGCTGCGCAAAAAGTGCTGCAAGCGGCGATTGATTCGCTGGAAACGGAGACGGTGGTGTATATCAAGTAACGGTATACCAAGTATCGAGTACTGCCTACTGCATACCAGGCATAGTCGACACGATACGCAGTATCTAGTACGCAGTATACAATGCAGTATGTATTATACAAGGAGAAACCATAATGAAACTGGGCGCAAATTCGGTGCTTTTTGGCGCATTCGACCTGGAAACGGCATTCAAATACACGGCGATGGCTGGCTATGACGGCATCGAACTGTCGGCGATTGGCGGGATGAGCGAACATCTGGTGCTGGATCGCTGGCAGGAACTCGCGCCGGAGATCAAGCGGCTGTCCCAGGCGTATGGGCTGGAACTGCTGGCCATGGAGCAGCCGCGCCAGGACCCGGCGACGATGGAAGCGGCGATGCAGGCCGCGGTCGAGATCGGCATTCCGATCATCAACTGCGGGCCGGGCGGCAAATCTGAAGACGCTGAACTCTGGTCGCAGGTGATCGACTCGCTGGGCAATCTGTCCAAGATGGCGGAGAAATACGGCGTGATCCTGTGTGTCAAGGCGCATGTGGGAGCGAGCATTTACAATACGCCGACCACGCTGCGGGCGATGCAAGAAATTGCTTCGCCTGCCTTTGGCATCGACATGGATCCCTCGCACATCTACCGGGCGGGCGAAAACCCGGTCGAGGCGATTGCGGCGGTCATCGCACGGGTCAAGCACGTCCACATCCGCGATTGCAAGGGGCGGCAGCATGGCCCCGGCGACCCGCACATGCAGGCCAACGGGCGCGGCGATATTGACCTGGTGGGCTATGTGCGCGTGCTGCACGAGCGCGGCTATGCTGGCCCGCTGGATTTGGAGATCATTGGCGCCAAGGCCCAGGGCTATACGCTGGAGCAGTGCTGTGTGATCGCGGCGGAATCGCGGGGGCACATGCAGGCCTGCCTGCAAGCCTGCGGGGCGAGATAAACACAGTTTTCAACCTGTTGCAAGAACCCGGGGTGGGATCGAACCCCCGGGTTCTTTTGTTGTATCTGTTCAGTCGATGGGAGTAGGGGCACGGCGCTGGTTGAGCAATTATGTTTATACCCTGGCTTCGGCCATCAACTCGAGTGTCCTGACCAGTTCAGCCCGCCAGACTGTTTCGTCCGCTATCGGCAGGCGGATTTCACGGCGCTGCACGCGCACCCGTTCGCCGACCTTGCTTTGCAGCGCGGCGCGGTCGATCTCTTCCAACGCCTCGGCGCGGATGACGATTTGTTTATATTCGCTGACAATGGCATCGACCTGAGCCCAAACGGCCAGCACCTTGACCCACAGCTGGTAGAGCAGGTTTTGCGTCGCTTCAGGCAGGGGGCCGAAGCGATCCTCCAGTTCCCCGCGCACCGCCTCAATATCCTCTTGGGTTGCCAGTCCGGCCAGGCGTCGATACAACTGGAGGCGCAACGTTTCGTCGGCCACATAGTCGACGGGGATGGCGGCTTCCAGCGGCAGGGTGATCTGCACCTGCCGCTCGAGGGGAAGCAAGGCAGCCCGCGTTTCGCCTGTTTCCGGCTCGCCGGAAGTCGCTGTCAACAGGCGCGGTGACTCGCCCTTGAGTTCGCTCACCGCCTGGGCCAGCAGACGCGCATAGAGGTCGAACCCAACGGCGGCGATGTGCCCGTGCTGCTGTGTGCCGAGCAAGTCACCTGCGCCGCGAATCTCCAGGTCGCGCATAGCGATGGTGAAACCCGCGCCGAGTTCGCCTGCCTCGAGCATCGCTTGCAGGCGCTGGCGGCCCATTTCGGTCATCTGCGCGCTGCGATCGTACAAAAAATAGGCATAGGCGCGGTTGGCGCCGCGCCCCACGCGCCCGCGCAACTGGTAAAGCTGAGCCAGGCCAAAGTGGTCGGCGCGATGGACGATGATCGTGTTGGCGTTGGGGATATCCAGGCCGCTTTCGATGATCGTCGTGCAGACCAGCACGTCGATCCGCCCCTCGGCAAAATCCATCATGACGTTCTCCAACTCGCGCTCCGGCATCTGTCCGTGACCGACGGCGTAGGTCGCTTCCGGCGCCAGTTGTTCGATCTGCTGGCGTACAGCGTTGATCCCACGCACGCGGTTGTGGACGAAAAAGACCTGCCCGCCACGGTCTAGTTCGCGCAAAATCGCCATCCGCACCAATGTTTCGTCGTACTCACCGACGTGGGTCTTGATCGGCAGTCGTTCTTCGGGTGGCGTGTCGATGGTGCTCATGTCGCGCGCGCCGGTGAGGGCCATATACATGGTGCGCGGGATCGGCGTGGCAGTCATCGTCAGCACGTCGACCTCGGTGCGCATTTTCTTGAGCCGTTCTTTGTGGGTGACGCCAAAGCGCTGCTCCTCGTCGATGATCAGCAGGCCCAGGTCTTTGAATTCGATGTCTTTTGACAGCAAGCGGTGCGTGCCGATCACAATGTCAACAGTGCCGCTGGACAACCCCTGAACTACGTCGCGCTGTTCCTTGTCGGTGCGAAAGCGGGAGAGCATTTCGATCCTGGCCGGAAAGGGCGCGAGGCGGCGTCTGAAGGTGGTCCAGTGCTGTTGGGCGAGGACGGTAGTCGGCACCAGCACGGCGACCTGCTTGCCATCCATCACCGCCTTGAAGGCCGCGCGCAGGGCGACCTCGGTCTTGCCATAGCCTACGTCGCCGCAGATCAGGCGAT
Source organism: Anaerolineae bacterium (assembly GCA_016931365.1). Next base: position 4,186 of record JAFGEY010000195.1, read on the forward strand.
CCATCGGCTGCGGCTTTTCCATGTCAGCCTTGACATCGACAATAGCGCTGACCTGATCGTCGGTTTCAATGTAGGAAAAGGACGCTTCCAGCTCGTGCTGCCACTCGGTGTCAGGCGAAAAAGCGTAGCCCGGTACAATCATGCGCGCCGAATAAAGCTCGAGCAGCTCGCGGGCCACATCGAGGGCGGCTTTTTTGGCCCGCGCCTTGATCTGGCTCCAGGTGGCCGTGCCCAGACGATGTATTTCGGGTGGTCGGTCCGACGAGCCAACGTAGCGGCTGAGGCGGTCGGCGTGGTGGACGGGCACGTAAATGCTGTCGTTTTCGGCGTAATCGACGCGCAAGTATTCGCGCTCCGTACTGGTGTCTATCGCAGCTTTTACTAGGCCCTGAAACAGCCCGATGCCGTAATCGACGTGAACGACGTAATCGCCGGCTTCGAGGTCGGAGAAAAAGACCTCTGGATGCTTGGGCTTGCGGCGCGGGCGGCGCGGGCGCGGTTTGCTCCAGCCAAAGATTTCGGCATCGGTAAACAGGCAAAAGGGCGGCCTGTCTTGTGAGATGCGCATGACCCAACCCTGATCGAGTGTGCCCCGGACAAGGTTGAGGGTGCGGTGTTCCGGCGGCGCGGCGATCTCGGCGGCGGGGTGCGCCTGTCCATCTTGATCGCGCCACAGATCGCAGAGGCGTTCGGCCTGGCGGGTGACGGCGACCAGGGTGTAACCGGAACGGCGCATTTCGCTCCACGCTTCGATCACCTTGCGGAGCTGCCCGCCGTAGCGCGGGCCGGATACAAAGTGATCTTTGAGCGCCGCACCGGGAGCCAAAGGCTGGTGCGCCGCACCGGGAGCCAAAGGCTGCAACGACTGTTCCTCGTCTGTTTCTTCCTCTATCCAGCCCATTTCCTGATCGTAACCGAGCACCAGCGGGGGGCGGTTCCAGAGGATCTCGCGGAGCGTATCCCAGGTCAGGTACGGGATAGCAAAGTTGCCCGGCAGTTCGCCGCTGTTGTGTAGCGAATTGTGCAGGTCGAGGGCCTGGACCTCCAGATCGGCGACGGCCTGCTGTAAATCGGATCGGTCGTCGATGATGACCAGCCCGTTGTCGGGCATAAAATCGAGCAGCGTGCCGGGCGTGGTGTAGAGGTAGGGAATGTAAAACTCGATGCCCTTGAACGACTCGTCGTTTTGCAGCACGGAGAGGTCGGATTGAAACTCGGCGCTGGCCGGGCCGTGCAGGTTGGACGTATCCAGCGCGGCCAGTTTGGGCGCGGCCAGGTGTCCGAACTTGGGTAGGGCTTCGGTTGCGGGGATGAGGGTGAACTCGTCGATCCGCTCCAGCGAGCGCTGCGTGGTTGGATCGAATGTGCGCAGACTGTCGATTTCGTCACCAAAGAGTTCAATGCGGATGGGCAAAGTCTCGCCGAGCGAATAGACGTCGATCATACCGCCGCGCCGGCTGAATGTGCCGGGGGACTCGACCACGCTGACCATTTCGTAGCCCAGTTCGAGCCAGGTGGTGAGCATCTGAGTGAGGTTGATCTGCTGCCCCGCGCGCAGCGTCCGCGCGCCGATGACGAATTCGCGGCGGGGCAGGGTGGGCTGCATGAGCGCGCGCGCCGAGGTGACGATGATCGGGGAGGCGCTGCCCTCTTTCCAGTGCGCCAGCGCGGCGATCGCGCGCAGCCGCTCCTGCACGGTCTCGGCGGCCCAGGGGATGCGCTCGTAGGGCAGCGCCTCCGGCTCGGAAAAACGAAGCACGTTTTCCGGTGTTGGCAGCCACTGTCTGAGTTGCTCGATGGCCGTGTTGACCTGATCGGGGCGGGCCATCACCAACAGCACGGGACGTCGCAGGTCGTCGGCCAATGCGGCGACCAGGTAGGGCCGCGCGGCATA
>JAFGEY010000025.1 GCA_016931365.1 Anaerolineae bacterium
CCTTGCAGCATGATCTTGAGGCCGATCACCTGCTTGATCACGCTGCGCCGGGTCAACAAACAAAACAGGCCCAGGGCAAAAAGCAGCATGCTCAACCCCGTGTTCAGCACATCCACCCAGGGCAGCGACAGATCGTTCACGATGCATCCTCCCCGGCCGCCGGCGAATGTGTCGAAACTGCCGGTTCATCCGAGTCTGCGGATTCGCCATTCATCGGCAACAGCGCAGCCACCCCCAGCGCACCGGCCATGATCAGGCCCACCTGCCCGGCGATGTCGATGCCGCGCGCTTCCCAAAACCAGGCCCTGAACTCGCTTTCATCGGAAGCAGACTGCACGTCTGGCGGCAGCCAAAAAAAACGCCCGATCAGCCAGCCGCCCGCCAGCAGGATGAGAGCCAGCACCGCCCAACCCCAATACTCACCCTTCATCGGTCTCGCCTCTCACTTCTGCCGAACGGGTCAGGCTGATGGCGACGATAAACAGCACGCTGATCAGTCCTGCGCCCACGCTCAACTCGAAACCGCCCGCATAAGGCGCGCCCATCAGGAAGAACAGCCCGGCCAGGGCTACGCTCCCCACGCCCAGCAACAGGGCCGACATAATCAACCGCCGGGAAAAAACGGCCCCCGCCGCGCCGGTCAGCAAAAGCACCGCCAACAGCACATACCCAATGCTCAAAATGCCCCTCCATCTGTGCCGACCTAAAACAAAACCAGCCGACGATCTCCCGGATCAAATCGGCTGGCCAACTGGATCGTTGTCCTCCTCGTCAACGGGGATAGGATCGATCTGAATGTGGTCGGTATTTTGAAATGCAGGCATATTATAGCACGGTTCAGCGTCCAGAACAAACGACGATATTTTCCAAAGGCGACCCACCGGCACGGTCACAAGTTTGCCTCCCACCCAACATGCGAGTACAATACACATATCTTGTCCTACGTGAAAACCAAAGGAGGTTTTTATGTTACGCCGATTCCGCGAACACGACGTGCGTCTGACCCAGGACCTGACCGGCATCTGGGACTTTGCCTTCCTCGGCGACATTGACCTCAACACGGCGGATGTCGTCGCCCTCAAATACGACGATTGTATGGCTGTGCCCGGCTGCTTTGACGCTACACCCAAATACGCCGGCAAACGCGGGCTGGCTGCCTATCGCACTACCGCCCTTGTCTACGACGACACACCGCACCGTCTGATCCTGGACGCGGTGCATCACTGGTGTCGCGTCTTTGTCGATGGCAAAGCGCTGGCCGACCATGTCGGCGGGTTCACCCGCTTCTATGTCGATCTGCCCTCCAGCAAGCCGGGTGGAATCGAGATCGTCGTCCTGATCGACAACCGCTTCAATTATGATCGCTGCCCGCTGCACCTCGACTATTTCGACTGGTATCACTTTGGCGGCATCGCTCAAAGCGCCGAACTGCATCGCCTGGGCAAGTTGTGGATTGATGCCTTCAGAGCGATAACTACCGACTTTGCTACACGCAAAGTCAGGATCGAAATTGACTACCGCATGGCTGACGCTGGCAGCGCCGACGATGCGCCCAGCCAAGTCGAACTCAGCCTGACCTGCGACGGCTATACCGTGATCGACGAAACGATCGAACTCACCAAAACCTGCGGCACATTGACGCGCGAGGTTGAACTGACCGGCGCTGCACTCTGGTCGCCCGACGATCCCAACCTGCACCTGCTGCACGCCATGCTGGACAACGGCGACCACGCCGACGACATCTATGAGCGCATCGGCATCCGCCAGGTCAGGGTTGAAGGCCAGCAAATTCTAATCAACGACGAGCCGGTCAAACTGCTCGGCTACTGCCGCCACGCCGCGCATCCCCAGTTCGGTCACAGCCTGCCATCGGCGATCCAGATCGCCGACGTGCAGTTGCTGCAAGACCTGGGCTGCAACTTTGTGCGCGGCAGCCATTATCCGCAAGACCTGCGCTTTCTCGACCTGTGTGATGAGGCTGGCCTTTGCGTGTGGAATGAAGCCATCGGCTGGCAGCACACCGCCGAACACCTCACCGACCCGCACTTTGTGCAGGCCCAGCTTGCCCACATCGAAGAAATGGTCGCCATGTCGGCCAACCGCCCGTCGGTGATCATGTGGGGTATCCTCAACGAAAGCCACAGCCCCGACATCGCCTGCCGCCCGGCCTATGAGACGCTGCTCGGCCGCCTGCGCCAGCTCGATCCCACCCGGCCAGTTACTTATGCCAGCAACCATCCTTCCGATGACTTGTGCTTTGACCTGGCCGACATTATTTCGATCAACACCTATCCCGGTTGGTATTGGGGCGAGATCGAGGATATCCCCGCCCTGCTCGACCAGATTGCCCATCACCTGGATGTGGAGGGCCAGCCCGAAGGTACGACCTGGGCCGGCAAGCCTTTGATCATCTCTGAAATCGGCGCGGGCGCCATCCCTGGCTGGCGCGATCAGAACGAAACGCGCTGGAGCGAACAGTACCAGGCCCGCCTGTTGGAAACAGTGCTGAAACACCTCTTTGTCGACCGCCATCGCGCTTGCGGAATCAGCCTGTGGCAATTCTGCGACTGCCGCTCGTCAGAGCAGCCACGCCGCGTCATGGGCCGCCCGCGCGGTTTCAACAACAAGGGTATCGTCGACGAATACCGCCGGCCCAAGATGGCGTATAAAGTGGTAAAACGATATTTTACGGAGATTATTGAATAAGAAACGCGATGCGTACCCCGTTTCGCCTATAATGCCAAGGAGACTTTTTATGCCTTCCCCCCTACGCGCTTTACTCGTCGGCTGCGGCGGGATCAGCCGGGCCTGGCTGGATGCGATCAAGGCGATGCCCGATGTGGATATGGTCGCCTTTGTCGACCTGATCGAGGCGGCGGCACGCAGCCGGGCTACCGAATACGGCTATACGAATGCCTACACCGGCGTTGACCTTGCCGTTGCACTCGATGCAGCCAAACCTGATGTGGTGTTTAACTGCACCGTGCCCGAGGCGCACGCCGAAACGACGATTACAGCCCTCGAACGGGGCTGTCACGTGCTGTGCGAAAAGCCGCTCGCTGACTCGATGGACAATGCCCGTCAAATGATCGCAGCGGCGCACAAAGCCGGGCGCATTTTTGCCGTGATCCAGAACCGCCGCTATGACCCCAACATCCGCCGGCTGCGCAAGTTTTTGGACAGCGGCGTGCTCGGCCGCATCACCACCGTCAACTGCGATTTTTACATCGGCGCACATTTTGGCGGTTTCCGCGATCACATGCCGCACGTCCTGCTGCTCGATATGGCGATCCACACCTTTGACGCGGCGCGGCTGATCACCGGCGGCGATCCGCGCACGGTGTACTGCCACGAATGGAACCCACCCGGCTCGTGGTACGACCACGACGCTTCGGCAGTGACGATCTTTGAGATGAGCGATCGGGTCATTTACACCTATCGTGGCAGTTGGTGCTCGGAGGGCCTCAACACCACCTGGGAGTGCGACTGGCGCATCGTCGGTGAGCAGGGCAGCGTGACCTGGGACGGCGCTCAAGGCTTCAAGGCCGAGGTGATCGTCGAGGGCGGCGCGTTTCGCTCCAAAATGCAGCCAATCGATCTGCCCGAATGGGACTATCCCGACATGCCGCGCGGGCACGCCGGGGTGATCGCCGAATTTGTGCGCGCCGTCCAAACCGGCGGCTCGCCGGAGACGGTCTGCACCGACAACGTCAAGAGCCTGGCCATGGTTTTCGGCGCAATCGAGAGCGCGGAACAAGGCCAAAAAATCAAAATTGAATAGTAGAATCCGGCTGTCGGTGGTCAGCCGTCGGCCGTCACTCTCAACTTCCAATGGAGGAATTTGTATGAAGCCTTATCACGACTGGGAAAACTCGCAGATGTTCGGGCAGAACAAGCTGCCCGGCCATGCTACCGCCATGCCCTACCCCGATGCAGCATCGGCGTTGCGCGGCGATCGCTACGCATCGCCTTTTTGCCTGCTGCTGAACGGCGAGTGGGATTTTTACTATACCGCCGATCCTGACTCGGTGGTCAACAATCCCACGCCGGAGCACTGGGACAAAATCGAGGTGCCGGGCAACTGGACGCTGCAAGGATATGACCGTCCCATCTACACCAACGTCAAAATGCCCTTCCTGCCCGTCGACCCGCCCTACGTGCCCGACGAAAACCCCACTGGCGTCTATCGACGCACCTTTACCCTGCCCGACGGCTGGCAAGGCCGACAGGTATTCGTGTGCTTTGAGGGCGTCGAGTCGGCCTTTTACCTGTGGGTAAACGGTCAAAAGGTCGGTTACGGCCAGGACTCACGCCTGCCCGCCGAGTTCGACCTGACCCCCTGCCTCCAGCCGGGCGAGAACACGCTCACCACGGTGGTCATTCGCTGGTCGGACGGTTCGTACCTGGAAGACCAGGATCACTGGCGCATGGCCGGCATCTACCGTGACGTGTACCTCTATGCCACGCCCAGGGTGCACCTGTTCGACTTTTTCGCCCGCGCCGGGTTGGATGACGGGTACAAAAACGGCCTGCTCCAGGTCGAGGCGCGCGTCGAGAGCTATGATCGGGACGAATTCGCCGGCGAATACACGGTCGAGATGCAGCTTTACGATGCACAAAACGATTCCATGTTTCCACACCCGGTCGCCGCTCCCGTCGACGCGCGGCAGTGGGGCATCGTCAAAGCCAACATAGAAGCGCCGATCAAGGCTCCCAGGCTGTGGTCGGCCGAGCAGCCCTACCTGTACACGCTGGTGCTGGCGCTC
>JAFGEY010000196.1 GCA_016931365.1 Anaerolineae bacterium
AAACGATATCTTAACATGCTTTTGTATGATTTCTGTCTGATTTGTATCAGAAAACCATTAGAGACTGGCTATGCCTGAATAGTTACGAAAAAAGAAGGTATAGTAGTGTAATGCGCTGCAGATGATGATCGGTACCGGGCCGTACGACAACCAGCTTGGAGGGCTGTGCCCCACCAGGTACTCGAAAACCCCCGGCGTTCCGCCAGAAAGCCTGTTTTTGAAAAACACGAGCCAGGCCTGAGCCAGAGTCCAGGACGGCATGATGTAGGGAACCAATGCCAGTTGATTGATGAGCTTCCTACCCGGCATATCTGTGCGAATCACTAACCAGGCCAACGCTCCGCCAATCAATAGCGCAAGCAAGGTGGCCCCAATGGCTACGGTGAGTGAGTGCTGCAACGGGGTGTACGTATAAATTTTACCCAGAACGCCTGTCAACATCCTGGCATAGTGAAAAATAGTGAGTTCGCCTACCACGGCATCCGGGACGCGGGTGAGATCATGAGGCTGCCAGGTCACTGTGGTCGCAACCATGCGATACAAAGGTATGATGATCATGTAGAACATCAAAACCAGCATGATCAACGACAGGACGACCCTGGCACTCGTCAGCCAGCGCACAAACCGACGAAAATTCGCTACGATGCGTTCTCTGCGCAAGCGGCGGAGCGGCGAAAGCGGGGAAGAAGGGGGAGTGACATTTGCCATAAGTTCTCCTGATTGGCTAATCTTACTGCAAAGAGCCATTCAAATGTTTGAGCCGTTCGCGTAGTTGATCGAGCTTATCCAGGCTCGCCATGATCTGCTCTTGGTCTTCATCGGCCAACGCCAAAAGCAGGGTGTTGATGATCGTCATCGGCACCACCAGCGAATGGAATTCAGCCATCGGCCCGCGCCGAGCTGACAGGACGACATCCGCCTTGTCGCCAATGATCGAGCCGAGCGTGTCGGTCAGCATAATCACCGGGCAGCCGACCTCTTTGGCATAGTCGAGCACCAGTTTCAGGGCGGGCGATACGTCAAAGAAGCAGATCACAAACAGCAGGTCTTGATCGGTCATTCGCAGCAGCGGTTCGAGAAATTCGCGCCCGGCGGTAGTCAAAGGGATCGCCTGTCGGCCAAAGCGACGCAGGCGAATTTCCAATAAATCTACCAGCGATACCGAAGGCCCAAGCCCAAACACGAAAACCTGCTGGCGTTCCTGCAAGTATTTTACGGCCTGATTCAGAGCCTGGCGATCGACCGTTTCGAGCGCCTGGGTCATATAATCAATTTCAGAAGCCACCAACCGCTCAAAGATGTCGCCGGCGGCGCGCAGGTCATCCAGACGGCCGCGCAGCCTGGTCGAGTGCGTCACGCGGCGGCGAAAGTTTTCCTGCAAGAACTCGCGCATCGCCGGGTAACTGTCAAAGCCGAGGGTGCGAGCGAAGCGCACCATGGTGGCCTCGCTCAGGTTCAGACGGCTGGCGATCTCGCCCGCCGCGAGGAAGGCCGCTTCATCCTGGTTTTGGCGTATGAAATCGGCGATGCTCTTTTCGCTTTTGGTCAGATCGGTATAGCGCTCACTCGCCAACTGACCGAAATCAATCCACTCCTGGGGTTTGTTGTCCATACTGGTTAGCCCTTTTTAGTCCGGTTTTACAAGTGTGTGTTTGGTGAGAATTTCAGCCACTTGAGGCGTTGCCCACAATGCAGCGCCGGTGGTGTCTACGACCATGTCGCACAGTGCCATCTGGGGGCGGTAAGCGATTTCGGCCATAATGAATTGGTCTTTGAAATAGCGGTTGCGAAAGTAGGTCGGCTCGTATTTCTTGCGATAATCAATGTCGCGTTTCCATTTGCGCTTCATGCGCACGGCGTCATCGGTCAAGTAAACCACCTTGATGCCGATCAGGTGGGCGGTTTCTTTGAGCAGGAATGGGAAATTGCCCTCGATGAAAATGACATCGGCGGGATCGATCTCGATGGGGGTGCAGCCTGGTTTCAAATTGCCTTGCAGATCGTGGCTGGAAGTGGCGCAGACAAAATCATAGCGCGGGATGGCGATCCTTTTGCCCTGGCAAATATCGGCCAGACTTTGCTTGAACAACTCGTAGTGCAGCGCCTCCTTGCCCTGGGTAAAGATGCCCTGCGCCTCGCGGTGTTCGCGATCGGTCAAAAAGTTATCCAACTCAATCGAAGTGGTTTTGCGGCCATCCTGTTCGAACGTTTCTTGCAGGCGCTCGACGATCTCGGTCTTGCCGGCCGCCGTCGGACCGGCGATCGCCAGCAGGATCGGCGTGCCCCGGACAGCGATCAGCTTTTTCACGCTTTCGATAAAAAGCTGATCCACCTCGGCATTGGCGGCCTTGAACGCTTTGTACCCCACATCCTGGACGCCCTCGAAGGCCTTTTGCCCTGGCTCAAAGCTGCGCAAGGGCCGGCCTCCCAGATGCGCCAGCACCTCCTCGGTAAAGTAGCGCGTGCGATGCAAAAAATAGAACCCGCGGATGTCAAAGAAAAAGTGAGCGTTGACCCATTCCCCGGTGTAATCGCCCAGCACCAGCCCCACGAGCAGCATGCGCGTCAGCCGTAAGATGGCTTCATCGAGCACAATTTGGCTGTTTACGCGCGGCTTGATCTGGATGCTGTCGTAAAAGGCGCGGTGGTTGACGCGCTGCTCGATCACCTGGCACGGCTCCAACGTCACCGTCGCCCAACCTTTTTCGGGAACCAGGTTATGCAGCGCATAACGGAACTCGTACAGCTCCATCTCGGCAATGCCGGGGTTGACACTCTGTAGCCGCTCGTACAGGATGGCAGAAAAAACATCGGGGGCCAAAAGATTCGGATCGGACATCATTTCCCTCTATGCGCCATACTTGGCAATCCGCCCGGCGTTAGCCAGGGCGATGGGTAGAATATGTTTGGCGGGCAAGGTGCCCAAACTGCCCCGGGCGCAGGCGCGCTCACCAAATTTGACGGCGTCACCATCGGGGCGGACGTATTTGGAATAGAGCAGCGTCGGCACCGGATGCCAGGAGTGTGATCTGAGTACGGCCGGCGATGAGTGATCGCCGCTGACGATAACCACGTCCGGTTGGAGCGCCAGCAGTCGCGGCAGCAGACTGTCTACTTGCTCGATGGCGCGCACCTTGCCGGCGAAATCGCCGTTCTCACCGCAGGTATCGGTTTTCTTGACGTGCAGGTAAAAGAAATCGAACGCGTTCCAATGGCTTTCGAGCGTAGCGAATTCATCGGCCAGCGTGTCCCCTGCCACAGCCAACACTTGCATACCCACCAGCCGGGCGACCCCACGGTACATGCCGTTGATGGCAATCGCTGCGGCACGCAGGCCAAAAAGCTCAGGATATTGCGGGACAGCGGGCAACCTGGCAAAACCGCGCAGCAAAATCATGTTGGCGGGGGATTGGCCGGCCAACAGGCTGCCTGCCTGCTCAACGAAAGCGTTCACGAGATAGGCGGCTTTTTCTGCCTCCGGCCGGACAGCGTTCACAGGCAGGGGCGCAACGCCGGTTTTCAGCGGATCGGTCTCCGTCAGGGCCGCTTCCAGGCCGGGGGCGCGCAGCACAAAGACGAAGCGATGTTCCTTGACCGGCTCGACGAAGAATTCGGCTCCATCCACCCGGATCGTCTGTAGCAGCGCGGCCAACTCGCGGCTGGCTTTCGTGGGCAGCCGCCCCGCTCGGCGGTCGGTTAACAGGCCGTTGTCATCCACCGTGCAAAAATTGCCGCGCGCCGCCAGGTCATCCGGCCCCAACTCGAAACCCACCCCCAGCGCTTCTAATGCCCCACGTCCGATCTCGTATTCGATCGGGTCATAGCCGAAAATGGCAAGATGCCCCGGTCCGCTGCCTGCCGTAATTCCCGGCCCGACCGGAACCGTCAACCCCAGGGCCGATCGTGCTGCCAGAGCGTCGAGATGGGGCGTACAGGCAGTTTCAAGTTCGGTTTTGCCGCCCGGCTCCAGCGGCAGCCCGCCCAGCCCATCCATGACAAGCAGGACTATTCTGGTTTGGGCAGGGACGATCAGCCTGTGCAGAAATTCTAAATCCATCTATAGCTGCACCTTTTTCCAACGCCAAACACCATCGCGTCGTAGGCGCGTTTAACCTTGGCATAATTGCCATCGCGATCGAGGGCCAGGCCGCGGCCTACGCCAGAGGCAATTCGCCCTGCGCCGATGGCGTTCATTTGCCGCTCCAGTTTTTCCAGCAGAGTGGGGGCGCTGCCGGGTTCGGTGCTGCGCCCATCAAAGATCAGGTGCAGGTACACATCCTGCAGGCCGTTGTCTTTAGCCATTTTGAGCAGCGCCAGCGGATAGTCGATTGAGCCATGTGAGCTTTTTTCGGTGAGCAGGCCGATCAGGTGCAGGCGGGACTGGCGCTGCCTGACGCCGGCAATCGTGTGCAAAAAAGTGGGGTTGGTGTAAAACGAACCGTCTTGCAGGGCGCGATCCAGGCGCACATCATCTTGCAGCACCACGCGCCCGGCTCCCAGGCTGATGTGGCCGGCCTCGGAATTGCCGGGTTTATTGGGCTGGAGACCCACCGCATTTCCCGAAGCCTGCAACCGGCTGCCGGGGTAGCAACGAGTCAGGTTGTCCCACACGGGGGTGGGGGCGAGGTAAATCGGGTTGGTGTCGTCGTTGTTGCCAATGCCCCAGCCGTCGAGGATCACCAACAGCACACGTCGCCGCTCGACCTTGCTCACGGCAAGCCGCCCGCTAAAATCGTGCTCAAGTGCAAGGTTTTTTCCGGTCATCGCTTCAGGCTGCGCCACGCCGAGGGCGTTCAACGCCGTGGGGGCCACATCGGCAAGCGTGCCGTCGCTCAGCTTTATCGGCGCGGCGGCCCGTGGATCGATCAAGACGCATTGAACCAGGTTGTTGGTATGCGCCACGTGCGGCGAGCCATCGGGATGGGTCATCACCTCCAGGTTGCCGTGATCGGCCGTCACCAGGACGACATAATCGGCCTTGCCTGCAGCCTCCACCACCCGGCCCAACTGCTGATCTACAAACTCGGCGCAGCGCAGCTTGGCCTCTCGATTTTGCGTGTGTCCGATCACGTCGCCGTTGGCAAAGTTGGTCACGATCAGGTCGTAAGATTGCCCGACCCCGTCGATCACTGTATCGGCCACCTGCGCCAGGCTCAGTTCGGGCGTCTGGTCGAAAGGAATTCCGCGTGGTGAGGGGATGCACACGTCGTCCTCGCCGGCAAACGGCCGGTGATTGCCGCCGTTGAGAAAAAAAGTGACGTGGGCGTATTTTTCCGACTCGGCCACGCGCAGTTGGCGCAGCCCGGCCCGGCTGACGGACTCGCCGAGGGTGTCGTTGATTGGGGAGGGGGCAAACGCCACCGGCAGGCCGACAAACTTTTCGTGGTACAGCGTCAAGATCACAAAGGTCAGATCGGTGAATTCTCGCCGTGGAAAGCGGTCAAATGCCCGTTCGACAAAGGCTTCGGTCAGCTCAATCTCGCGCTCGCCGCGCCGGCAGCCAAAGATCACTGCGTCGCCGTCCTCGATGCAGCCGCTGGGCTGGCCCTGCTCATCTGCCAGCACCAGCGGTTCCATAGCATAGTCGGTCTGACCCTGGCGGTACAGCTCTCGAACTGTTTCCGCCAACGCCATGCCGCCACGATCACGATGGTTGTCATTAAGCATCGGCCACTCCTGGAAAAACATCCAGCAGTTCGCAAAATTCGTGGATGATCAGGTCGGGCCGATGTTCGAGGGCGATGGGGTCTTGAGCCAACTCCTGGTGCGTCATGATCAGAACGACCATACCAAACCCCGCCTGGCGGGCGCCCACCACATCCCGTTTGGGATTGTCACCCACATAGATGCAGCGGGCCGGCTCCACTCCGGCCAGGCGGGCTGCCTCCAGGTAAATCGCCGGGTCGGGCTTACGGCGACCCAGGATCGAGGAGAGCGCCACTGCTTTGAAATAGGGAGCAAAGCCATCGGCTTGCAGCCACTCGGGGATTTCCCGCGTGCCAATCAGATTGCTGATAATGCCCAAAACATAGCCGCGCCTGTAGAGTTCATCCACCACTTCCCGGCCGCCCTCCACCACCCGCCGCCGCCCCATAGACTGGCGGAACTGGAAGGTCAACTCTGCGCCCAGTGGAGCCACTTGTTCTGCGGGGAATTCCGGGGCCAGCCAGCGCGTCCACAGTTCGGCTTCGGAGGCTTCGGTCAGGTTTTCAAAGGCCCATTTGCGGTAGATTTTGTAACGCGCGTCGAGTTCTTGACAGAAGGCTGTAGGGTCTTGATCAGAGCCGAGCAGTTCGACGATCTTGCAACGCGCCTGAGCCATGTGGGCCTGGTCTTTGACCAGAACGCGCAGGGTGTTGCCCAAATCCAGAAAAATGGCTTTGCTGTCGCGGATGGGCTGTGTCTGAGGGATCATTATTTTTCCTGTTCGGCGCGCCGTTCGACTTGGCTCACGGCAAGCGGCGGGAAAATATCCAGCAGCTCGCGACATTCGTAGATCAGCCGGTCTGGTTTGAGATCGCCGGTGGGAGGCTCTTTCTTCAAGGTGTCCGGTTCCACGAGGATGATCATCATGCCATAACCGGCCCACTGCGCCCCTTGCACATCCCGCACCGGGTTGTCGCCCACGTAGACGCAGCGAGCTGGCTCCACCCCAATTTGGCGGGCAGCATCGAGATAAATTTGCGGGTTGGGTTTGCGGATGCCGGCCTTGGAGGACAAGATCACCACCTTGAAATAGTCGGTCAGTCCATCGGCTTGAATCCAATCGGGGATTTCAGTTTCGGTGATGGTGTTGGCGATGATGCCGAGCACATAGCCGCGGCGGGTCAGTTCAATCACCGTTTGTTTGATATCTGCCCGCGGCACCCGGCGGCCATCGCGGTCACGCCACAGGCGGGTGAGCTTGCCCGAAAGCGGGGCGATCTTGGCGGCGGGGAAATCCGGCAGCAGCCAGCGCGTCCACAGTTCTTTTTCGGAGGCTTCAATCAGCGTCTCTTTGGCCTGCTGGCGGTAAACCTTCCAGCGCGCATCGATCCGCTCGCAAAAGGTATCGGGGGGTTCAGTTGCGCCTACCAGTGCAGCAAGCTGCCGGCGAGCCTGGGCCTGGAACGGCTCGTCAGGAATGACAATCCGCAGGGTGTTGCCTACATCCAGAAAAATGGCTTTGATGTCGTGAGTCACCATTTCACCTCGTGTGGATCATTCGTCGCAGGAGTTGCAAAATTGCGGAATATGAAATTCTACTTTCATTTGCAAATTATACATCATAATTCGCAAAAATGCAAGTACACTTTATAAATTCACGGCGCGCCGTCAAGTCACGGACACAGCACGATCAAAAAAGCCCCGATCCCGAGTGGATCAGGGCGAATTGACATATTGGGCAGAGGTGGATAACCATACAGAAAAGTCTGTCTCGCCGGATTTCATTGGCTATGGCGCAACCCGCTTTGTTCGATCGATCGAACCGGTCCGGCGCTGTCGATCGTGCCGGGGCTGACGGCGGCCGGTTACGGGCAGCGGCTCAAGTGGTGGCGCTGTCGGTGGCGTTTTTGTGGATCGCTTCGGCGATGGGGTATGGGCCGTTTTGAGTGTCCGCACGGAGTCAATACTGGCCGAGAGGCTGACCAAAGACGGTGAGAAGCAAGAATGGCGGCTTTTGTTGTCGGTCAGGGGCTAGACACATTTCGAAGCACTAATGGTAAGTAGACTTGTATGTTAGGCGAAACATCGATATAAGCATATTTTACGGTTTTTAGACACTCGGTCGAAAAGCAAGTCGAATAACCAAGATGCAAGTTGTCTGATTTGTCAACAGCTAATGCCAAGTACCTATCTATTTCAGAATCATCTATCAATTCAATTTCCCAACTGTCTTGATCTTTATAAGCATATTTCATTATTTCGCTTGCCGAATAGCCAATATGAGGCTTATCTTGTGAGTCAAGAACCATTGACACGCCCAACGCTCGTTCGTTACTCACTATTTCAAACTGCCAATTAGTCCCATTGTGCCAAGCATATACTAGTTTATAGTCATTAAAATGTTGAGTGTCAAAGACAATATGTGGTCGGTTGGACGTATCCAAAGCCAAAGCTATATCGTTTACGTAGGTATTGGTAACGACTTCTTTGTGCCAAATAGTCCCATCGTACCAGGCATATTTGAGCGCATTAAAAGCCCCATCGTAATAGCTTATATGGGGCCGATCTGCTGTATCTAGTGTTAGCGAAACATACCAACCTGTATTGTTACTACTTTCGACTATTTGGGTTGTCCAAGTGCTATTGGCAAAGTACGCATAAAGCACGCTATCGGAATCGCCAATATAGTCTTGCCTTGAATATCCAATATGGGGAAGTCCGTTTGAATCCAAAGCCAAAGAAGGGTAAGCACCAACAGCTATTTTTTGTTGTCCTTGATCTATGTTTTGCTCGTTCCATTGACTTCCATCATACGCGATATAGTTAAGATGACCACCAACATAGGGCCAATAAGATGGGGTGAAATAGTGATAGGCGATGTGAGGATATCCAGAGGAATCAAGCGACATTGAAAGCCCACTTAATGGATGATCATAACATCCTGTAGGTGTGATAGTCTGTGTGATCCAGGTATCTCCATTAAGACGAGCATAAACCAGATCGCTATACGGTATGCCTCCAGTTTCGTGGGTATCAAGATAGACGATCCTGGGCTTGTTGGATGAATCTGCACTTATGGCTATATCTCGATATGTTCCACTTGTGTGATCGACCATTTCAACAGTCCAGGTAATGGATTGTGCAATTTGCAGGGTGGTTTGTTTTCCTTCCAGTTTTGTGCTGGATATGGCTGCGGTGGGTAGCGGCGAATGCCCCAGTAGTATACCAACTGCAAACAAAAAGATCGCAAGCATCCCCAATGCTATTGCGATCTTGGAAAATTGCGCTCTCATTTTCCCCTCCAATTATCCAACCTATTCTATTTTAGCTCATTTTTGCGTGTGTGGCAAGGGTTAGTTATTGCGTGTTCCGCCATTAATACGAACTAGAAAGCCCCCTTGAAGGGGCTTTTTTGTTGCACGGGGGCTTTTGTTATGTCAAATAAAACCGATGCGCGCGCGAACAGGAGCGGCCCGGCGCGCATCGGCTGTGGTATAACCCTGAAACAGACCGAACGGCCCCGCTGCCGGATTGGGGCAGCAAAGACCTGAAAATGGGCACGCTGCGCGCGGTAGTTCGCCAACTGGGGCTGGATTGGGAGACGTTCAGGCAGGCTTGATCACCAAGTTTATAGCGAGACGAACGGCCTTTGATGTTACATCGGACCATTTTTTGTTTGAAACCGCGAACGGTTTCCTGGGAAACAAAAACGCCACTTATGGGTATCGAGAAACGAATGTATAATCCCGATAATCAACGCCATAAAAACGGAGTATTTCTATAAAGTCGGTGTCTTTGGGATATTTGTGATGCAAGTTTTTCCATTGAGTTGCAAGATAATAAGTGGCACCTGCGGTTGCTAACTCAGATATGCCGGCAACATAGAAAACGTACCGATTATGTTCGCGATCAAATACTCGTGAGACAAAACCGCATCGAGGATCGTCAAATGGTGGGATATTTTCTACGACTATCACCGATTTGCTACAACTTGATGACAAACCGGCGTAGGCACCAGTATTAAAGACAGGTAAGCCTGATGCTCCCGCTGCAGCAGTATCCGCTTCCTCCCAAAACAGTGAAGCAGTACCAACTGCAATATTCCAAGTTTGCGACTTGGGTTCTGATGGAGATTTTTCAGTAGATGGAGAAATAATACTATCCAAGGAGAATTTTACCTTGGAATTTAGATCGGTCTCGATATACTCGGAGGCTTTATTATAGGCAGGACTCCCCAACGCGATCAAAGTAGCAGAGTGGTCAAGTTGATCTTTACTGCAAGGTGACGGTTGTATTTGGACTTGAGTACCAGAAATGTTTATTTTTTCAAGCACACTGGGCTTCTCATTTAATACAGACGGGATTGGAAAAGTAAATAATCTATGAATGTGAGTAGCCGCTTCCTGCTCTTTGAATGATACCGCAGTGCCGGAATAACATCGTCTTTGTCTGTCAATACCTGTTGTGCCACCGCTAAGCACATTCAAGCTTGACAAATAGATGATTAATCTTTGTGGTTTATGTTTGTTTATGCCAAAGAACTTGAAAAGCTTTTGTCGCCATGTGACAACGAAGATAATGTAAGCTATCCATATAGAGAGCACCAAGAATATAAAATCTGAAAGAATGTTCTCAAAGATTCCTGACCATGTCATTATGGTTTGCTCCTATAAGGTGAGAAATAGTTACTCTATCGGCCATTTTGGGATCGCCGCATTGATCTTGCATTTTTTTGAATCAGTTACTAATTTCCGTGCCAATCGCTTCGATAGGGTTTCTGGGAATAGGTAGCAAAGGTTCAAAGATCAATTTGTAGCGATGTCCTTCGTCCGTTTCCAAAATTGCTTCACCTGTTGATATATCAAAAGAAGAAATTTCTTTTTCTGTCAAGAGTCGAAATCGATCCGGAGTTTTCTTTCCAGGCATTGGAGGAATTGATTCAGTGAATGTATCGAGTGAACGTCCATAAAGTCTTTGCCCTGGTATAACCGAGTAGTAAACTCGTGTAATCATAGCCCCACTTGGGGTTTTCAGCACACCATTCCACTCATTCCATTGATCAGTCATTGTCTCTCCTTTTCACTCCATCGGCCACGCCGGGATCGCCGCGTCGATCTCGACCATCAAGCGGATCGTCTCCTTGAGGGCGGGCCGATGGGTGTGTTCGGTGGCGTTTCCGGCCCCCAGATTTTGGCGCACGGCTTGCAGGTAGGCGGTGAGATCGCTCATGCTCGCTCCACCTGATGCTGTTGTTGTCGCAGCCAGTGGGCCACCGCCGGGCCGGTGCATTCGTCCACCAGGAAGCGCATTTAAGCGACCTCCTGGGTCAACGGCATAAAAGCCGTGTTTTCCAGCGAGTGCGCGGCGAACAACAGGCAGGCTTGAATGTCCTCCAGGGTTAGCCCGCCGTACTCATGCAAAATCTCGTCCACGGTCGCGCCGTGGGCCAGCGAGTTGAGGATGTATTCGACGGTGAGGCGCGTTCCCTTGATCACCGGCTTGCCGGTCATCACACGGGGATCCAATGTAATTCGCTCAAGCAGTTGTCGCTCTTGCATGTTTCACCTCCGCTCTAATTTTACCATAAAAACAACACCATCAACAAGCACTCAAAACCCCACCGCGCAGCCATCCTTGCGCGGATCGCTGCCTGCCTTGAGCACGCCGCTCTGCGGATCGCGCATGATGATCTGCCCGCCGCCGAAAACGCCGCGCCCAAAGCCATCGATCGGGGCCAGGCGGTGCCCGCGCCGGGTCAGTTCGGCCAGCGTCGCAAACGACCAGCCCTCTTCGACATAGAGCAGCCCGCCCGGCTCCTGCGCGCCCATCCCGCCGCCCTGCGCGCGCAGCATCCA
>JAFGEY010000197.1 GCA_016931365.1 Anaerolineae bacterium
CGAAATCGAAGAGCGGCTGAATCGGGCCGCTCCCAGCAAAGAATAAAGGAGGTTGACATGGGTCGCGGAATGGGCGGCGGTCGTGGTGGTCGCGGCGGGCGTGCGGGCGGCGGCCGCGGCGGTGGTGGACGTGGTGGTGGGCCGTTGGCTGCCGGGCCGGGCGGTGACTGTGTCTGCCCGCAGTGCGGGCATCGCGAGCCGCACCAGGTGGGACAGCCGTGCACGCAAAGGCGCTGCCCCAAGTGCGGCGCGCTGATGGCGCGGGAGTGACGAGGGCAGCGTGAACACCATCGATGCACTGTTGAACGTGTTGACAGTCGATGCGCCAGTGCAGCAGGCGCTGGTGGGTGCATTGTGGACGGCAATCGTCCTGGATGCCGATCCGCCCCGCTGCGGTCTGGCCTCGACGATCCGGCCGTTGATGCACGAGATCGACACACCGCCAGTTGCACATGCCGGGCGGCTTGCCGAGCGGCGCGGGCGCGAACTGGCTGAATTGCTGCACTCGTCGAGCACCGTGGAGGCGAGTGTGGGCATGGCGGCGTTCAACGCGCTGCTGGACGTGGACGAGGCGCGCTGCACCGAGGTCAACGCGCAGCAGGTGATCCTGCAACGAGGGGCGGGGCGCCGGGTGGCCATCGTAGGGCACTTTCCGTTTGTGGAGCAGGTGCGCCGGACGGCAGCCGAGTGTTGGGTGCTCGAACTGAACCCGCACCCCGGCGACCTCCCTGCCGAACGGGCAGCCGAGGTGCTGCCTCAAGCCCAAGTCGTCGCCCTGACCGGCACCTCGTTGATCAACCACACTTTTGATGACCTGATTGCGCTGTGCAACCCCGGTGCGTTCGTTGTTCTCTTGGGCGGCAGCGCACCCTTGACGCCGGTGTTGTTCGACTGCGGCGTGAGTGCCGTCGCCGGAACGCGCGTCGTGGATATCCCGGCTGCGGTGCGTGCGGTGGGTGAAGGGGCGACCTTTAGACAGATACCCGGCAAGCGGCTGCTGACGATGATGCGGGAGAATTGATGTGACGGAAAAGAGGAGGTGGCAGAAATGCCAGGATTTGATGGAACCGGACCGCGAGGAGAAGGCCCGCTGACCGGGCGCGGTGAGGGACACTGTGCACTGGTACTTCCAGGGCCGGGAGATCAAGATGTCGTCTATGGCTATGCCGGACAGCAAGGAATTCCTGTGCAGATGGAAATGCCGCAAAGCCCGTCCCGGCGTCAGAGCATTGGCGGAACGATGCCGGGCGTGCGCCTGGGGTGCGCTTTCAGGCGCAGACGGCGACTCCTGGGCCGAGGCTTCTGGGGCCGCGGTTGGCGGTGGTAGAAATGTTCCATATTTTGGATGAGAAAGGAGGTGAACGAAATGCCAGGTTTGGATGGAACCGGGCCAGCGGGCAGGGGGCCCATGACCGGCCGAGGGCAGGGGCGGTGCAATCCGAACGCTCCGTATCGCTATCCTGCTTATCGGGCTTTTCCACCTGTCTACGGCCTAGGACGTCTTTTTGGGGGACTGGGCCGGGGCATCTGGGGGCGGGGACGGCGTTTCCTGGGCCGTGGTTTCTTGGGCCGTGGTCGCGGTTGGAGGTGGTAGAAACGTTCCTCATCTTAATAGGAAAGGAGGTGAACGAAATGCCAGGTGGAGATCGAACTGGTCCTATGGGTAGGGGGCCAATGAGCGGGCGCGCGGCCGGCTATTGTGCCGACTATGACGTGCCCGGCTACATGAACCCCGGCCCCGGCTTTGGTTTTGGCCGAGGCTTTGGTTGGGGCCGTGGT
This sequence comes from Anaerolineae bacterium, assembly GCA_016931365.1. The sequence continues at coordinate 1,780 of JAFGEY010000197.1, forward strand.
GGAGGTGGTCGCGGCTGGCGGCATTGGTTCTATGCCACCGGCCTGCCCGGCTGGGCGCGCTTTGGCGCATCCCCGGCCTGGGGATACGGCCCGTACGCGCCGCCCACGCCAGAGCAGGAAGCCGGAGACCTCAAGGCGCAGGCCGAGTGGCTGAAAGAGCAACTGGATGCCGTCAACCGGCGCATCGAGGAACTCGGCAAAGAGCAGTAACCAAGTGGGGCGGATGAAAGCGCGACTGGCTTGAACATCCGCCCCAAAACCCGAGAGATGGGGGCGTTCAGGCCCCCATCCCATCAAAAGCCCCTGTGCGGGGCAACCAAATTATAGCTGTTTACATGGAGGAACGCAAATGAAGGTCGTCGTCACAGCAAGTGCGGCAGGTTTGGATGCGGCAGTCAGCCCGGTGTTCGGGCGCTGCCCGACGTACGTCGTGGTAGACACAGATACGATGCAGTGTGAATCGGTGGAAAATCCGGCGGTGAGCGCGCCTGGCGGCGCAGGCGTTCAGGCCGCCCAGTTCATCGTGGGGCTGGGCGCGCAGGCCGTTTTGTCCGGCAACGTGGGGCCCAATGCCTATGGCGTTTTTCAGGCCGCCGGCGTCGAGGTTTATCTGACCGGAGGCGGCACAGTTCGCGACGCGGTCGAAGCATATCGGGCCGGGCAGATCCAGCCTGTCAGCGGCGCAAACGTGCCTGCCCACAGCGGCACGGGCGGCGGGATGGGCAGAGGTGGCGGGCGCGGCCGGGGTATGGGATCCGGCACATAGAAGGCCGGTATCCAACTATCATTGCCTCCTCAACGGCTTTGGAGCGTCAAGTAGCCACCTTGCATACTTGAACGAGCAAACGAGGATGAAAATGATTTATATTGACAGTGAACGCTGCACCGGATGCGGCGCGTGCATCGAGGTGTGCCCGGAGGGCGCTATTTGGCTGGTAAAAGACGTCAACAGGCTCTATGCCGAGATCGATCAGTCGCTGTGCCGGGCGTGCCGGGCATGCATCGAGGTTTGTGCAGAGGGCGCGATACGGGTCGAAACCGAGCCGGTGGTTGAAGGCGAGTTGGTTTCGGTTGAGCCGGAGGCCGTGTCGGTCAAGGCCGGGGCTCGAGAATTGCAGCCCGCCCAACCGGTGCTCAAGGCGCTGGCCTGGCTGGGCCCAGCCCTGGTCTTTGTGGGTCGCGAGGTTTTGCCCCGTGTGGCTGCCGTGCTGCTGGAAGCGTGGGAACGTCGTGCCAGTGGGCCGGGCGATCAGGTCTCCACACGGCAGCCGGTGTCGAGCGGTTCCGGCGCAGGTGGGCAGCAGCATCGCTGGCGGGGTGGTTGGAGAAAATAACCAAGAGCGCAAGATGTCAAGATTTTTAGCGGTGTGCATCATCGGCTTTTTGGTTGCCGGGTGCGTGGCGCAGCCGACGCCAACAATGATCGAGCGCCCCGTCACACCGGCGCAGGCGACGATGCCGACTTTTACCCCAACCTCTGAGCCGGCCCCGACGCTGCTTTCGACAGCGGAGGATCACACGATCGAGTTTACGATTGTCTACGACAACAATGCGTATAACCCGACCCTGCGAACCGACTGGGGATTCTCCTGTTGGATAGAGGCGGGCGAAACGACGGTGCTCTTTGACACCGGCGGAGATAGCGCCACGCTGCTGGGCAACCTGGCCAGGTTGGGCCTCGATCCCCAGACAATTGATCTCGTTGTCCTCTCCCACGCTCACGACGATCACACCGGCGGGCTGGCGGGACTGTTGGATATGGGCATCAAGCCGGTCGTCTATGTGCCGGCGGCTTTTTCCGAGTCGTTCAAGGCAGACGTACGCGCGCGAACCGAACTCGTAGAGATCACCGAGCCGACCGAGATCGCGCCGGGAGTTTACACCACCGGCCAGATGGGCCACGGCATTGTCGAGCAGGCGTTGATTGTCCAGGCCGGCGCGGGGTGGATTGTCGTCACCGGCTGCGCCCATCCCGGCGTCGCAGCGATGGTGCGCCGGGCCAAAGAGGTGATCGGTGGCGAGATCGTGCTGGTGATGGGCGGCTTTCACCTGGGCAGCGCCGACAAGCAGCAGATCGAGAGTCTCGTCGCCGAATTTCGCCAGATGGGTGTGCAGCGGGTTGCGCCCTGTCACTGTACGGGCGATCAGGCCCGGCAGATGTTTGCCCAGGCGTATGGAGTCGATTGCACCCTGGCCGGCGCAGGATGGATTTTTCATATCGATTAGCAAGGCTAACACGCACTGACAAACACAAAGATTGGTGTTTGTCTGGCGAGTAGTTATATTCAACAAAACCAGCATCTCATTTCTAGTTTGCAGACACAAGGAGGAACAATGCAAGAATTTGACATCGTCATCGTGGGCGGAAGCGCAGCGGGGATCACTGCAGCAACAACCTGCCGTAGACACTATCCAGATAAGCGCATCTTACTGATCAGAAAAGAGGAGCAGGTGTTGATTCCCTGCGGGATCCCTTACATTTTTGGGATCGTTGGCAGCCCGGAAAAGAATCTAATTCATGACACGGTGCTGGAAGGATCCGGCATCGAGTTTATAGTTGGTGAGGTCGCCACTATAGACCGCAAAAAACAGGCTGTTGAACTCGCTGGCGGTGAAATGATTGGCTATCAACGACTTATCCTGGCTACCGGGTCCGTGCCAATTGTACCTCCAATACCCGGCTCGAACAAGAAAAACATATTCGCCATTCAAAAGAGCGTCCCCTATATGCGCGAAATGTGTCGGGCTATGGACGCAGCATCGGACCTGCTCATTGTAGGGTGCGGGTTCATTGGCGTCGAAATTGCCGAGGAGTGCCGGCGGAATCACCCGAACCTGAATATCAAGATCGTCGAGATGCTCCAGCACTGCTTGCAACTCGTATACGATGAAGATTTTTGCCTCAAAGCCGAAGAGACATTGAGGAA
>JAFGEY010000198.1 GCA_016931365.1 Anaerolineae bacterium
GTAAACCAGAACGTCGCGCCCTCATCAACTTTTCCTTGCGCCCAGATGCGCCCACCATGGCGATGGATGATGCGCTGCACGGTAGCCAGGCCGATGCCGGTGCCCGGAAATTCGCCGTGGGTATGCAGACGTTGAAATGCACCAAACAGCTTGTCGGCATAGGCCATGTCAAAGCCAGCGCCATTGTCGCGCACAAAAAAGGTCGGTTGCCCATCCACCTGGGCCGCGCCAAACTCGATCTGCGCGTGTTCGCACTGTGAGGTGAACTTGCAGGCATTGCCCAACAGGTTCTCCAGGGCGGCATACAGCATGCGGTGATCGCCCTGTGCGCTCAGGCCGGGGGCGATGATCCATTCAACCTGTCGAGCGGGATCGGCTCGTCGCAACTCGTTGGCGATCTGGCCAGCCAGATCGCTCAAGTCGATCGGCGTGATGTTCAACTCGCCGCGGGTGATGCGCGAAAGCTGAAGCAGGCCATCAATCAGTTCGCTCATACGTTGGGCGGCGGCACGGATACGGACGATGTACCCCTGCCCAACCTCGCCAACCCGGTCACCGCAGTCTTCCTGCAGAACCTGGCTAAAGCCGTCCATCGCGCGCAGGGGAGCGCGCAGGTCGTGCGACACCGAGTAGGCAAAGGCCTCCAATTCCCGGTTGGCTGCTTCGGCCTGGTCCCTGGCCAGCGTCAATTGGGCATTCGACTCGGCCAATGCCCGGGTGCGTTCATCCACCAGCTCTTCCAGGCGGCGCTGCTGTGCTTGGGTGGACCAGACGCGCCAGGCCAGGCCGCCCGCGACAAGGCCCAATGCCAGTACGCCCAACCCGCCGCGAAACCACCACGTTTGCCAAAAGGGCGGCATCACCGTCACCTGAAGAGAGACGCCCTCCTCGTTCCATACACCATCGTTGTTCGAGCCAATAATGCGTAGGATATAATGCCCGTTCGGCAGGCCGCTGTAGCGCCCAAAGCGTCGGGCGCCGGCATAAAACCAGTCTCTATCCCACCCCTCGAGCATATATTTGTATTGATTTTTGTCTGCGCTGGTAAAGTTGAGTGCCGCATATTCAAACTCGAAAAAGTTGTGCTGCCAGTCCAGGGTGATCTCTTGCGCCCGTTCAGCCGCGCTGCTCAGCGCAATCGGATCGCCGCCCTGCTTGAGCGCCGTGATCGCCACTGGCGGGATATAGCTGTTATTCTGAATCTCGTGCGGATAGAATGCAGTCAGCCCATTCGGTCCGCCAAACCACATCATGCCATCCCGATCCCGAATCCCGTTCAGCGGATAGAACACATTGCCCTGCAAGCCATCGCTTTCTTTGTACACTCGCATCGTTTCGGTTCGGGGATCAAACCTGATCAGCCCATCGCCGCCCAATGACCCCATCCACAGGTTTCCATCGACATCCTGATTGATCAGCGCGATCATTGAAACGGAGTAACCCGTGTCACTGGTATAGTGCGTAAAGGTCTGGGATTGGCGATCAAACCGGTCAAACCCGGCGGCCGTGCCGACCCACAGCATCCCGGCTGCATCTTCAAAGACAACATTGACCGTGTCCGCACTGAGGCTGTCGGGATTCCGGGGATCGTAACGCAGGTGAGTAAAGGTCTTGCTGTGCGGATCGAATCGATTCAATCCGCCACCATTGGTGGGAATCCACAAGATGCCCTGCCTGTCCTGATAGAGTGTCAGCAGATTGTTGTTGCTGATGCTGTTGGGATTTTGGGGATCGTGTTGATAATGTGTAAATGTCTCGGTAGATTTCTGAAATTTTTCTAATCCGGCATCGGCCGTTGCGATCCAGAGGACATCAGGGTCCTGGTTGTCGCCAATGATCGCAAAGATTTGCCGGCTGTGGACCAAGCTCTTGGGATTCCCGGGATCGTGGGTAAAAGACCTGACGATTTTCCGGGTGCTGCGATCAAAAATGTGCAGTGAGGTGGGAAATTCGCCGCCGCCGCCCAGCCAAAATATCCCTGCGCCGTCCTCACAGATCCCCGAATAATATCCCTTTACATACTCGACAAAGGTGTTGGTCTGCTTATCATACCTTTGCAGGCCGACATCCGTGCCGATCCAGATTCCTCCTTGCCGATCCTGCAACATCGGCACGACCACATTGCTGTTCAGGCTGTTGGGATTTCCGGGATCGTGGCGATACAGCACAAATTTTGGCTTGTGGCGGTCCAGTTTGTCTACCAGACCGGTGTTGTTCACGATCCACAGGATGCCGGCGCGATCTTGATAGACGCTGTTGATAGACGCGCTGCTCAAACTGGAGCTATTTTCAGGCTCGTAGGTATAATGCGTAAAGGTATCTGCCTCTACATCAAATATGGACAGCCCCAATTGGTCCGTATTCGAATAGGCAATCCAGATCAATCCCGAGTCGTCCCGGTACATCGACACAATTTTGTTGCCCCTCAGACTGTTGGAATTCTGAGGATCGTGGCGATAGCGTGTAAAAGTCTCAGCAGCTTGATCAAACTTGTACAGGCCGTTGTCGAGCGTGGCGATCCACAAATCTCTCCGACTGTCCTGTGCCAGCGAAGTGATCAGCGCTCCACCCAAACCGCGCGGATTCGCCGGATCGGGAACATAGCAGGTAAAAGTCTGGGTCTGTGGATCGAACCGGTTCAGCCCGCCGCCTTCTGTACCTATCCAGAGAATACCTTGCGGATCGAAAAGAAGAGCGCTGATGTTGTTGTAACTCAAGCTGTTTGGATCGTTGGGGTCGTGAACATAGTGCGCAAAAATCCCGGTTGATTTATCCAGCACATTCAACCCGTTTTGAGTGCCGATCCACAGCTTTCCTTCCGCGTCCTCTCGGATCGTCTGAAGACGGAAGGGAGACATCGTATCATCGCTGATGCTCTGGGGGTTTTGCGGGTCATGCTTGTAATGCGTAAATGAATCAGTCTCTTTGTCGTACCGGTCAAGTCCGCCGCCACCTGTTCCGATCCAGATAAAGCCATCGCGATCCTCGTACAGAACATGGACATACGGGCTGGACAGCGAGTTTGGCCCGCCCGGTTTGTACGCTCGCAACTCATAACCATCGTAACGAAACAAGCCGGCGCCATAGGTGCCAATCCACAAAAAACCATCCCTATCCTGGAGAATTGCCCCACTGTTTTGCGTGCCGGTGTCCAGGATCGCTCGGTCAAACTGCCGTTGTTCCTGGGCCTCAGCCTGCATTCCGCGGCTGAACAGCAACAAAACAGTCAGGGTGAGCGCACATACGGTCGATATGAATGCGTAAACGTGCCGTTTCATCGCCTACCCCTTGATCTGAAAATAGGTTTCCGGTAGGGGCCATTTGCATATTTGGTGGTGCGTCAAGACGCATTACAACTAGATTGAAAATGGCTGCCATAGTGGTGGTGGTGAGATGAAGCTTGCCTGGTCGTAATTCGCCTTGCGTGGTTCTTTCAAGCGGCCCAAGGCAATACGTGTCTACCAGGATTATAAACTTTTTGAGCGATACCGCCAAGTCGCTATATGAGACGGGTGCTGGATAATCAACACCAACTTGATCCGCAATCCCAAACAGATCGGCAAAGCCGGGATCGACCCTGGCGTTTGTCGATCCGGCATGTTCGTGCTAATATGATGTCCACGAAAATGGCTAGCCATTTGTGAGCCATCCCCACAAACGCAAAAAAGTGAGGCCCAAATCAACGTTCAGGAAACATATTGATGGTTGCAGATTACATACATGCACTGCGCGGCTTTAGTCGCGACGTACGCCTTTACCTGTTCACTGCCGCATTGCTCGGATTCACCGCCTTTGGCGGAATCTATCCTGTTTTGTTCAATCTGTACTTGCTGCGTCTGGGCTATGGCCCGGACTTTGTCGGCACGATCAATGCGATCGGCGGGCTGGCTTTTGCCTTGTTCAGCTTGCCGGCTGGCGTGCTCAGCGCTCGCTGGGGTGGCCGCCGGACGATGATCGCCGGCCTAGCATTGGCCATTCTGGCTTTTGCGGGACTGCCGATCGGTGAATTTGTGCCTGCCGGGTTGCGCGCGGTGTGGTTGTCTGGCGCCTATCTGCTCCGAGCAGTCGGCTTTGCAATGTACTGGGTCAACGCCCGGCCGTTCCTGATCAGCGCCACGGACATCGAGGCACGCAGCCACGTCTACTCGGTCCAGTCTGCGATTATGCCTCTGACCGGTTTCGCCGGCAGCCTGATCGCTGGTTTGTTGCCTGGAGCCTTTGCTGCTCTGTTGAGTGTCTCGCTGGAACACCCTGCCCCCTATCGCTACCCGCTATGGAGCGTAGCCCTGATGTTGCTGCCCGGTCTGATCGCCCTCAAGTCGATGGGCGAATTCAGCGCCGGGCAAAAACGCCATCAAGAGCGCCCGCGCGGCAAAGCGCCACTGGGGCCCATCCTTCTGCTGTCACTGTGCATCCTGCTCCAGAGCACCGGCCTAAATGCGTCTGTTGCCTTTTTCAACGTTTACCTGGACGATGGGCTGTCGGTGTCCACCAAAATGATCGGCGCCATCTCGGCCGTCACACAGTTGATTTCGGCGCTGGCCTCGTTGAGCCTGCCGGTGCTGGCCCAACGATGGAGCAAGGCCCGGGTTTTCCTGTGGAGTTCGATCGGTGTCGCGGCCAGTATGCTGCCATTGGCCCTGGTTCCACATTGGGGTACCGCTGCGCTTAGCTACCTGGGTTTGACGGTCTTGAATAGCATCGCCTTTCCAACAATCAACCTCTACCAAATGGAACGAGTCGGGGCGCAATGGCGCATGACAATGTCGGGTATGACATCGATGGCCAATGGGTTGAACTATTCAGTTACGTCTTTCCTGGGTGGATACATCGTCGCATCGTGGGGATATCGTCCATTTTTCCTGTCCGGCGCGGCGCTAACCCTGGTCGGCGCGCTGTTGTTCTGGATGACCTCAGGCTCTGGCGATGAAACGCCAGTTACTGATGAGACAAATGGATAAAGTGTTCAAACTCTATCCAACATCTCCCTTACTTTATCCGTCAATGCTTCGGGCAGAAATGGCTTTTCCAGCCAATCAACGCCCAGGTCCAAAATGCCATGGTGAGCTATGGCGTCGTGGCTATAGCCAGATATGTAAAGCACTTTGAAATCAGGATGCAATGCAATCATCTGTTCGGCCAGGTCTCGACCGCCCATCTCGGGCATGACCACATCAGTGATCAATAGATCGATATCGCCCAGGTGCTCACGCCCGATGCGCAGCGCTTCACTGGGTAGAGACGCCTCCAAGACAACATAGCCATCCCGTTCCAGTATGCGACGTGTGATCTGCCGCACCGACACTTCGTCTTCGACGAGCAAGATGGTCGCATCGCCCCGGCCAGACGGGTGTGCGATGTGAGTTGTTGCCGTCTCATCGCCTTCTCTTTCGACGCAAGGAAAATAGACTTTGAACGTCGTACCGACACCCCATTCGCCGGACACCTCGATGCATCCATTGCTCTGCTTGACAATGCCATAGACGGTGGCCAATCCCAACCCTGTCCCCCTGCCCTTCTCTTTGGTTGTAAAAAACGGCTCGAAGAGATGGGCCTTTACATCTTGGGTCATCCCGGTGCCGGTGTCGCTTACCGCCAGTAATACACACCATCCTGGCTGAACTTCTGGGTGGCGGCGTGCGTAATCCTCATCCAACAAGACGGTTTCCGTTTCAATGGTGACATGCCCGCCCCGAGAAGCCGATTTTTCCACCACTGCTGTCAGCGGCCTGACTATTTGATCAGAAACCGCCCATTTCAGGCCAGAATAAATGATCCCCCGCCACCCGGTCAGGTTATCTGA
>JAFGEY010000199.1 GCA_016931365.1 Anaerolineae bacterium
ACCGACGCGCAGTTGGCCGAACTCGAACTCAAGACTGGTCACCAGCGGATGGACTCGACGCAAATCGGCAGCAACATCCGCCGCTACACCCGCCTGCAACTGCTGGTCGAAACGATGCAGCGCGCCGCGCGGATGCTCAACGAGGAAGACCAGACCCAGTACGCCGATTTGCTGGCCCCCTACGTGCAAGGCACCGCCGGGCAGTACTGCTACCGGATCAAAAACGACGACCTGAATGACCATTTGTAGCGCATCGGGCAAGTAATGTATCGGCTGGTCGACGAATTGGGCGACCGATATGGCGACCAAGAGGGCTACCGGCTGTTACGGCGCGTGTTCAGCGAACACTTGGACGCTTGTTCCAACCTGCCAACGGTCGAGCCAACACAGCTTGCCACGCCAAGTCGCGAGACGACCTCCACTGATGCGGCGAGCAGCGTGGCAGCGACCCATCCCGAAACAGATGTCCATTTTCTGACCCCTGTCCCACCGTCCAACTCAAACGCAAACCGCAGCGCGTCCTCAACGTCAGCCAACGCTAGATCGAGGTCGCCCAACTCCGCCAACGCTGTGCCCAAATCCGGCAGTCTGACCATCCTCTCTGCCCGGCGGTCGAAAGCACCGTGCGCAGCGTCAAACACCCCTTCGGAGACAAGCTGCCTGTGCGAGGTCAAATCCGGGTCGCAATGGTCGTCAGCGCATCGGCCATGATGGTCAACTTGCGCCGTATTTGGCAGTTTGAGGTCACGAAACAGGCCAAACAAGGCAGACAAGTGGTCGGTCAGGAGCAGGATTCTTTTTTGTCTCTGCTCAAAAACTGGATTTTGAGGCTGATTGGCGTTGTCCAAAGCCCTTTTCGGTGCCGATCAGCCTTGTATCGCTGTTAACGTGCAACTTTTTTCAGGGGAGTCAGGATTATACTCTCGATTCGGTTTCTTGTTGAACGAACCACGCCTTCTGTACGGTGGGCTGCTGAAGGACACCCCTAAAACAAACTAGTTTGACAAGAACAGCATCATGGAGTATGATTGCCCTTTGTGCTTGCACATAGATCATATTTGGGAGTCAGGCTCGATGTTGTTTATCGCCTTTAAACGTCTTTTTAACCGCCCACTGTTGACACTGCTATCAATTATGGGCGTGACGCTGGCCGTTGGTCTGGTAGTGAGCATTCCCATCTTTGCCAAGGCGGTCAGCTTTGTGATGCTGCGCGAGCAGCTGGCCGAGATCGCGGCAACCACCAAACGCCCCGCCTTTTCGCTGCGCTATTATGTGCTGCCATCGGGGCAATACAAGCTCACCATCGCCGACAGCCAGGTATGGCAAGACCACCTGGTCGAAACGCTGACTGGCGAAGTGGGCCTGCCTCTGCTCAGCGTCAACCGGCAAATGGAAACGACCGGTCTGCTCTTGCGCACCAAAGAAGAAGAAACGGCTTACGGCCAGGCAAATACCATTTTACTCAAAGATACCAACATCACCGTCATCCCCGGCATTGGTCCTTACCTGGACATTCGGGATGGCCAGTCGATGGAAGAAGCAACTCCCTCCGGCGACGCGCTGAACGTGTGGATTCACAAAACCCTGTTCGACGAGATGGGTCTCGAAATCGGCGAGGTGTACGAGTTGCGCGATCTGCGCCTGGGACTGATCATCCCCACCCGCATTGTCGGCACCTGGGTTTCCAAAAACCCGCGCGATGTATTCTGGTTTCAAAACCCGGATATGGGCCTGCGCCGCGCGCTGCTGGCAAGCGTCGAAGACTATCAATCCATTGCTGAACCTTTGTTCCAGGGTCAGTTGGGATTTGTGTCCTGGTACTTTATTATGGACGACAGTAAACTCGTTTCAGAACGGATGAAAGAATACTCGGGCGGACTCAAAGAAGCCGCCAAGATCATCTCCCAATACCTGCCTAACCCGCGCATGGACAGCTCGCCCTCACTCGCGCTCGATACGGCGATCCGGCGCGAAGCCGACCTGACCGTGCTGATGTTTGTCTTTAGCGTGCCGGTGATGGCATTTTTGCTCTACTTTTTGAGCCTGCTCTCGTCGATCACCATCCGCTGGCAGCAGCGCGAGACAGCCGTGATGGCCAGCCGGGGCATGCAGGTCGGGCAATTGATCTCGGTCAGCATCATCGAGGCAGCGGTGATCATCGGCGTAGGTACTCCACTGGGCATCCTGGCTGGCATCCAGTTGGCCCAGGCGATGGGCTACACCGAGTCTTTTATGAAATTTGTGTGGCGGGAGCCACTGCCGGTTTCTCCCACCACGTTCAACATCCCGATGGTGCTCGCGGCGTTGAGTGCCTCACTTTTGGCCCGCCTGTGGCCGATGATGCGCGCTGCGCGCACCAGCGTCGTTGCGCACGAACGCCGCCGCGCCCGCGCGCCCGACCAGCCTTTCTGGCAGCGTTTTTACCTGGATTTTTTGCTACTCATCCCGGTGATCTATGCCTACCGCCAGTTGACGCTCAAAGGCACGCTTGTTCCGGCCGCGTTGAGCGGCGAAGAAGGTGCTCAACAGGACCCGCTGATGTTCCTGGTGCCGGCGTTGTTCACGCTGACCATGTCGTTGCTGCTGGTGCGTCTCTTCCCCATCCTGATGCGCATCGGCGACTGGTTGAGTTCGCTGGGGCGCGACGCGACACTTTACCTGGCTTTCCGCCAGTTAGCGCGGCAGAGCAACCAGTACACCAGCGCGCTGCTGCTGGTGATCACGTCGCTCAGCCTGGGCGCGTTTATGGCTTCGATGGCCCTCAGCCTCGATCAATGGTTGATTGACCGCGTCTATTATGCTGTCGGCTCTGATGTGTTGATCAGACAGACGATCAGCCCCGAAGACGCCGAGGCCCGTGTCATCCCCACCGAGGGGGCGTGGATTCTGCCGCCGGAAAGCTATGAAGAGCTGCCCGGCGTCATCAATGCCGCGCGCGTGGGCATGTACGATGCGACCCTGGCGATGCCGGGTCGGCGTTCGCTGCGCGGCGTCTTTATCGGCATTGATCGGTTGGATGCCCCTACCCTGCTCTTCTGGCGGCCCGATTTCAGCCAGGCTTCGCTGGGCGAGTTGATGAACCGGCTGGCCGCCCGCGAGGACGCGGTGATCCTGTCAGAAGAGGCGCTCAGGCGCGGCGAGTATGCGATCGGCGACAAGGTGCGCATCCGGGTGAACGTCGCCGATCAGCCCCTGGAGACTGATTTCACCATCGCCGGGCAGTATAAATTCTTCCCCACCGTGTTCGAGTCGGAAGCGACAGCGGTGATAGGCAACCTCGACTTTTTGTTCGACCAGTTGGGCGCTACCCTGCTGCACAACGTCTGGCTGCAAGTTGAGGATGATGTTGACCACGACAAGCTGATCGAGCAGGTGGAAGATATGGGCGTATTTGTCTCGCGCTGGGTCAATGCCCAGGAAGAGATCGCGGAGGAGCAGGCCCAAATCGAGCGCGTGGGCATCTTTGGCACGCTGACGGTGGGCTTTTTGGCCGCCGCGGTGCTCTCGGGGATCGGTCTGCTGATTTACAACTATGCCTCGCTGCAAGAGCGACTGTTCCGCTTTACCATTTTGCGCGCGGTGGGCCTCTCTTTGCTGCAAGTGATCTCGCAGGTGTCGATCGAGTACGTGGTCTTGATGGTCTACAGCGTGCTCGGCGGGGCGCTGATCGGCGTGTGGGCCTCCGGCCTGTTCATCCCCTTTTTCCAGGCCGCGGATATGAACGTGATCCGCCCGCCGACGCTGCTGCCGCTGATCGCCTGGAATGACATCAGCCAGATTTCGGCGGCGTTCACGGTGGTGCTCGTCGCCGCCCAGATCGCGGTCATCGCCGCCGCGCTGCGCAAGGGCGTGTTCCAGGCGCTAAGATTGGGCGATCAGGAATAGGCCCATTATCACCCATTAACAAGAGAAACCCGGTTTTTGACAAAAACCGGGTTTCTCTATTTTTCACACCACCTGCAGCGCGTCTGCCCCCAACATCGACTGCAGCGCGCGGGTCAGGTCGGGCGTGCAGGCGGCCCCCTTGGGGTAGTCGATCTGCACCCGGTAGTGCCCGTTGACCAGCACAAACGTGCAGTGATCGGAGCCGGGGTGCTGCGCCAGTTGCTCGCACACGCGCTGGATCAGGCCGAGATCGCCGCCATCGTCCGGCGTGCGGCGGATAATCAAGGTCAGGTGCCTGGGCGCACCACCACCATCGGTGCGTAGAGCGCTCACCGCTGCGGGTCTGGGTTGAGGCGTTTCCGGCGGTCGAGACGAAGCCAAAGCTGCCGCGGGCGCGGGCTGTTCATCGATCACACTCACCTGCTGGAACTTGGTCTCGATCGAATCGCAGAGGATTTTGGGATTGCCCCGCTCGGCGTCGACCTTGCCCTTGGCGATGATGATCTTGTCCGGCTGGAGCAGGTCGCGGTAGGTGGCATAGGTGCGCGGAAAGAGCACCAGCTCGATCCCGCCCTGGATGTCTTCGATGTGCACAAAAGCCATCGGGTCGCCCTTTTTGGTCACATGCGGGCGAATCCAGTCGATCACCCCGGCGACGATGACGTTCTGGCCGTTTTTCTCCTCGGTCACTTCGCCGCAAAAACAGGTTACCGTCGCCTGCCAATCGCCGTTGACCCTCATCAACGGATGTTCGGACACGTAAAACCCGACCAGCTCTTTTTCCCAGTTGAGCATCTCTTTGGAAGAAATTTTCTCGACCTTGCCCCGATCTTTGATCTCGCTGCCGGTTAACCGCTCGACTTGCTCGGGAAGAACGATGCTGCTCGGTGCAGACGGCCCGCTGCCCCCAAAATCAAACATGGTCATCTGCCCGATATCCTGGGCATGGTGCACCTGTGCGCTGCCTGAAAGCATCTGATCGACCACGGCCAAAAGCTGCGCGCGCGCGCCAAAGCGATCCAGCGCGCCAACCTTGATCAGGCACTCCAGCACGCGGCGGTTGAGTTTGCGCAGGTCGACGCGGGCGCAGAAATCGTCGAGGCTGACAAACGGGCCGCCCTCCTCCCGCGCGCGGATGATCTCATGCACCGCCGCGTCGCCGACGTTTTTGATCCCCCCCAACCCAAAGCGGATCGCCCCGTTGGACAGCGCACAGGCCGTATCGACGTGCTTTTGCACCTCTAACTTGGGCTCTGTTGCCTCTTCAATGGTAAAGTCGACGGCGCTGAAATTGACGTCTGGCGGCAGGACGGGGATGCCCAGGCGGCGGCACTCTGCCAAAAAGAGTGCGACTTTTTCGGTGTTGTTCTTTTCCACCGTGAGCAGGGCGGTCATAAACTCGACCGGGTACTTGGCCTTGAGGTAGGCCGTCTGGCAAGTGATCACCGCATAGTCGGCGGCGTGGGCCTTGTTAAAGCCATAGTCGGCAAAAAAGGCAATCGCGTCATAAATCTCGTCGGCCTTGGCGCCGGGAATGTCGTTCGCCTCGCAGCCGGCGCGAAACTTGACCTTGTGCTCGGCGATCACGGCGTCGATCTTTTTGGAAATGGCCCGGCGAATGACGTCGGCCTCGCCGCCGGTGTACCCGCCCAGGTCGCGCATAATCTGGAGGATCTGCTCCTGGTAGACAATGATCCCGTAGGTTTCTTCGAGGATCGGCTCCAGCCTGGGGTGGATGTACTCGGTCTTTTCCTCGCCGTTCTTGCGCCGGCAGTAGGTTTCGATGAACTGCATCGGGCCGGGTCGGTAGAGGGCGACCACGGCAATGATGTCTTCCAGGCAGGTCGGGCGCATCTGGGCCAGCGTCTTTTTCATGCCCTCGCTTTCGACCTGGAACACGCCG
>JAFGEY010000200.1 GCA_016931365.1 Anaerolineae bacterium
ACTCGTACAAATCGGTGTCGACCAGATCGACTTTGAGTGTTGCTCCGATCGATGCTAAAAACTGTTCGTAGTTCATGTTGTCCTTTCTGTTGTGAGTGAACAGGGTGGTATGCTCCACCCTGTTTTTTATGTGTAGGTTGATATAAATGCTACGTCCTCACCACTTCGCGCAGCGTAGTGGCGTGCGGTTCGGCGATGAGTCGCCAGTCATCCCACGCGCCCTGGCGTGCGTACACGCCGGGCTGGAACGACAGGTTGCTCGTGCATACGAGCAGCGCGGTCGTCACCTCGGCGATCAGGCCGAGCAGGTACTTTTCCTGGGCTTCGCTGAATACCTGGTATTCATCGTCGATCGGGTCGCCTTCCGGCTCTACTCCGACGATCTCGGCGACATCGCCGATCACGTCCGAGTTGCCGAACGGACGATTGAAGCCGACGGCAGGGACCGGGTAGCCCCAGTCTCGCTTTTCCCCACAGTAGGGGAAAATGCACAGCCGTTGGATCAACTTGAGATGGTACTCTTCGAGGAAAAAGACATCCGCTTGCCACCCGCCAAAGTCTCCGACGAACACGAAAAACCCTTCGGGGTGGCGTTCAACTTTCATTGCTCACCGTCCCTTCCTGTAGCGCCTGCCACAGCAGTGGATCACACTCGCTGGGCGGCCGCATCGGCGACCAGGCCCAGGTCGTCCGGTTTTTGTCCTGCACGGCCTGCGGCAGCGGATCAGGTGTCATCACCCAATCCTTGCCCTTGAGGAATGCCAGTTTTTCGGCTTCCTCAGCCGAGCAGCGCATGCGCAGCACATCGTCGGGTTTGTCCCACTTCTGATCGTCGTCTATGACGTAGACATGCCCGCACCAGAACCGGTAGCCCCATACCTGGGCAAAGACAACGTCCGAGACCATCTCTTCGGCAAGATGGCGCAGCAGCGCCAGGCGCGAAAACCCGACCTCTTGCATCCACTGGCGCACGCGCCAGTTTTCGTCGGGCTTCCAGCACGGCGCGATTGGCGCAGCCGCCGACAAATCGACGATGAAGGGTTTGTTGCCCCAGTCGAGACCTGCCACGATGGGGTCGTTGATCTCCCAACCGCGCCGGTTGAACTCGCGCATACCGCGCTCGACTTCAAGCACCTGGTCGAGCGTGAGGATAGGTACCTGGTGGACGCTCTCGATTGGCTGAGCGATGATGCAGTTCGGGCGCACCAGCCAGCGACGAGTATAGGTCTTGCCTTCGATCTCGTGCTGCGTCTGTTCGACGCGCCAATTGGCCGGAAAGCCGGGCTGGTTTGCCATCAGCGCCAGAGCATCCAGCTCGCGGGTCGGGATATGGCTATCGGCATTGGCAAAGAGGCGGCCGTCGAGCGGCTTCCACACTTCTTTGCCGTCCGACGACATAAACGGCCCGCCGGTGTGAAATCCCTCGCGCGGGTTCTCGTGTCCCATGCGCACAAATTCCAGCGCTGGGGGCATATCCCGGATGGCGAGAGGATATATGGTTGTGTTCATGTGATCTCCTGTTAACTAGAAAAGGGCGAGTTGCCCCCGAGTGGGCTTGTAATAGTAAGCCCATTCGTCGTTGTGTTTTTGTCCGCCAAAATCATGCCAGAATTTGCATCCGCAAACTAAACATTTGCCGATGCCGACTCTTGACCAGTGTATCAGCACTGGCACGCCTTCATAGGTAATCCGCGAATCTCCGGCTCCCATCAGGCGGATGCCCTGGCTTTTGCCCTGGTCATATGCAGATTGCGCGCCAGGATCAGTCCAACCATCGCCTTCCCAGACGTAACCCCATTTGCCGTTTTGGCCTGGTGCATTGCAGTTCGGGCATACCGGGACACTGGTACTTTCAGTACCTCGCTGCATTGCTTTGTGCTGCCACCTGAAAGGGACATATTCAGGAGGTGGTGTCGGACGTTTGTTGTTTGTGTCCATGTTGGTCTCCTAGAAAAGACTCAGTTGAACCGGTTTGCCGGCGGGTTTGATGCCGGGTACCGGATGTGGCGGAGCAGGCTCAATCGCTTGCGGAAGCGGAAAGAGTTTTCGCATCTTGACGCCGATGAGCGCGCCGACCTCGTTTTCAAGCCATGTCTTGACGACCGGGCCAACGACGTGCGCGCCAAGTTGGCGTTCGGCCTCAAAGAGCACCGCCTGGGCCTTGTTATTGATGCGCCTTTGCTGTGCCCTGGTCAGCCCGGCCCAGACAACGGATGCTTCGCGCTGCGCGAGCAGTACCAGGTGCGCGGCGCGTATTTCGCATGTGTCGGCGATAGGGCAAGGGATTAACCCGGCTCTGGCCTGCTTGTACAGGTCAGGATCGCCGCCCACCGCGTTCCAGAGGCAAAACATAAATCCGTCTGCCGATGGAGGCGGCATGATGTTCTCAGGATGCTCAATGTCACTCATCTGCCTGCTCCGTTCTGGCGACGATGGCGGTTGCTACTAAAAAACTGTAGCATCGTCCATAGCGCCATAGGCCGCGCAAGTCAGCGTCTCCGCCCCAGCGACAAACCGCATCGCTCAGGGCACATGCCGGGCAGTGTGCGTCCAGGGTTTTGATTCTTACCCCATTTGAGACGGTGTATGTCCGTCCTGTTCTTTCCATGATGCGCCATTTGGGTTTCATCGCTTTATTCCTGGCACATCGTCACCGGTCCACCAACCACAACCAGATTGCATGAACGCGCGCGCCGGTTGACCTCGCACACATGCAGGTGATGCGCATGTGCTTTCTCGATCAACTGCTCGACCTGGTTGGGATCAATCCAATCAAGTCGATGCTGGCGCATCGCCGCGACAACCGGCGACGCTTCCAGATGATGCCGCTCGTAATTCAAAAAGTTTCCCGGCAGTTCGATAGCCGGGTTTTCGACGATCTGCTCTCCGCGCCTGATGGTCATCGCGCGGATGGGTTCGTTGTTTTGCCACACGTAGAACGCCGGTTTTTTGCTGGTGGGCACGTGAATGCGCACGTCGATGTCAGGCTGCAAGATTTGGAGCACCTGCGCCAGCCGGTTGCCGGTGCGCATCATCTGTTCCAGTTTGGTAATCTTTAGCGATGGCATTGTCGCCACTCCAGACAAAACTGTTTGAGGTACTTGCTCATGTAGCCCTGACCGTATGACATTTGAATGGCGGCCGGCTTGACACCAAAGGGAGCAAGGCCGGCTGCCAATGCGACTTTGTACAGGCGAGGCAGGCAAGTGTAGACAGTTTTGCAGTATGATTCGTAGCGCATCCAGGGTACGGTGACGCGCGTGCCAACCCACTCGTCGGTGATCTGCCCGATCGTCATCTTTTGGTCGTACAGAGGAATCATGTACGTCCAATCGATCAGGCCGAAGCGGGCCGAGAGGAACATCACATCCAGTTCACGGTACGGCGCGTACTTGCGGGCGATCTGAACCAGCGGGCCGTTGTATACGGCCCAGGCCGGCGCGATGGGCGCGCCGGTCACATCGTCATAGGTATGGTTGCGCAGCGTGCGCGGGTCGCGCTTGCGCTGCGAACAAGGCAATATCAAGCAGTCCATGTTTATTCTCCTGGTATAGTTTCAGTTGAGTTGATACGGAGCGCCTGAGCGCTCACGCCTGCCGTTGAGCAAGCGTCAATGTCCAGGCAAAAAGAGGGGAAGAGGAAAGGAGACCGAGGTCTCCTTCCCTTGAGATTCAATCGAGGTATTCGGCCAGGTGCCGAACCCAGTCGGCCCCGGCCTCGCGCCCATGCTGCGCGACGATGACAAAGCTGCGCAGCGGCACGATGGGCGTTTGCATATTGGGGAAAGGCTCGACATAGGGGATGGTGTTGCGCCAACCCCGCTTGACGAACCCTGCATACGCCGGCGTGCGCGGTTCCCAGCGCGCGCTTGCAACGCGGCTGGATTGGACCAACACGTTCATTATGCTGCTGGAAAACGGCCAGCGGCTTCCTACCGTCCAGGCAGCGATCCAGATTGCCCGCACGCTTGACGCCGATGCCTACTTGTTTGCACTTGAGGCGTTGACGGACAAGGTTGTGGCTTTGATCGAGAAGGAGTTGGGTGGGGTGTTGGATGAGGATCAGCGAGCCAAACTGCGCGCACACGTAGACGCGCAGTTTGAAGAGATGATCAGGTCGCTGCTGTGACCGCGCTCTCGTGAGTCCAGCCGGTGTGACCGTTGTCGCAGCCGGCATACACCATATCGTGGGGGTGTTTGTCTTTGGCCGCACAGTCATACGGATAGGCTCCGATTCCGACCGGCTTCATCGGTGCGCCGCACCAGCAGCGCGGCACATTGACCGCTGCCAGGTAGACTCTGATCCTGGCTCGTTTCAACCACACCTGCGCATCGCATTCGGCTGCCAAGTCGGCGGGATCATCCGTCACGCGGCGGCAGGCAGCTTGATCCTCTGCGTTTTCGACCCGCGTGGCGTCGACAATGACTTGCCACAGCGTCAGGTCGCGGCGCTTCATCTGGTCAGCGATGGCGCGCTGCATCTCAAGTTCGATGCGTTGCTCATCGGGGGTCAGTCGAGGTTCCTGGCAGAAGAGGTGATAGTTGCTTCTCGTGATGATGGTCATGTTGTCTCCTTTTTGTCCCTTTCTGTTGGTAGAAATAGCCAGGGCATTTTGTTCAAATGCCCTGGTTCGTTGATGTGAGATATTTGATTATGCCGCTTTAGGCCGCTTTTTGGAGTTGCTTGATGCGGCTTTCGATGATCTTGCGCCGTTCTTCCACCGTCGCCGGGTTGCCCCGATCGAGGCGGGCGAGTGCGACTATCAGAACGCCTGCGCTGGTGATACGCGCAGCCGTCTTTTTGACCGTCGCCACCGCGCCGGTCTCAAAGTAGACGTCCCATGTCTGCTCGTACTCAGCCACGTCGGTCTCGGTCGGCTCTGCGACAGGCGCAGGTCCGACTTGGGCTTTCTGCTTTGCCTTGACCGCCGCCTTACATGCCTGTTCTTCTGCCAGTCGTTCCTGCAGCAGCGACTCTTTCCACCGGTGCAGTTCGGCCTGGCAGGTCGGGCACAGCAAGCTGCGTTCTTCCGGGTCGGATGTGGGATGCTTCGATCCCCATCCGCGCAGCCATTCCTCGCCAGCCTGTGGTTGGGCCTGGCAGCGCGTGCAGCATTGATCCGCTCGCACCGCACGCGCCACTTCCCAGGAGATGTCCCAGTCGGAGATGGGGGTGAGGGGTACGGCCTCGACAGCAGGCTCGACCAGGCATTCCCACCCATCAGGCGCAGGAAAATCCTGGCCGTTCTGATAAGCCACCATTATG
>JAFGEY010000201.1 GCA_016931365.1 Anaerolineae bacterium
TCCACGCAACAATGTTTCGAATGAGAGGAGTATTTTGCCCTATTTGAGTCACTTTGTAAAGTCCAAATCTTTTTCTGCAAGGCTATACAAAGACCTATGTTCGATTTGCTGTTGAACAATGGGATCAATTTCCGGCTCAAAAGCTGGGCAGCGATGAGTGGACTCAAAGCAGCCGGATTTTGCTTTTTGAGTTCCAAAATTCGGCTAAACGATTACAACTGTGTTTGATCATTGGTCCTGGTGATGATGATGTGCGAAAATTTATCCATCAGGCTGTTAAGGAATTCCCGATATTTAGTATCAAGAAAAAGTTTAGTCCCAAGTATGCAACAATTTACGTAAAAAGGTTCTTAGATTCAAAGGATTATACTGGTCCAGACTTGGAAGCGATGATTGAAAAGGTCGAGAAGGCGTGGAGTGAATTTCTGGCACACGATCTACCTGCAATTCACCAAGTCATTGATGATCTCGATTGGCCTGATGTGAGCGAGGCTGAACAAAAATGATTGTTCTGTTCGCGGGCAGCACGATAACTCAAGTTCTGGGAAACCGAGGGAGGAGATGCTTTGTCTGAGATCAGCCAACGTCAACTCAATGTGATGAACAGCGCCATTCGCGGCCTGTTTCAACGCTACTATGAACTCCCGCTGTGGAGAAAACTGCTGGCACAACGCCAGATCGATTTGCAGGGCAAAGCGATTCTCGATGCGGGATGCGGTTCCGGGTATAGCACCCGGCTGATCTGGGATTTGATCAAACCTGCGTCGTTGTATGCCTTTGACATCACCCCCCAAGAGGTCGATCTCGCGCGCAAGCGCTGTCCGGAAGCACAGGTATTCCTCGGCGATCTGATGGCTATCGACCTGCCGTCCGAGTCTTTTGACGCGGTATTCACATTTGGTGTTTTTCATCACGTGCCTGATTTCGGCGGCGCACTTGATGAGGTCTACCGGGTGCTGCGTGCCGGTGGTGTTTTCATTGGCGCAGAACCCTTGAGCGAGCATTCTCATTCCAGTTTCAACTGGCCGCACTTTTGGGATGTCGTGCGCACCAAATTTGCGCATTGTACGTTAACCAAGATATACTTGGGCTACTTTGCAGGCTTTTTGTGTATTCGTCCACCTGATACAGATTGACGCCAAGTCGGGGCTGCTCTCATCTACTCGCACCTGACCTTTATGGAGAAACACAATGCTCAAACAGAAAACGTTTCGCTGGATCGCGCTCGTGACCGCGGTATTGGCCCTGATCCTTGTGCCTTTTATGCTCTTTGGCGAAAAAATTGAGGTCTGGACGGAGCATTTCGTCCAAACGGCGGCCGATAACCCGGTCTTGACCGGCACTGTCTTGAGCGCGATGCTGGCCTCGGACATCCTGGTGCCTATCCCCTCGAGTATGGTCAGCACGACGGCCGGTTTTGTGTTGGGCTTTATGCCGGGAATGCTGGCCTCGCTGATCGGTATGGCGATGAGCTGCGTGCTCGGTTTTGTGATCGGGCTGCGTTGGGGACGGCCGGCCGCGCTGCGGTTTGTCGGCGCGCAAGACTTGCAGAACCTGGAAAATCTGCGCGAGCGGTTCGGCGATTGGGCCATCATCATTGCGCGTCCGGTGCCGGTGCTGGCCGAGGCATCTATTTTGTTCGCCGGCATCAGCCGGATGCCCTGGTCGCGGTTCCTGCTCTTGACCACCCTGTCGAACCTGGGCGTGTCGGCTGTGTACGCGGCGGTAGGTGCGTTTTCGTCCAATGCCAACTCATTCTTGCTCGCTTTTGGCGGGGCCATCCTCATCCCCTGGATCGCCATGCTGGCGACGCGGCGCGGTCGCTCTCTGGCAAAAGTGCCGGTTGAGACCCAGGATCGCGAGTGATCATGAACGCCATCTGGTACCACGGCTCTCCCCTCCAATTGACTGTCCTGCGCCAGGGCAGCACGATCACCCGAGATCGTCACCTGGCCGAGGTCTTTTCCCACAAACCGGAGATCGTCTCGCTGGAGGATGACGGGACGATCCGGCACAATGGTACTTTACCCGGATTTCTGTATCGCATCGACGAGCCGGTGGGCGAGGATGATGTGTACCCGCATCCGCGCACGACGATGGGGCCGGGCAAGGAATGGCTGACCAGACGCGATTTGAAATTGGCCTTGATCGGCGCGGTGGAGCAGATCGAGAGCGAGTTTTTGTCCGCGGCAGAGATTGAGGCGTTGAAAAGCCGGATGAGCGATGGATGAGACGCTGGCTCAGGTGGTGTTTGCGTTCACCTATTTCGCCACCCTGTTTGTCGCCGGAGTGTTGTGGTGGACTGCCGGACGCAGTCCGGCTCGGCGGCGCCCCGAGTCGCGCCCGTTCTGGGCCTGGCTGGCGCTGGGCTGGACGCTGAACATTGCCGGCAATGTGATTTGGGCCGTACACGATATGACAACGGGAACAGTTTTGCCGCCGCTGTCGTGGGTCGATGCGCTGTACGTGGCCCGCTACGTCTGCCTTGGTGTGGCTTTCTGGCAATACCCGGCGGCGTGGGAGAAGCGGCGTCTGCTTGAGGTGGGCGGCCTTTTGCTGCTGCTGGCATTGGCGCTGTGGGCGGCGCTCTACCGCACCGAGTTTGTGAACGTCGAGCGAAGCTGGGATCAGGTGCTCGGCGTGGCGATCTATCCGGTGCTCGACGTGGGCCTGATTTATGTCCTCGCACTCAAATGGCGCGAGATGCCGGTCGAGCCGTGGCGGCGGGTGTTGCTTTTGCTGCTGCTCGGTGCGCTGGCCTACAGCATCGCCAACGGGATCAATTTTTGCGTGCGTATGGCCTCGCTCGATGGCAGTTCCGATTGGGCGACGCTGTTCTGGTTTGGCTGCGATCTGTTCGCCGCTGCGGCGGCGATCTGGTTTGCGCGGCGGGCGGATCGCTGATGGGAGAGTTATGGTATGGATGTGTCGATCTCTCGCGCCACCGTCGATGACGCCGCTGAGATTTTGGCCCTGCAAAAGCTGGCCTACCGGAGCGAGGCCGAAATTTACGGCGATTACACCATCCAACCGCTGACCCAAACGCTTGAAGAGACGTTGGCCGAGTTTGAGGCGCAAACGGTGCTCAAGGCCGTGTCCGGTGAGTACACCGTGGCCGGCGAGTCCATCGGTAGACGAATCGTCGGCTCGGTGCGCGGTTACGAGCGCGATGGCACGTGTTACATCGGCAAGTTGATCGTCCACCCTGACGCGCAAAACCAGGGCCTGGGCGCGCGGCTGATGCGCAAGATCGAGGCGTGTTTCCCCCACGTCGAGCGCTGTGAGTTGTTTACCGGCAGCGGGAGCGAAAAGAACCTGTACCTGTACCGCAAGCTGGGCTATCAGACACTGCGCGAGCAACAGATCAATGAGCAACTGGCGCTGGTCTTTTTAGAGAAACGCATTTCTTAGACAATTTAGATAAAAGAAAGGATTTTCAATGGAGAAACCTTTTTCCTTATCCCTTGCTTCTTTTTCCCTCCTCGGCCGCCTGCAATCGGAAGCCGTTCCATCGCCCATCCCCAACGCCACCTGGTACACGGCGACCGGCGAAGGCGACGGGCTGGCCTGCACATTTCCCGCCGGCGCGTTGGCCGGGGTGAACTATCTCACTGCCGACATGCTCATCGACGGCAATCACCTGGTCGTCTTTTTGCTCTCCCTGCAAGAAGGTGAGGACGGCCCTCGGTTTGGCCTGCTCTTTTCCGGGCTGAACCAATGCTTGTTCCGCGTGCGCATGCCGCTGGTCGCGGTCAACCAGAACCGCTGGCGCTACCCTCGCGAAGGAGCCTGGCTCAAGCCGATGTGCCAGGGCGAGCGGGTGGATTTGGAGCGGGTGGACCGCCTGACCCTGACCGTGCTGCGCAAGAGCGACCGCCCGGCGCGTTTTTGCCTGACCACGATTTCGGCAACCGTGCAAGAGCCGCCGCTGCTGACCGAGTTGATCTTGCCCGTCGGCCCGCTGATCGACGAACTGGGCCAGAGCGCGCTGCACGACTGGTTAGCCAAGAGCCGCAGCGTTCAAGAAGTAAGTGATAGATTGCACAATCAATCGCAAACTGCAGCGCAGTATCGTTGGCCGGAAGGCTGGTCACGCTGGGGCGGTTGGACGGAAAAGCAGTTCGATCCAAGCGGCTTTTTCCGCACCCATCATGAGGGGGCCCCGCAAGGCGGTGGACGCTGGTGGCTGGTCGATCCCGACGGCTGCGCTTTTTGGTCGGCGGGGATGGACTGCGTGCGCGTCGATACGAACGCTGCCTACGACGGCCTGAAGCAGGCCCTGAGCTGGCTGCCCGACCTGGAGGGCGAATATGCCGCCATCTATGAGCCGGGCTACGAAAGCCCGACTATCAACTATTTGGCCGCCCATTTCATCCGCGCCTTTGGCCCCGAAAAATGGTACCCAAACTGGGCCGCCATCGCCCTGGCCGAACTGCGCCGCCTGGGCTTCAACACCGTCGCCAACTGGTCGGACTGGCAGATCGCCAGCCAGACTGGGTTCCCGTATGTCCGCCCGCTGCACCCGCAGTTTTTCAACACACCGCTGATTTACCGCGACTTCCCCGACGTGTTCGATCCACGCTTTGAGCAAGACGCGGCCGCTTTTGCCGAACAACTGCGCCAGACTGCTGATGACCCGGCCCTGATCGGCTATTTTTTGATGAACGAGCCGACCTGGGGCTTTGCCGGGGAGACGCCGGCTGCCGGGATGCTGTTCAACACTGACCGCTGCGCCGCGCGCGCGGCCCTGGCCGACTGGCTGCGACTGAAATACGGCGGCGACGACGCGCTGTCGGCGGCCTGGGGCGCTGGCGTGACCCCGGAGGCGGTCAAAGAAGGAGCCTGGCGCGCCCCGCTCACCGCCGACGCCCGGGCCGACCTGGCCGCATTCAGCGAGATCATGGTCGAAAAGTTGTTCAAAGGATTGAGCGAGGCCTGCAAGCGGGTGGATGCGCATCACCTCAACCTGGGGGCGCGCTATTACACCGTGCCGCCGGCGTGGGCGATCAAGGGGATGCGCTGTTTCGACGTGTTTAGCATGAACTGCTACCAGGAGCGCGTGCCCGCCGAGCAGGTCAAGCAAATCCACGACGTGCTGGGCATGCCGGTGATGATCGGCGAGTGGCACTTTGGCGCGCTAGACGTGGGCCTGCCGGGCAGCGGCATCGGCCACGTGCGCGACCAGGCCGCGCGCGGGCAGGCTTTCCGCGTCTATGTGGAAGATGCGGCGGCGCAGCCTTATTGCATCGGCACGCACTATTTCACCCTCTATGACGAATCGGCGCTGGGGCGGTTCGACGGCGAAAACTGGAACATTGGCTTTATGGATGTGTGCAACCGTCCCTACGAGCCGCTGGCTCAGGCCGCCCGTGCCACCCACGAGCGGCTGTACGAGGTTGCGGCGGGGCGCGTTACGCCGTATAATGACGTACCGGACTATCTGCCCAAGCTGTTCCTGTAAAAGGAGCGACCATGCCGGAAGCTGTTTCTCCCATTCCTGAAGAGGTGGCGACCCGCCTTTGCGCCGAGATCGCCGCCCAAAACCGGGCCAAGTGGTACACTTTTGACGGGCTGTGGTGCTGGGGCTGCGTCACGTTTACCGGCGGCGATCCGGCCAAGCGCTGCTTTTACCATCCACCCGATTTTCGTGGCTGCGCGCAGGTCAACAAACGGTATGCGCAGTTGGAGAAATCGTGAGAGGAGATGAGAGCCATGCAAGATGCGGTTGTTTTGAAAGGCGTGCAATACATTGTAGACGGCTCTGGCAAGCGTACGGCTGTGGTGATCGATCTGGACGAATGGGGAAAAGTCTGGGAAGATTTGTACGATGTTTTGGTCTCTGAAGCGCGTCAAAATGAGCCAGCCGTTGCCTGGGAGACGCTCAAATCCGAATCGGAGTGACGTGTATCGTTGAGGCTCTTTCGTAAAGCGTGAAAATTGAGGCGTATTGCGTATTCCGTCGCGCAATACGCAATACACGACATATTTATGAAAATAAAAATCAATACATAGGAGGCTATAATGTTAACCATTGAATGGAGACGCCGGGTCGAAAACTGGCGCAGGGAATTGGTTGAGCACGTCTATCGCCCGCTGGGGCCGCTGGCCCTGGAAGGGTTTTTGACCAAAGATCAGTTCACGGTCGA
>JAFGEY010000202.1 GCA_016931365.1 Anaerolineae bacterium
CGACAGGTGGCCTTGAGGTTGAGCGCGTGCGAAAAGCTGCGCCGTTCCACCTCCGGCAGCCCGCTGACCCGTGCCAGCGGCTCGAACTCGTCCACCGAAACCGGGTCGACGATAAAGGCCGGTATGCCCACCTGCACGGCGATCTCGTGAGCGAGCGCACAACCCAGGTTGGAAGCATGCTCGCGTCTTGGCGCATAGCGCATCTCGTGCAGCATCGTCTCGTTGACGCGATAAGTGCCGCTGGGAATCGGTTTGAGCACGCCGCCCCGCCCGACCACGGCGTCGAGGCTTTGGATTGAAGTTCCTTGCTGGTTCAGCAACCTCAACACAGCATCACGGCGAAATTCGTACTGATCGTAAATATGAGAATACTTTGCCAGTTCTTCGTTGGAATGGTGAAGCATTTCTTCGAAGAGCGGTGTCGCTGTGTCATCGACCAATTCGTAAAGAGCAACCTTGGTCGATGTCGAGCCGGGGTTGATAACCAGGATGCGCGCCATTTTCTTATCGAGTCCTCTCTGACCTTGATTTATATTGATCACGCCTGTGTGCAAGTGCGGAGCAAACGCAAGTATGAGATTGTTATTAGAATTATACCTGAAACTGGGTGTACGTGCAAGGCAGTAAATCAATTCGCCCCAAGCCAGAAATGTGCTATACTATCCGCCGGAAACGTCAAATGCGGTCTGGTCTCGATACGGATCGATCTGCGCCATAATGGCATTCGCCTCGAACGCATTGACTCGCCTGGAGGTGTTTGACGATGGATTGTGCAACTGATCTTGAAACGCTGACCTATGCCGATCGCCTGGATGCACTGCGCGCCGAAAAACTGGCCCAGACGCAAGAAAAGCAGCAACTCATCGGCGCGATGGATCACGACGACTGGGCTTTGATTTTGCCCCCGCCCGCCTACCGCAAGATTACCCGGGCGATCAGCACCTCCGGCATGCCGATCACCGACTGCTTGATTGACGGCTATGCGCCGCAGAGCAACCATCCCAGCGGCGGCTTTTTTGGCCCCAAGGCCGTTGGCGCGAATTACCGCGCGCTGTTGGAGGCACATCCAGTCTACATCGACCCGCAAAGTTCGCTGGCCGGGGGCTATATGGTCAACTTTGCCTCCTATCGCAAACACGGCTGGAACCCCGATTTCGCCGTCGAAAAACTCGATCCCGAACTGGCCGAGACGATCCGCCGCTACAAGCTGCATTCTGGCATTGGCGCGACGCAGCACTTTTGCCAGGATTTGCAGATCGGCCTTGACCTGGGTTTGGGCGGCATCCTCGACAAAATCCGCCGCTACCGCCAGATCAACCTCGACACCCTGCCCGCGCCAGAAGACGCGCGCTTTGCGCCGGTCACTCGCCAGGAGATAGGCGATTTTTACGACGGGCTGGAAGACATTGTGCTCGGCATGCAAAACTGGATTTCCCGTCACGCCGACGCGGCGCGCGAGATGGCCGAACGCGAAGCGAACCCCCAACGGCGCCAAAACCTGTTCGAGATCGCTGAAATGAATGCCTGGCTGGTCAGCGAACCACCGCGCACCTTGCGCGCGGCCTGCCAGTGGATGCTCTGGTTCCAGATGGCAGCGCGGATGTATAACGGCAGCGGCTCGCTGGGTCGTCTCGACGTGCTGCTCACTCCCTATTACGAGCGTGAAAAGGCCGCCGGCACGCTTACCGACGAAGAAGCGACCTTTCACATCGCCTGCCTGCTGCTGCGCGACACCGCCTATCTCCAGGTTGGCGGACCGGATGCCGCCGGGCGCGATGTGACCAACCGCATCTCCTACCTGATTTTGGAGGCTGCGCACCGGCTCAAAATCCCGGCCAACGTCGGCGTCAGTGTCGGCGACGCGGTCGATCCCGGCCTGCTGCGGTGCGGCGTCGAGATTATGTTTGAGGACAAAAAAGGTGTGCCCAAGTTTCTGGGCGTCGAGCGCACCGCCGAGGGCTTTGCGCGCAACGGCTACCCGATCTCCCTAGGCCGCGAGCGCGCCTATTCCGGCTGTCACTGGAATGCCATTCCGGGCCGCGAGTACACCCTCAACGACTGCGTCAAGATCAACCTGGCGGCTGTGTTCGAGGTAGCCTGGGCCGAGATGATCCGGGGCGGCGAGCGCAGCGTCGATAGCCTGTGGGGGCTATTCGAAAGCCACCTGGCGCAAGCCGTGCGCGGCATCGCTCGGAGCATCGATTTCCACCTTCAATATATGTACAAAGTCTTTCCCGAGTTGGTAATGGACCTGCTTTGCCACGGGCCGATTGAGCGTGGGCTGGACGCCTCGCACGGCGGCGTCGAATGGTACAACCTCTGCCTCGACGGCGCGGCGCTGGCCACAGTCGCCGATTCGTTTGCCGCGTTGGAGCAGCGGGTCGAGCAAGAGGGCCGCCTGACCTGGGCCGAGATCGCCCAACACATTGTCGATGATTGGGCCGGCGCCGACGGTGTGTGTGCGCGGCTGATGATGCGCGGCATTTCTCGCTACGGCACCGGCGGCACGCCAGCCGACCGTTGGGCGCAGCGCGTGGCGCAGACCTTTACCGATCTTGTGGTGGCCCAACCCACGCCCGGCGGGTTCAGGATGATCCCCGGGCTTTTTTCCTGGGCCAACACCATCCCGATGGGCAAGGCGGTCGGTGCGACGCCCAACGGCCGGCACGCTGGCGCGCCGATCTCGCATGGCGCCAACCCCGATCCTGGTTTCCGCCGGGATGGCGCGCCGACGGCGTTGGCCGTGGCGATTGCTTCCGTGCAGCCCGGTTACGGCAACACTGCACCGATGCAAATCGAACTCGACCCATCGCTGTCGCAGGAGGAGGGCGGTGTGGATCACATCGCCAACCTGATCAAAACCCACTTTGGCCTGGGCGGCACGCAGATCAACCTGAACATTATGGATGCCGGGCAAGTGCTAGAGGCGCACAAAGATCCGTCAAAATATCCGGATCTTGTGGTGCGCGTAACCGGGTTCAGCGCCTATTTTGCCAGCCTGTCGCCCGAGTTCCGGCAGTTGGTGGTAGATCGGATCATCGCCGGAATGTGATGTTCACCGCCTATGTGTCAAGCGCGTTCGGTGAAAATATGATATAATGATTTCCTATGAACACATCAGAGATACCTTTGCCGATATTAGTAGATACAAAAGCATCATTTGATGAAATGTACAGTCGGTTGTGCAAATCTTCCTTGCTGGCCGTCGATACCGAGTCGAATAGCCTGTATGCGTACACCGAGCGTGTATGCCTGATCCAGTTCTCGATACCGGGGTACGATTACCTGGTCGATCCGCTAGCCATAAATGACCTGACCCCGCTGGGCAACCTGTTTGCCGATCCGGGCATCGAGAAGGTCTTTCACGCCGCCGAGTACGACGTGATGGTCCTGCGGCGGGACATGAATTTTTCGTTTGCCAACCTATTTGACACCATGATTGCCAGCCGTATCGTGGGATGGAAGCAATACGGACTGGGGAGCCTGCTAAAAGAGCACTTTGGCATCGACACCGACAAGCGGATGCAGCGTACCGACTGGGGCAGACGACCCCTGTCGCGCGAGCAGTTGTTCTACGCTCAACTGGACACGCGCTTTTTGCTGCCGTTGCGCGAAAAACTCCGTGTCCAGTTAGCCGCTCAGAAACGTCTGGGCGAGGCGCAAGCGGCATTCGCCGAGGTGGCGCAAAGCGAGTGGATGGGGCACGATTTCGACCCCGACGACTTTTGGCGCATCAAGGACGTCAGGGAACTTGATGCGGCCGGGTTGTCAGTGATGCGCGCGTTGTTCATCTATCGCGATCAGCGCGCACAAGCGATGGATCGGCCGCCATTCAAGGTGTTCAACGATCAAGTCTTGGTGCAGCTCAGCGCGTGCCGGCCCAAGACATTGTCCGAGTTGGGGCAGATCAAGGGCATCCCCCGCCATCTTTCGGATCAACGCCGCCAGCATTTGCTCCAGGTCATCGCCCAGGCGGCAGAACAACCTGTGCCCGAACGACCCGCTCCGGATCAAACGCATCGTCCCAGTCAGGCTGCGGAAAAGCGATACGAACTCTTGCGCGCCTGGCGCAAACGTCGGTCGGAAGAACGCGGCGTCGAGCCGGACGTAATCCTGTCCAACTCGACACTGTTCCAACTGGCCCGGTGCAATCCGACGTCGCTGGCCCAGCTGGAAGAGAGCTCGATTCTGAATGACTGGGAGCGGACAGCCTACGGTGTCGAGATCGTGGCGCTGCTGCGCCAGAAATCGGTTTGAAAATATGCCGATGATAGATGGAGTAAAACGATGAGCATTCAAGAGCGATTGATGGCCGATCTAAAGGATGCAATGCGCGCCCAGGACGAAGCCGCCAAGCTCACGATCCGGATGGCGATGGCGGCGCTCAAGAACGCGCGCGTGGACAAAAACGCCGATCTCACCGAGGCAGAAGAGATCGCCGTGCTGCAAAAGCAGGTGCGGCAGTGTGAAGACGCGATCGTGGACTACCAAAAGGGCAACCGTGAAGACCTGGTGGCCCAAACCCGGACAGAGATCGAAATTTTGAATCACTACCTGCCGCAGATGATGAGCCGCGAGGCCATTGCTGAAATCGCCCATGAGGTGATCGCCCAGGTCGGGGCGAATTCATCCAGGCAGATGGGCCAGGTGATGCGCGAACTGATGCCTCGCGTTCAGGGTCGCGCTGACGGGCGGCTGGTCAGCGACATTGTGCGCGAGTTGCTTGCCGGCGGCTAACTTGCGCGCTGCATCGAGGAGCATAGGCGTGACAAGGCAGGCGCAAGTGGGGTCGAATGTACGGGGTAGAGTACAAATTATATTCTTTGCCCTGTTTTTGGCGGCAGGCATCGGCTTTATTCTGGCGTCTGATCTTTTGGTTGCCCCACGGACGATGATTCAAAAAGGACAGGCGGCCGGCGAAGACATCATCGCCCCATCGCGCATCGAGTTTGTGAGCGAGATTCGTACCAAGGCCGAAAAACAACGCGCTGCCGCTGCCGTGGCCGATGTGTACGATCCATTGGATCGTCAGGCAGGTCGCGAGCAGGTGAGCCTGGCCCTGCAAGTACTCTCTTTTATTGACTCGGTGCGCGCCGACCCCTACGCCTCCCCCGAAGACCGTCGATTTGCCCTTGAAAGCATCCTCACTGTACAGCTTTCTCCCCAGGTGATCAGCGATACGCTTGCACTCGACGAAACGCAGTGGAAGACCGTCCAGCTTGAGACGCGCCAGGTGCTCGATGAGATCATGAAGCGCGAGATCAGGAGCGGGCAGGAGGATGTGCGCCGCCGTGAGGTGCGCACGCTGATCGATTTTGAATTGAGCGAAGCGCAGACGGCCATTGTCGACGAGATTGTCAGTGCATTGGTCAAGGCCAACCGCATCTATAATGCCGAAAAAACCGATCTGGCCCGTCAATCGGCGGTGGACACCGTCAAGCCGGTGATCCGCACGCTGGAAGTGAACCAGGTGATTGTGCGCAGCGGCGATGTGGTCGACGATGAGGATCTGGAGGCGTTGGCCGCATTGGGTCTGAATGCACCTAGCCAGAACTGGTTTGCTGCCGGCAGTGCGGTGTTGATCGCCTTGATCTTTGCCGTCGCAGTGTCGGTGTATCTGTTCAATGCCGAGCCGCAGGTGCGAGACACGCCCCGACATTTGTTATTGCTGTTGCTGCTGTTGTTGTTGTTCGTCTTTATTGCCAAATGGGGAGTTGGACTGACCAACTTTCAGCCGTATCTGGTGCCACTGGGAGCGGTTGGCATGCTGGCGACTGCGATCTTGAATGTGCGCGTCGGCCTGGTAGTCCACCTGGTTGTCTGTCTGACCGTCGGCTATCTCGCACAGGGACGGATCGATCTGTTCTGGTATTATCTGCTCGGCGGGCTGGTTGGCCTCTTTGCTATGCGTCGCGTGCGGCGCATCAATACCTTTGTCCTGGCCGGCGGCTGTGTAATGACCGCCAATGTGGTGACGATCGCCACGTTTGCTCTACTCGAAGGCAAATTTGACTCTTTATGGCTGACCCAATTGGGCATGTCGGGGATGATCAACGGTGCGCTGACGGCCACCCTCACCCTCGGCGGCTATTATTTGCTGGGGGTGACTTTTCAAATCACCACTTCGCTGCAACTGATGGACCTGGCCCGTCCCACCCACCCTCTGCTGCGCGACCTGCTGCTCAAAGCGCCGGGCTCTTATCATCACAGCATTATCGTCGGCAATATGGCCGAGCAGGCTGCTGAAGCCATAGGGGCTGACGCGTTGCTGGCCCGCGTGGGCGCGTTTTACCACGATATCGGCAAGACGATGCGTCCTTACTTTTTCACCGAAAACCAGATGGACGGCAGCAATCCCCACGATCTGCTCGATCCGGAGACGAGCGTGCAGATCATTCGCAGTCACACAGTCGAAGGGCTAGAGCTGGCCAAAAAGTATCATCTGCCCAAGGCATTGCAGGCTTTTATTTCTGAGCATCACGGAACATCGACAATTTCCTATTTTTATCACAAAGCCACAAAAGAGCTTGGCGCAGACAATGTCCGCGAAGAGGACTATCGCCACGTGGGGATGCGACCGCAGAGCAAGGAAACGGCCATTGTGATGATGGCCGATACCTGCGAGGCCGCAGTGCGCAGCATCCACCCGCACGATGCCGTTGAGTTGGAGGCGTTGATCCGCAAATTGATCGCCGCCAAAATCTCCAGTGGGCAACTCGATCATGCGCCGCTGACCCTGCAAGAGATCGAGTTGGTAACGCGCTCTTTTGTCGACACCTTGCAAGGCGTATTTCATCCCCGCATCCAGTATCCGGGCCAGGAGAAAAAGGAAGAAGCGCCGTCCAGACAGCTCACAGCCGGCGAAATGCCAGAGTCTGGGCAAGAAGACCGCGCTGAAGGGTCTACCGAAGAACCCGGTGTTGCTGCTGAAGGGTCAAACGAAATCGAGTCCGATGTAATATGGGTCAAGGAAGGCCAAGATGATTCAAGTGCTGATTCGCCCGCAGTTTGAAGCGACAATCGCTGCTGAGTGGGTCGAAACGATTGCGCGCGTCGTGTTGGCGCGGGAAAACATCTCGCTTGAGGCTGACCTCAGCGTGGTCATTACTGACGATGACGAAATTCACACCCTCAATGCCCAGTTTCGCGGCATCGATGCGCCGACGGACGTGCTTTCTTTTGTCGAAGAAGAAACGGATGTGCCCTTTGTCAGCGCGCCGGACGAACTGTCCTACCTGGGCGATGTGATCGTCTCGTATCCCCGTGCGCAGGCGCAGGCCGGAGAGCTAGGGCACGGCATTGAAGACGAATTACGGCTGTTGATCGTGCACGGAGTTTTACACCTGCTGGGCTATGATCACGCTACGCCGGAAGAAGAGGCCTTGATGTGGTCGCAGCAGGATCAAGTCCTGGCTCAATTCAAGGCTTGACCATGTCTGAAAGGCCTTCAAGACCGCGTTCACGATGGCAAGCGTTGGTGCGCAGTTTTGGTCACGCGCTGGCAGGGGTGTGGCACGCGCTGTGCACGCAGCAAAACATGCGCATTCATGCGACGGCGACCCTGGCTGTGATCGCACTGGGGGTGTGTCTGGGCTTGGGGGCAACCCAGTGGGCCGTGCTCGCATTGACCATTGGTATGGTGCTGGCCGCCGAAATGTTCAACACGGTTGCCGAGGCGGCGATGGATGCGGCGACAACCGAATATCATCCCTTGATCAAGATCGCCAAAGACGTCGCTGCCGGGGCCGTGCTGATTTCGGCCATTGTCGCAGTGATCGTCGGTCTGTTGATCCTCGGCCCGCCGCTTTGGCAACGCATCCTCGGCTGGCTGTCTCTGTAAACGGATTGTTATTCTATTGTGATTGTCGGTGTTTTTGTTTGATGCTATAATAAAATCGTTCACCGCCGATGTCATTTGTCTTTGCAAGGCGGGTGGCGTTTTTTCGTAGGAGGATGTGTGCTGGATCGGCTGAATGCGATTGTCCGCCCTAGAGCGACCGATGAAAAAAGCGCGCGTCGAGAGTTCTTGCTTGGCGTCGCTGCGCTGGTGCTCGGTATGGTGTCCGGGGTCAGCATAATCGTCAGCGGTGTTCTGCTCCTGATCGGCGTGACGGCGGCTGTAGTCACGTTGATCGTCGGCGTGTTGACGGCGCTCACTTCGGCAGGTGCTTTTTGGTTGAGCCGACGCGGCCATTTACAAGCCGCCGCCGGCCTTTTGCCGCTGGTGATCTGGGGCACGGCGACTGTGCTGCTGGCGGCTGGTGGTTGGTATACGCCGCTGGTGGTAGGGTATGCGCTCTGTGTGATGCTGGCAACTCTGCTCGGCGGCCCGATAAACGGCCTGGCCTTTTGGGCGCTTAGCGTGATCGCGTACTGGGGCATCGGCACGCAGCAGTTTGCCGGCTTGCTGCCGACCCTCTTTCTTTCTCCTGATCGATCTTTGGGCACCGGTGTTTTTATTTTGAGCGCCAGTTTGATCGTGATTAGCCTGTTGCTTTATGCGCTTGATCGCCAGCTTGAGCGCTTGTCTGCCCGGCGGTTGAGCGAAATGCGCCTCTACGCCGACGAACTGGAAACAATCGCCCGCGAGCGCGAAGAATTGGTTCATCGCCTGCAAAGAACGACACACGATCAGGAGCGATTGCTCCAGGCGATCCGCGCCATATCGGCGCCGGTGCTGCCCCTTTTTGAAGGGCTGATTGTGATGCCCATCGTCGGCGAACTCGACCCGGCGCGCTCGAACCTGCTCCTCGATGACATGTTGGACGGCATTGCCCGCTACAAAGCCGATTCTGTCCTGCTCGATGTGACCGGCGTGCCCGCGCTTGATGCAACGTCGGCGCGCGGGCTGCTTCAGGCTGTGCAGGGCGCGCAGATGCTTGGCTGTGAGTGCCGCCTGGTCGGCG
>JAFGEY010000203.1 GCA_016931365.1 Anaerolineae bacterium
GAACAAGGTATGCCCTGCTGTTCGACGCACTTACCGGCGATGCGCCCCAAGAGACAAACCTGGAACACAGTCGCCGCTTTGGGCAGTGGCGTATCGAGACCACAAAGTACTTGCGACAAGCCTGCTGGGTCTCGATACGGCCTCAAAACCGCGGTGAGGCCTACTCGACCAGCGCAGGTTGAGCAATTACGTGCGCGGGATGAATTTTCTGATTCTACCGTTTTCTGTAGCTACTGCCTGCATTCACCCATTGAGGCGGAAACGAGGAGGTTTTGCAGCCAATTCCTGTGATATACAAAGCCATTGAGCTTGTGCGCAGGTGATTGGTAATTGACGGAGACCCCTGCGCGGGGACAATAAGGCTGGAAATTATGCAGCAAGGCCCAGACGCGAACCTGATATTCTGCCGTCATCAAATGACCGTGAAAGTATTGGGCGGTGTAGAAAGAGATATAGTCAAAAGTTGTGGATCGGCAGACTGGCGAAAAAGGGAAAAATGGCGTATCCTGATGAGGGTCCCACCCACTCATCACTGACGAATCATAGAAAGGATACACCATGCTCAAGAATATCACGAATCAGGAAGCTGAACAAATGGTCGAGCTGACCCAATTGACGCTGGACGAGATGGCTCGCGAAGGCGCTCGCCGGATGATTCAGGCCGCGTTGGAAGTAGAAGTAGCGGAATACATCTGACAATATCTCAGGGCATCACGAAGGAGGGCGCAATGGTGAAGACCTGTTTGGGGCCGTCTTCTGCCTGCACTTCAATACGTCTCATTCGCATTTGCGGCATTTTCTTGGACGCAGGCAAGAGGCCATGCAAAACATAGCCGTGCTGAATGGCTGAAGGAAACAACTTGGGATATTGTTCAATCAGCTTGTCCAAGTATTCTCTGAACTCTTTCTTGTCAAAAATGATTCTTTGATATTCTTCGTGCTCTATCGGGATACAGATCCGTCTCGACTTGTGCGACGCATATGCAGCATTTTTCTCTTGACTGCATTCTCTGGTACGCGGGGATGTTGACATCTTGGCCTCCTCGAAAGATAGAGGCCAAGATCATATCACAACTTGAGATCATAGTCAGACACAAAACTACAGAATCCGGTAGAATCAGGCAATTTCTTTTGTGGCTGGCCCCGTTTTTCACCCAAGGGAGCCATGCCGAGTGGGTTATGCTCGGCTTTCACCTCGTTTTTCCGACCGCTCTGCTGGCCGTGTTTTGGCGGGGGCGGATGAAACATCCGTTCACGTTCCAAGACGACCTGCCTATCTGGGCGGTGACGGTGCTGTTTCACCTGGCCGACATCCTTTTTGCCATCACCGGCAGGTACACCGAGGTGCTCTGGCTGGTTGTGCTGTCCAGCCTGGCCCATGTAGCCATACTGGTGCTGGTTTACCTGGCAAGCAAAAGAATGACCCAACCGGCCAGCGGGCCGTTTGTTTTGGGGCCATAAGAGGAGCCGCATGTCTACACTCAAAATCCATTTGTCGTACCAATGCTCGGCGCAGTGCGATCACTGCCACCTGCGCGCCGGTCGGTGGTCGGCGCCGGCCATCCCTTACGACCTGGCTATGACCACCATCGCCGACCTGCAAAAGGTCAACGGGCTGAACTATGTCGTCCTGCTGGGCGGCGAACCCGGCTTGTTCCCCCACCTCACCCACGCGTTGGCAGCGGCCATCCACGACCTGGGCATTGGCGTGCGCATTGAGACCAACGCATCCTGGGCCATCGACGAAGCCGCCGCCGAATCTTTTTTGGAGCCGTTGTGCGCCGTGCAGGCTCAAATCATGCTCAGCGTGGACGCCTTCCACGAGCCGTACATCAACCTGGATTGCGTCGAGCGGGCGATCCGGGTATTGGATCGGCTCAAGGGCGACTGTGTCATCGAAGTCCCCTATCTCGATTTTGCTCAGGTGCGCGGCGCGGCAGAGGGAGCGTATCCGGCGGATAAACTACATCCGGCAGACAAACTGCACCCGCTGGACATCCGCACCAACGAACTGCTGCAAGACCTGGAGGCCCGCCTGGGCCGGACGTCCTGCGCGAAAATCTACAAAGGGCGAGTCTTTTTCAAAGGGCGGGCAGCGCACGCCCTGGCGCACCTGGTGGCCACGGGACGCGGCGTTCCCGGCGAGGTGTGCGATGTCGTCCCCTGGTGGTACAATGGCTCGCAGCGCACGCTGGAGCTGTTGGGGTTGGACCCGCAGGGCTATCTGAGCAAAGAGTGCGGCATCGCCATCGGCAACGTGCAGCGGCAGAGTGTGGCCAAGATCGTCGGCTCTTTTGACGCCGAAAAACACCCGGTGCTGTCCACACTGATCCATCGCGGCCCGCTTGGTCTGGCCGAAGAAGCGCGCGAATGGGGCTACCAGCTCAAGCCGGATTATGCCGACAAGTGCCACCTTTGCCAGGAAGCCCGCGAGCATCTGCGAGAAAAATACCCGGAACATCTGGTGCCGGAGCATCATTACATAGACCACAAGTAAACGGAGCAACCATGCAACACTTCCCGGTCCGGCACTCGATCCTGGATGAGTATACTCTGGCCCAGTGGGTTTGCTCGCGCTATTCCTTGAGCGGGCCTATCCGATGCCGCTTCTTCA
>JAFGEY010000204.1 GCA_016931365.1 Anaerolineae bacterium
GCACAGATGGTCAGAAAGGTGGTTCCAATGTCGTCCAGCCCGCCACGACTTGCCAACGTCAGGTGTCCTGCCTGTCGAGCCTCTTTTAACGCGCCGGTCGTTTCAATCATTGACGTACAAAAAAATTCAACGCACAAAGCACTGTTTCTACAGGGGCGACTCAACGTAAGCACCTGCCCGCAGTGCGGCACAACCGGCATGATGAACGTGCCGATCGCCTATCACGATGCGGACAAGGAATTTTTGCTTTGCCTGGTTCCCCCGGAACTGGGACTCAATGAAACCGAGCGCCAGCGTGCGATCGGCGAAATGTCGCGCGCGGTGATGAACGGCCTGCCCCAAGAGGCGCGCAAAGGCTACCTGCTGCGCCCGCGCATTTTTCTCACCGTCCAGTCGATGGCCGAGGCGATCCTCGAAGGCGACGGGATCACCAAAGATATGCTCCAGGCCCAGGAACGCAAAATCGAGTTGATCGAGCAGATGGTGCGCGTGGTCGGCGATGGGCTGGCCCTGTCCAACATGATCGCCGAAAACCAGGCCCAGTTTGACGAAGAATTTTTCGCCCTGCTGTCGAGCAGCGTACAGGGCAACCTGCAAGCGGGGCAGACCGAGATAGCCGAGCGGCTCAACGTGCTGCTGGAAAAGCTGCTCGAACAGACCCCGGCCGGCCGTGAGATCGCCGCACAGCAGGAAAAACTGCGCCGGGCTCTGGAGGGCGTCGACGAGAACATGACCCAGGAGCAGTTGCTCGGTCGCATCCTCTCGTTGGACGGCGATATGGTCGATGACGTTTTGGGGTTCTTGATCAGCGTGGCGCGCCCGCTGATCGACTATCGCTTCTTCCAGTTGATGACCGAGCGGATGGACAAGGCCGAGCAGTCCGGCGACACCGACTTTGTCGAGCGGGTCAGGAACCTGCGCGCTAAAATCCTCGACTTGACCCAGCAGCTCGACACCGAGGTGCGGGAAGCGATGGAAGCCCGTGCTGACCTGCTGGGCGAAATGCTCACCAGCGCGGACCCCAAGTCGGCCATCCGCGCCCACATCGAAGAAATCGACGACGCGTTTATGTCCGTGCTGGGGCTCAATCTGCAACAAGCTGCACAGCGCCAGGAACAGCAGGCCGTCCAACGGCTGGAAGCGGTTCGCGACGCGATTTATGCGGTGATGCTCGAAAGCGCCCCGCCGGAGATGCAGTTCATCCAAAAGCTGCTCAATGCTGAATATCCCGACGAGACGCGCAATCTGCTCCAGAATAACCCGGCGCAGGTCAACGCCCGCCTGGTCGAGACGATGAAACTGCTGGTCGACAACCTGAACGAGCGGCAGCGCCCCCAGTTAGCCGAGAAACTGTCCCAGATCGCCGCCCAGGCTCAGTTGATCGTCGGCCTGGCCTGACCACGGCGCGAAAAAAATCGCGTTGCACAAACAAGCCCCGCGCTCGAGCGCGGGGCTTGTTGAATGGTTAATCGGAGAACAAAGCATCCCCTGTTTCAGTTGCCCCCTCCGCTCGGATCGAGGCGGAACCCGTAGCCGCGCACGGTGACGATGTACTGAGCATCCGGCTCGACCTCTGCCAGGCGCTCGCGCAAGCGCCGCACCAGCGCATCGATAGCCTGCTCGGTCACACCGATCTTTTCATCCTCGCCCCACACGGACTCGACCACCTCATCGCGACTGTAAACGCGCCCCAGGTCGTTGTACAACAATTCCAGCAGTTGGTACTGCGCGGGGGAGAGCGGCGGCGTGAGTTCGCGCACGCCGATCCACACCCGGCGCGATTCCGGATCGAGGCGCAGCTCTTTGGAAAGCCGGATTTCTTCCAGCGGCAGCGTCGCGTCGGCGCCGATGTAGCGCAGCCGCACACACAGCGCCAGGCTGATGATGTCGTTATCTTGCAGCGGAACGGCATCGTGCACCGGGTGGCCGTTCAGATAGGTGCCGTTCTTGCTGTCCAGATCGCGCACGTGGTGACAGCCATTTTGCCACACAATCTCGGCATGCTGGCGCGAAATCTGCCGTTCCGGAAACGTCACGTCGCTCAGGTCACTCATACCGGAACGCCCGATCGTGATCGCGGGGCCGTTGATGGCAATCCGTGTGCCCGTCAGTTCGCCTTCTTCAACCATAAGGAAGGCCTGTTCAGAGTTCGCCGTCATCAAAAGACTCCTTTGCTTGCCAAAAGTATCCAACCCGGGTATAATCGTTACACATTTTATTTATGTGCTTGCCAAATCGTCGCTGCCACGCCCAGGCAGTCAGTTGGCATCCGCCGTTTTCATTGAGGAGAAGATTCGGTGCCTGCGCTGCTATCACCGGGTATCGTGCTGCGTTCCCGGTACAAAATCCTCGAATTTATCAGTCAGGGTGGCATGGGCGCCATCTATAAAGCCGAGGACCTTCGCCTCGAAGGTCGGATGTGTGCTGTCAAAGAGATGTGGATCGACGTCAATACCACCGGCGAAGATACGCATCAGGTACAGACCCAGTTTCACCGCGAAGCAAGCACCCTGGCCCGTCTCGACCACGCCAATCTGCCCAAAGTCTCCGATTATTTTGACCAGGACGACCGCGACTATCTGGTGATGGATTTTGTGGCCGGAAAAGACCTCAAACAACTGATGGATGAGGCGCGCACCGAGGGCAAATCCCTGCCCGAAAAGCAAGTGCTGGACTGGGCCAAACAAATCCTCGACGCGCTCGAATACCTGCACAGCCAGGACCCACCCGTGCTGCACCGGGACATCAAACCGGCCAACATCAAACTGACTCCATCTGGCGTGATCAAACTGGTCGACTTTGGGCTGGTCAAACTGATGACTTCCGATCAGGATCGCACGATCACCGTTTTGCAGGGACGGGGTACGGCCCAATATACACCTCTGGAGCAATATGGCGGTGACACCGGTCACACCAATGTGCGCTCGGACATCTATTCGTTCGGGGCGACGCTCTACCATCTGCTCACCAACCAGCCCCCTGCCGATGCCAAAACGCGCTACCTGCAGCCGCACCTGTTCAAGAGTCCCAGCGACCTCGTCCCGTCGATCTCGCCCCGCGTCGAGCGGGCCATCCTGCACGCAATCGCGATGCACCCCGACGAACGCCCGGCCAATATAGCTGACTTGCGCACGGAACTATTCTCATCACAGCCGCTCGATGTGATTGCCGACGCGATCATCAACGGGCAACGCCGTCGCTGGGGGCAGGTCATCCGCGAGAACACGGTGTTCTTGCTGCTGGTGTTGATCTTTTTAGTCGTCGCGCTCGTAGCGACGGCGCTTTCACCGAGCTTGCCGCCGCTCTAGCCCGGTTTAATGCGACGTTGCCGCCAGCGCCGGACAATCACCGTCGCCAACAGCCCGACAGCCAGCGCCAGAAAAGCCCCCAGCACCGTCGTGATCAGCGCGCCCCATTCCTGCGACAGGGATCGCGCGCGTAGCGCGCCGGGCACGCCCATCGCATACACATCATAGCCGATCAATCCGCCAAGCACGCTCAACAGCCCCCAACGGATCGCCCGGCTGGGTCCGTGCCCCATCCCCAGAACGGCCGCAAAGGCGAACCCGCCCAAAACAAAAACCATCAGTAGCGCCACCGACAGAGTCGCGCCCTTGACCACTTTGATCGGCGTCGGCGTCGGCGTCGGCGTATGGGTTGGCGTATGGGTCGGTGTCGCTGTCGACGTCGGCGTGGCTGTGGGAGTGACTGTCGGCGTCGAGGTCGGCGTGGGTGTAGAGGTATGAGTTGGCGTCGGCGTAGGGACAACGGTTTCAAATTTGACCGTCTCGTCCTCGGGCACCAGCGCCAGCAACTTGTAAGCTGATCCGACGATCGAGATTTCGAGGTTGCCCACCCGGTCGAGCGTGTATTCGGTGCTGGCGACGCCGTTTACCGTCTGTACGCCATCGCGCCACTCCAGTTTTTCGCTGGGATAATAAAACTTGAACTCAACCCAGGTGCCGTCAGGAACCAGATTGCCGTTGCGATCCAAAATTGGCGACGTGTAAAGCTGCAATTTGTCGCCCTTTTTCACCTCCAGCGGCACAGGCGTACCTTCTCCGTTTGATTGGGGCTGGCCGCTCTGATAGACCTGAATCACCTGGCGGGGGTCGATCTCGAGCCGGGTGCGCAGGTCATAGTTGATTCCGGCCACGGTCACCGGCGACAGGCCCAAGGCCGGAAATTCCTGAAACAGGGCGCGCGCCGAGGCGCTGATAAACGCGGGTATTTTGCTATAGATGCCGTAATAGGCGGTGAGCTTGCTGACCTCGGTCGTGTCAAGAAAATAGGGGGCGTTATAGGCCAACACGACGAGTTTTTTGCCCTGGAGCAGATCCTCGCGTTCGGCCAGCAAAGACTTGAGCGCCGTCGACGCCGCATAGCGTTCCGCGTCCACATCCAGCATGGCAAACAAAATCCAGTCTGCCGTTTTG
The DNA here is from genome assembly GCA_016931365.1 of Anaerolineae bacterium. The sequence continues at coordinate 4,437 of JAFGEY010000204.1, forward strand.
AAGCGGATATCGAGCGACGAGGCCAGATCGGGATACTGATCGTGCTCGAACAAAAAACGTTGCAGATCGACCAGGCTATAAGTATAAATTCGCTCCGGCAAGACGCGCCCACTGGCATCCGGCCCATACAATCGCACCAGCGTGCGCTCGATCTCATCGGGTTCGATCAGATACCTGGGTTCGCACGTTTCGCAATCCCGGCTCTGGCGGGAATCGACAAAAATGACAATCTCTTCACCGGGCATCGGCGGGGCAGGCAGGCGATTCACCGATTCGGGGTAAAGCAGGGTGATCGCCTCGCGGGCCATTTGCACCACTTGAGCGTCACCTTGGCCCAACTTGCTTTTCGCCTGTTCGAGGTCGGGTTGCACTGCTTTCAGGACAAATTCGGGATGGAGCCGGTACTTGAGGGCTAAAATGCGCCGCACCGCCTCATCGACGCGGGCCTGAAAGTCAGGCTCGTTTTTGTACTGCTCTTGAAAAAACAGAATCGTATCGACAATGTTGTTATACTGGGTAGTCCAATTGTTGTCCAACGCAAACTGGGAGAGCAGCAGCAGGTCATTTCCAGCGATAAAGGCCTCGCGGGCGATGTAGCGATGGTTAAAGCTCTTGAGATTGGGGTCGTAATACTTGCGCACGGCAAGCGCGCCCAGCGGCCCGCTGACAATCACGCCACCCTGGCGGCGCCACCGGGCCAGCGGTTCAAAGCTCATCAAAGTGTGCATCGTCGCCGCATCAAAGCTGATCGGCTTGTTGGCCGGGCGGACAAAACGGAAACTGATGTGCGAGGCCATCATTGCATCGGTGACGTCTTGCGCGTCCTCCGCAAACGATTGAGCCACCCGGAAAAAGGGCACCAACTCGTTCTGTGCCAGGTCTTCATCCGACTTTTGCACCGTCGAAACGTCCTGGTTGATCCGCCGGTCGCTGCTGCCCAGGCCCGGAAAATGCTTGGCGACGGTCGCCATCTTGCCCTGGCTGCCGATATGCACGCCGCGCACATAGGCCTGGCCCATCACGCCTACCCAGTACGGATCGCCGCCAAAACTGCGCACATCCAAATCGTTCGGGCGGTCGAGCCGCGGCTGGTCGAGCACATCCAGCGTCGGGCCAATCAACATATTGAACCCCAACGCGCTTAACTCGCGTCCCAAGATCTGTCCAACGCTCAACGCATTGGCCGTATCCCATGTCGCGCCGATGGCCATATTGCTGGGCAGCGCGGTAAGGCCGGAACGCAAATCTGCATAGGGATGCATATTGCCTTCTTGCTCGATGGCAACAAACAGGGGCACAAATCGCTCGCGCAGGACCGGCTCGGTGATGATCGCCGTCGCAGTCAGCGTGGACGTCGGCGTCAAGACGGGGGTCATGGGCAGCGTCTCTGTGAACTCCTCTGTCGCGGTGGGCGTCAGGGTCACGGTGATCACGGGCGACTCGACAGGTGGAGGCGGAAACGCGTCAATAGTCGCCCATTCCTGTAACTGAAAAGTGAGCGTGATCACCGACTCGACCGCCGTGTCGTCGTTGATCCAGTTCCGATTGGCATCCGACAAAAGCACACCGCCAACCTTGTACTCGACGATCAGCCGGGCAATGTCAGACTGCTCGGTGGGCGTGCTCCCTTCAAAGGGGACTAGAAAGAGCTGGCCCACCTTTTCGGCCACCGTCATCCGAGCCAACAATTCGTCGACGAACGAGCCTGTATCGTTGCCTTCGTCGCCCTCTTGGGCCTGCAGCAACCGATCGCGGCCCGTCGAACCCCAAAGGGTAACGGCAATCAGGGCAATAACGATCAAGATGCGTAACGCAATGCATGGCCTGCGCATATAGCTCTACTCCGCTCCTTCCTGGCGCAAGTATACCCTTGATTGAAACGAACGTCAAACACTTTGGGCGGGACGATGGCACTAAAATGCCTCCGGCTTGCCCCTGAATAGCCTACCCTCCCGGAGGTTATAATTGAGAAACCGCAAAAACCTCCGGGAGGGTGAGCAGTTACCTTTTTTTCACCTGTGCTGCCGCGTAGGCAAAAGACTCTAGTTTTATGGCGACCACACCCCGCCCATCCCCAAAATCTTGTCACCGCGGATTGACAATACCCTCGCTCTGTGCTATCTTTATCGTAAACAACCCTCAAAAAAGATGCCTCATGAACTAGAGGAGCGCGCGATTATGCCCATCCCTGCCTCCATTCTCGACCTTGTCCAACGCTTCGACCTCAACCGATCGGCCTACCACGCCGGGCAGTACAACGAAGCCCAGGTGCGCCAGGAATTCATCAACCCCTTTTGGGCCGCCCTCGGCTGGGATGTCTACAACGCGCAAGGCTATAGCGAAAAGTACAAAGAGGTCGTCCACGAAGACGCCCTCCAGGTCAGCGGAAGAAGCGCCGCCCCCGATTACGCCTTTCGCCTGGGCGGGCAGCGCGTCTTTTTCGTCGAGGCCAAAAAGCCCGCCGTCCACATCAAGACCGACATTTCCCCCGCCTACCAGCTCCGCCGCTACGCCTGGAGCGCCAAGCTGCCGCTTTCCATCCTCACCGACTTTGAAGAATTCGCCGTCTATGACTGCCGGATCAAGCCGGTCAAGACCGACCAGGCCGCCGTCGCCCGCGTGATGTACCTCACCTATCAGGATTACGCCGACCATTGGGACGAGATCGCCGCGCTGTTCGGCCCGGAGGCGATCCGCAAGGGCGCGCTGGATCGCTACGCCGAGTCGAACAAGGCCAAAAAGGGCACCGCCGAGGTCGACGCCGCGTTTCTGGCCGAGATCGAGGGCTGGCGCGATGTGCTGGCCCGCAACATCGCCCTGCGCAACCCCGGCTTGAGCGTGCGCGAGTTGAACCGCGCCGTACAGATGACCATCGACCGGCTGATTTTCCTGCGCATCTGCGAGGATCGCGGCATCGAGCCATACGGGCGGCTGCGCGACGCGGTGGAAACGGCCCCGGCGGGCCAGGTCTACGCCCAGCTCGGCTACCTGTTCCGGCAGGCCGACGACCGCTACAACTCGGGCCTGTTCCATTTCAAGCCGGAAAAGGGGCGCGGCGGCGGCGACGGCCTGCCATCGCATGACGACTTTACCCTCAAGCTGTCCATCGACGACAAGACGCTCAAGCCGATGGTGAGCGGGCTGTACTATCCCGACTGCCCCTACGAGTTCTCGGTGCTCCCCGCCGACATCCTGGGCCAGGTCTACGAGCAGTTTTTGGGCAAGGTGATCCGTCTGACCTCGGCCGGGCGGGCCAAAGTGGAGGAAAAGCCGGAGGTCAAAAAGGCCGGCGGCGTCTACTATACCCCCACCTATATCGTCGATTACATCGTCCGGCACACCGTCGGCAAGCTCCTGGAAGGAAAAACCCCGCGCCAGGTGTGGGGCGGCGAGCGCGTCGCCCCGCTGCGCCTGGTCGATCCGGCCTGCGGTGCGCCACGAGGCGCTATCAAACAATACCTGAAAGGGAAGGAGGTATCCCGTAAGGTCAGCAGTATACCTCAATAC
>JAFGEY010000205.1 GCA_016931365.1 Anaerolineae bacterium
GCCCACAGCTCCGAGTTGGTGGTCTTGAACAGCACCCGCTCAGTGCCCGGCGGGATGTTCAACGCCTTGATCACCCCGGCGGTCAGCGCGCTGGCGGTGCCTGTGTCGGCCACCCAGGCTGGGCCGACCAGCACGTCCAGGGCCAGCTTGTCGACGCTGCCCGCGCCGGCGATAAAGTGCTTGGGCGCGTCGACGTGGGTGCCGGTGTGCGCGCTCAGGGTCAGCCGCGTGACCGTCGAATTGTCGCCCTGCTCCACGCTCGACATCTGCTTGAGCTGCACGCCGCCGTCACCGGGCCAGACGACAGATGATTCAGAGATGGGTAAAGTAATATCGTAAATTTTCATTGCGCACCTTTCCAGTAGGCGCGCTTTCCATAGCGCGCTATACGAATAATCTAGATGGTTTTCAATGCTTGGTGTTATTCAAGACCTCATTTGAGCGATTTACGCTAACGAGGCCGCCGCGCGGAAGAGCCGGTATGCCGTGACCATATCCGGAGCCACCAAGGTCAGCGTGCGCCCGTCGCGCTGCGCATCCGGCAGGATCGACGCGCCGTCGGCCATGTCGGAACTGTTGAACTCGACCTCCAGTTTGACCGGCGTCTGCACCCGGAACGGCTTGGCAGCCTGCCCCTGAGCCAAGCGCTGCACCGCCCGCTGCGCCGCCTCATAGATGGCCTGCTGCGCCCTTTCCGGCGGCAGGCACTCGGCGCCCATGCGCCCGCTGGCCCATTTGACCGGCGCCGTTTCGACCTCACCCAGCAGCGTCTCGGCCTCCTCGCACGCGCCCTGGCAGCCGGACAGGGCAATCACCGGCACGCCAAAATGTCCGCACACCGCCGCGTTGAGGCCGATCTCGCCGACCGGCGCGCCATTCAGCCACACGTTGTTCACCCCGCCGGTCCAGATGTGATCGAGGATGGCGTTGGGCGTGCCCGCCCGCGCGTGGTAGCCGACGAATATGGCCGCGTCCACGCCCGCATCGACACCCTGCACCATCGACAGAGGGCGCGTGCCGCCGCTATTCAGCCGGGCGCGCGCATCCAGTTCTTCGATCAAAATGTTTTTGGCGCTGCCGTGCCCGTCGGTGACGAGCACCTCGCCGGCCCCGCCGTCGAACGCGCCCCGCACCGCCGCGTTGACGTCGCCAGTCATCAACTTGCGGAAGCGGGCGTATTCGGCGTGCGCGCTGCTGACGTGATCCCAGTGGACAACGCCGGTCACACCTTCCATGTCGGCGGCGATCAAGATTTTCATTGTTTTCCTCCAAGTTGTCAAGTATGAATGGCTATGCTACACTATTTCCGACGATCTCGATCTGTTACTCAAACTTTGACCGCCGACGATCAACCGCTGACCGCCGCAAACTCGCATGGGCGGTCCGCCGTCAGTCGTCGGTGGTCGCCTCGAAAGTCTATACGAAAAAAGGAGAATGAACGATGCAATGGGAACATTTGACGGCGACCGATTTCGCCCAGGCCGTGCGCGATACGGGTGTGTGCCTGATCGCGATGGGTGTCGTTGAAAGGCACAGCGAGCACCTGCCGCTGGGTACCGACTTTATGAACGGGCACAAGCTCTGCTGCCTGGCCGCCGAACGCGAGCCGGCGGTGGTCTTTCCGCCCTTTTACTTCGGCCAAATCTACGAGGCACGCTGTTTTCCGGGCACGGTCACGCTCAAACCGACGCTGCTGATCGAATTGATCCAGGCCGTGTTCGACGAGATCGGCCGCAACGGGTTCAAGAAAATCATCGTTCACAACGCGCACGGCGGCAACGGAAACCTGCTGGGTTTTCTGGCCCAGTGTACGCTGTGGGAGCAAAAGCCCTACTCGATCTATCTGCCGACGCAGCACGTGCTGCCGGGCAAAGAAGCCGAGCGGAAGGCGATTTTGGAGACCGAGTACCACGGCCACGCCTGCGAGTGCGAAACCAGCGTTTCGCTGGCCAACCATCCGGAACTGGTCAAAATGGATCGCGTGCCCGCCGAACCAGCGCTCCCGCTGGGCCGGCTGAACGAAACGCCCACCCGTTCAGGCATCTGGTGGTACGCCAATCACCCCGACCATTACGCCGGGGACGCGCGCGCCGCCTCGCGCGAAAAGGGGCTGAAACTGCGCGATCTGGAGGTCGAATACCTGGCCCACTATATCGCCCAGGTCAAAGCAGATCGGGCTGTGCCGGCGTTGGAGCGCGAGTTTTTCGAACGCGCCGACAATTTGGACGCAAAGTAAAAGTTGTACGTTTCGTATTGCGTATTTCGTGTCGCAGATTGCTTGACGGAATACGCAATACGAAATCACACTTATGTTTCACGCCTCACGTTTTACGTACGGAATCGTCATCGGCCCTTCGGGCATCACGCACAGGCGTGGCGCGCTTGAGCGCGGGCCGTAGGTCTGAATCAGTTTGTCCAGCGTTGCTTCGATGTCACGGCTCGGCGTCATCATCGCCATGCGGATGTCGTCATCGCTGAGGCCATTGGCATAGACGTAAATGTCGGCGTGCAGGCAGAGTTTGGCGTGCAAGAACGCCTCCCACTGGTCGTGCATGCGAAAGCCGGGCGAGAGCACGCGGTCGAGCATGGCCTGCGGCGATGCAGCTTCCTGGAGAAACTGCTTATAGTTGCCGAACTCGGGCACGCCGTCCCAGCACTCGCTGGCGATCAGGATCGCCCCGCCGGGCCGCGTCACCTGTGCTGCTGCCGAGATGCCCTTGACCGATTGGTAGAGGTTGATGTCGAGCGGGTAGCCCGAGTTGGTGGTCAGCACCACGTCAAAGGGCGCATCGACGGCGACCATCGCCGCCGCCTTGACCTGTTCGATCCCAGCCTGGTGCGCCGCGACCAGATCGCCGGCAAACACGCCGCAAATTTGCTTGTTTTTGTTCAGAGTGACGTTGAACAAAAAATCGGGGCGGGTCATCTGCGCCACCTCGAGCATTTCCTCCCAGATCGCGTTACCCCGGGTGACGCCCCAGGTCGCCGTCGGCGCGGAGAGCATCGGCCCATTGTGGTTATCGAGGATGATCTCCATTCCGGCCACGCCGGGCAGCACGGCTTTCGGCCCGCCGCTGAACCCGGCAAAGATGTGCGGCTCGATGAACCCGGTGAGGATTTTGACGTCGGCGTCCAGGTAGGCGCGGTTGATCCACACCTCGTGCCCATAGCTCGACAGCCCCAGGTTGACCATCGACGCCTTGTCCGTCGCGTCATGCTGGATGACGCGATAGCCGTCGACGATGGCGCCGCCGAGCATCGCATGCAGTTCCGCGTCGGTACTGGGGCGGTGCGTGCCCAGCGCGTTGATCAGCAAGATGTTCCCCGCCGCCACGCCGCACGACGCGAGTTCGTCCAGCAACACGGGCAGCATCCGCTCGCGCGGCTGCGGGCGGGTCAGGTCGCTGAACACAACGGCGACCGTCTGCCCCGGCGAGACCAGCTTGTGCAGCGGCGGGCTGTCGATGGGATGGCGCAGCGCCTCGCGCATGGCTCCGATTTCGTCGGGCAGGCCGGGGACAAAGTGAGGCTCGATGACGGTGATTTGGGCGTTTGAAGGCAGATTAACGTCCAATCCATTTTTCCCATAAGCCAAGTGTACGTTCATATTGTCTCCTGTTCACGCGAGCGTTTGAATGCGCGTATTGTACACTGGTTCAAAACCCATCGCAAACCCCAGATGTATTTGCTGCTATTCAAGATTGTGAAAACGATGCTTTTTTTTGCACAGTGCGTGACAAATATGTCCTATAGAAAAAAAGTTTGACAAACCCCGGTCATTAGTCTATAATACCATCTATACAATTAGACTTGGCTCGGTTGTCAATCTCTGGTAACCGAGTTTTCTTGTCAGAGCACCATCAGGCAACGAAAGGACGTGCATGGCTAAATCCCAACCAGTGGCGAGCAGTCAAGACAAACTCGAATTTGAAGGCACAGTCGTCGACACGCTGCCCGGTACCCAATTCCGTGTCGAGTTGGACAATGGGCACGTGGTGCTGGCCTATCCGGCAGGCAAAATGCGCCGCTATTACATCAAGATACTTCTCGGCGACCGGGTGCGCTTGGAGATGTCGCCGTACGATCTGGAACGTGGGCGAATTACTTACCGTTACAAACGACGATTGGCCCGCGACGGGACGGAAGAGTAAATACCTTTTGGATAGGAACGCAGTGTGAGTAACCCACAGTCTTCACGTCGCCCCAAGCGCCGATCCAGGCGGCGTCTGCAGAATGAGAAAAGCGCCAGTCGGTCGACCTATCAATCGACAAGCCAAGCAAGCCAGAAAAGCCAGGCAAGCCAGGCCCCAAGAAATGAGAACGGCGGACAGCGCAAAGCCAATCAGCAAACCCTGCCAGACGTGTTTATTTACACATATACTATCTATAAAGACGTTGAGTAACACCCAACGTCTGAAAGGCTGTATAGACTGAAAACGACTCGTCGTGTGACCTCGTCCACGATGAGTGTTTTGTGTATAGGCGATATTGGATTCTTGAGCGGATGGAGTACATCCGAATGAATGAAGGACGTATCAGTCGAATCATCGGCCCGGTCATCGACGTCCGGTTCACCGGTGGAGAACTGCCGCCCGTGTTGGGCGCGCTCTATATTCCTACCCCAAAGGGCGAACGGCTGGTCGAAGTGCACGAACACGTCGATCAGCGCACCGTGCGCGGCATTGTGATGAGTTCGACCGTCGGCCTCACGCGCGGCATGCGCGTGATCGACGCCGGATCGCAGATCACCGTGCCGGTCGGACATGGCACGCGTGGGCGCATGTTTGACGCGCTGGGCCACATTATCGATGGGTTGGGCGAGTTGACCGATGTCACCCAGTCGCCAATCCATCGCTCTCCGCCGACATTCACCGTGCAAAACCCAACGATCGAGATTTTTGTCACTGGCCTCAAGGTCGTCGATCTACTTGCCCCCTATGTGCGCGGTGGCAAGGTTGGATTGTTGGGCGGCGCAGGGGTGGGCAAAACTTTTCTAATTATGGAATTGATTCGCCACACCTCGACCGAGCACCGGGGCATCTCGGTCTTTGCCGGCGTGGGAGAGCGCACCCGCGAAGGCAACGACCTGTATCTGGAAATGCAGCGCTCCGGCGTGATCAACGACGCAGTGCTCATCTTTGGGCAAATGAATGAACCGCCCGGCGCACGCTTTCGCGCCGCGCTCTCGGCACTGACCATGGCCGAATATTTCCGCGATGTCGAAGGACAGGACGTGCTGCTGTTCATCGACAACGTGTTTCGCTACATACAGGCGGGCTCCGAGGTCTCGGCTCTGCTGGGGCGGCTGCCCAGCGCCGTCGGCTACCAGCCCACACTGGCCAGCGAAATGGGCGAACTGCAAGAACGCATCGTCTCCACCAACCGGGGCGCGATCACCTCTGTACAGGCCATTTACGTTCCTGCCGACGACCTGACCGACCCCGCCCCGGCGGCCACATTTTCCCACCTCGATGCGACGATCGTGCTCTCGCGCACCCAGGCCAGCCAGGGGTTTTACCCGGCAGTCGAGCCGCTCGACTCCTCGTCGCGCATCCTGGATCCCTATTTTGTCGGCGAGGAGCATTACCGTGTAGCGATGCAGGTCAAGGAAATCCTGTCGCGCTACAAAGAGCTGCGCGACGTGATCGCCATCCTGGGTGTAGAAGAACTAGCCGAAGAAGACCGCCTGATGGTCAAGCGCGCGCGGCGCATCCAGCGCTTTTTGACCCAGCCCTTTTTTGTCGGCGAAGAGTTTACCGGCATTGAAGGGAAATTCGTGCCACTGCAAGAGACCATTCGCGGTTTTAAGGAGATCGTCGATGGGCTGCATGATGACCTGCCCGAGTCGGCCTTTTACATGGCCGGGACTATCGACGACGTGATCCAAAAAGCACGCGCGCTGGCATAGGAGAGTCATGGCAGAAGACCGACCTACCACCCGGCTGTTTATCTTGACGCCCGACCGGATCGTGTTGGACACCCAGATCACGTCGCTGCGCTTTCAGCAAGAAGACGGGTGGCGCGGCGTGCTGCCCGGCCATACGCCCTACATCACGCGGCTGGTCAACGGTGTGCTGATGTATCGCACGCCGCAAAACCCATCGCCACAGCACATTGCCCTTTACGGCGGCACGCTGGAGGTCAAACGCGATCAGGTTGTGATCTTGACTGCTGCCGCCGAACCGGGCAAAGACCTGCAAGAGCTGGCGATCAAACTGCTGGAACACCAGGCCGAAGCAGATGCGCTGGCCTTTGAGGCGCACATCGAACTGACCAAGATGCGTACTGCGCTGGTGCGCGCGTTGACCGACCTGCCCGCGCCGCCGGACATGATTCGATGAGCGAGAACGAGCCGCCCGACAAAATTTCGTACCGCACCTTTTGGAAGCTGGTCGCGACGTTGTCGTCGCTGGGGTGGAGCATGGTTTTGCCCATCGTCGGTGGCGCTCTTTTGGGCCATTACCTGGACAAACTGTCCGGCGGCGGCGTCGAGTGGACGGTGAGCCTGCTCTTTGTCGGCGTAGCCCTGGCATTGTATAATCTGTATCATATCCTGTTCAAAGAAACGATCAAGTAGCAAGATACGAGGAAAAAGTCGGATGGACATCGAAGAGGAACTAATTCCGGCAGTCGTCTTTCAGTGGGGGCCCTTGCAACTGACCAGCACGGTGGTCTATACCTGGATCGTGATGGCCATCGTTTCGGTGACATTTATTTTGCTGGGACGAAACCTCAAAACGCGGCCTTCACGCTTGCAAAACGCGCTTGAGTGGCTCGTTGAGGCGATCGATAACCTGATCCGCGATATGATCCCGGAGCAGCCGCGCCTGTTCTTGCCTTTTGTGGGCACGCTGGCCGTGTTCATCACCGCCTGCAACCTGGCCGGGTTGATCCCCGGTCTCAAATCGCCGACCACTGACCTGAACACCCCGCTAGCGCTGGCCATTGTCGTCTTTTTCTCGGTGCACTATTACGGCATCCGGCTCAAAGGACTGGTGGGACACTTTAGGCACTATGTCGAACCGATCTTTTTTATGCTGCCGATCGAGATCGCCGGCGAGCTGGCGCGCACCATGTCGCTGACCTTTCGTCTGTTCGGCAACATTTTGGGCGAAGAGATCGTCATCGCCGTGCTGTTCTTGATTCTGCGTCCCTTTGTCGCCATTCCGATGATGATGTTTAGCATCTTTACCGGGGTCATTCAGGCTTACGTCTTTTCACTGTTGACCGTCGTTTACATTTCCGGCGCTGTCGAAGCGCATCACAAATAATTGTCTGCTTGGGAGGATATTCAAATGGATTGGGCTACATTTCCGTGGGACAAAGCATTCATTATGCTGACCGTGCTGATTTCCGGCGTAGGTATCGTGGTTGGAATTATGGTTCCTGCCATCGGGCAGATGGTCGTTGCCAGCAAGGCGCTCAACGCTATCGCCCGCCAGCCCGAAGCGAGCGATGCGGTCAACCGCCTGGTCTTGATCGCCCTGGCGCTGATCGAGTCTTTGGCAATTTACGTGCTGGCCGTTATCCTGATTTTGTTGTTTGCCAACCCCTTGCGAGAGTTTATCTTGCACGCCGTTGAATAACAAACCTTGCACCTGTCGCGGCTAGCGCGACGCGCCAACGCAACGTGGCCAGCGCGAAATGACTGTGGGGTGAACCTATGATCAATATCAACTGGAGCACACTGCTCTTTCAGATCATCAACTTTGCGGTGATGGTCTTTATCCTGTTCCGCTTTTTCTTCAAGCCGGTGGTCAAGGCTCTGGACGACCGCGCCAAGCGCGTCACCAACGCGCTCGACGAGGCCGCCCGCCGCGAACGAGAGGCCGAAGCGATGCACTCGGAATATGAGCAAAAGCTGACCGAAGCCAACGAGTTGGTGATCCAAATGAAGCAGCAGGCCCAAGAAGACCTGGAAAAAACCAAACAGCAGTTCATCGCCCAGGCACAAAAAGAGATCGAGCAGATGCGCAACCGGGCTCACGACGAGATCGAGGATGCGCGCCGCCAGGCGGTTCATCAGCACCGACTGGAACTGGGGCATCTGGTCACCACGCTCAGCGCACGCCTGATCCATGAGGCCGGCGGAGAGGGCTTTCAAAAAGCCGCCCTGCAAGAGTTCTTTGCCCGGCTCGATACCCTCTCTGCCGATACGTATCGCGAGCGTTTTAGCAGCCTGGATGAAGAGATCATCGGCATTCAGCTTGTCACTGCCGGCCAGGTAGAGCCCGAAATGATTAACTTGGTCAAAGACAAAGTGGCAGCACTGATCGACCGCCGGATAGAAGTACGGCACACGGTCAACCCGGCGCTGGTTGCCGGCGCAACCCTGCGTTTTGGCGATATGATGATCGATGGCAGCCTGGAAGGACAACTTGACAGCCTGCGCGCCCAATACATTCGTGAGTTGGAAAAAAGTGTAGAATGAGCCAAGCCAACAACCCTCTGCAAACGTCCGATGCCCTGGCCGATTTTCAGGCGCTGGCCCAAGACTATCGTTACGAGGTTCAGGCGCAAGAGCTTGAGGCGTCGCTGCACACCGACGCCTATGTCTCTCGGCTGGACAAGCTGATCCAGGAACGCCATTTTGGCGTCGAGACCAAAAAAGTTGGCATCGTCCAGCACATCGGCGATGGCATCACTCTTGTCTCCGGCTTGCAAGAGGCAATGGTCGACGAACTGCTGTTGTTTTCCAATGACGTTTATGGCATGGCCCTCAGCCTGGAAGAACAAACCATCGGCTGTGTGCTGCTGGGCCGTGAGGAAGGCATCTCTGCCGGCGACCTGGTACAAAGCACCGGGCGCGTGGTTGAGGTTCCCGTCGGGCCCGCGATGGTCGGGCGGGTGGTCAATGCCCTCGGACAGCCAATCGATGGCAGAGGCCCCATCGAGACGGATCGCTACCGCCCCATCGAAAATACTGCGCCAATGGTCATCGATCGCCAGCCGGTGCAAGAGCCGCTGCAAACTGGCATCAAAACCATCGACGCGGTGATCCCGCTCGGGCGCGGCCAGCGCGAGTTGATCATCGGCGACCGGCAGATCGGCAAAACGGCTATTGCCGTCGATGCGGTGATCAACCAGCGACACAGCAACGTGCGTTGCATCTATGTTTGTATCGGCCAAAAGATGAGCGCCGTCGCGCGGATGGTGAACACGCTGCGCCAGAACGGCGCGATGGAATACACGACGGTTATCGTCGCCAGTGCTGACGAACCGGCCGTGATGCTCTACCTGGCCCCCTATGCCGGGTGCGCGATGGCCGAAGAGATCATGTACGAGGGCGGTCACGCCCTGGTCGTCTATGACGATCTGAGCAAGCAGGCCATGGCCTACCGCGAATTGTCGCTGCTGCTTCGCCGCCCGCCGGGCCGTGAGGCGTATCCGGGCGATATCTTTTATTTGCACTCGCGCCTGCTGGAACGCTCCGGCAAACTCAATAGCACGCTCGGCGGCGGATCGATCACCGCCCTGCCCATCGTCGAGACGCAGGCCGGCAACATGGCCGCCTACATCCCCACCAACCTGATCTCGATCACTGACGGGCAGATTTACCTATCGCCGTCGCTCTTTCAGCAAGACATCAAACCCGCCATCGATGTGGGACTGTCCGTCTCGCGCGTCGGCGGGGCGGCGCAAAGCCGGGCGATGCGCGCCGTGTCGCGCCATTTGAAACTGGACATTTCGCAGTATCTCGAATTGCAAATTTTCGCTCGCTTTGGCACCGAACTTGACCCGGACACGCGGCAAAAGCTGGAGCGCGGCCAGCGCGTGCGCCAGGTGCTCCGCCAGACGCAGCACCAACCTCAACCACTGGCCCAACAGGTGGCGATCATCTATGCTGTAAGTGAAGGCCTCCTGGACAATCTGCCCATCGAACAGGTACGCAATTTTGAACAGTATTTGTTCGAATACATGGAAGCGCATCACAAAGCACTGATGAACGAACTGGAACGCGGGCAGTGGCCGCGCACAGTCCGTGACGAACTGCTGCCGGCAGTTCAAAACTGTATGGCCGCATTCCAAAACAGCCAAGTTGGGGAGTCCTGATCCGATGGCTGATATGGGCGAAATCCGCGAGCGCCTGCACAACCTGGACACGATCGATCATTTGATCCGCTCCATGCGCGCAATGTCGGCGATCCGCTGGCGCAAAGCGCGCAACAGCCTGGAAGCCGCGCAACGCTACGCGAGCTATGTGCAGGAGCAGCTCAACCTGGCAGTCAATTACCCGACCGAGTTGGTCAGCCGCGTTGCGCATCCCCAGACACGAGAGCATGAAAAAGTGGGCTTGATCGTCGTCGCCTCCGACCACGGGCTGTGCGGCGCGTTTAACGCAGTTTTGTTTTACGCCGCCGATCATTATATCAACCGTTGGCGCAGCGAAGGCAAAGACGTCAGCGTAGTCGCGTTGGGCGAATTTGCACGCCAGCACTACTGCAACATGGCCCAATGCCACCTGATCTGGACGCAGCGCTTTCCACTCACACACGCCGTTTCATTCATCGAAACGAGAGATATCTGGGCCAAGATTCAGGACATTTACCAGGCCGAAGACCTGAACCAACTGTATCTCATTTATAATTATTTTATCTCTTTTGGTAGCTACAAGCAGCGACTGGTGCGCCTGCTGCCGCCGGAACTCAAGCCGCTGGCGCTGGACAAAGAGCAACTCCCATTGCTGGACGGCAACCCCGCTCACCTGCAAGAGTTTTTGCTTTTGGAGCACCTGGCTTTACAACTGTATCTGGGGCTAGTCGAGTCGATGGTCAGCGAGCAGAGCGCGCGCTTGCAGGCGATGGACGCAGCCAAGTCCAACATCGATGATCGCACTGCCGAACTCAATCGCACCTATCACCACGCCCGTCAGGACAAGATCACTGAAGAAATGCTCGAAATTGCATCCGGAGCAAACTCGCTTTCGGCACAATCTGGCCTACACCTGTAACCCAATCCACTTCCAGGCTAAGGAGCGTTCAAATGCAAGCTCAAGACATTATGCGTTCCGAGGTACAATGTGTTTCCGAGACAACCACCTTGCGAGAACTCAGCCATGCTCTTCGCCGTTATGGCGTCACGACATTGGCTGTTATCGATGCTCAAGGCCATTTAGTGGGCATTGTCAACGAAGAAGACTTGCTTCGAGCTATGATGCCAAGTTATTCCGAGCTTCACGACAATCTAAACTACATGCAGGATTTTGAATACCTGGAAGACCGGGCCCAAGAAGTGGGGAACCTGGCGGTGCGCGATATCATGATCCGTGGCACGATCAGTGTGCCGCCCAATGCGCCTCTACTTCGCCTTGTATCGCTGTTTTTGCTCAAATCGTATTCTCACATTCCAGTCGTCGAGCAGGGAAAAATCATCGGGGTAGTCACGCGCACTGATATCTGTGAGCTGATGTTCAACTGACAGGCTGTCAGCGACATCACCCAGAAGTGGGTTTCCAGGTAACGCCAAAGGCCCATGCCATCTTGTGATGGCATGGGCCTTTTTATCAGCCAAAGCGCCAGGGCGCGAACGCTGATGCTTAACGTTTGGTGTACTGCGGAGCTTTGCGCGCGCGCTTGAGGCCTGGCTTTTTACGTTCCTTGACGCGCGGATCGCGGGTCAAAAAGCCGCTTTTGCGCAGCACCGAGTGCAGTTCGGGATCGCTCTTGAGCAACGCGCGAGCCACACCCAGGCGAGCCGCATCGGCCTGACCGGCGGCGCCACCGCCTCGAACGTGCACACTGACGAAAAAGTTGCCCACTAGGCCGGTGGATTCCAGGGGCCCCATCACCGTGCGCATATCGCCAATGCGGCAGAAATACTCTTCAGCAGGACGATCGTTGACCAACGCGGTGCCAACCTGACCATCGGTGTACAAACGAACGCGCGCCGTCGCTTCCTTGCGTCGACCAACACCTTCATAATAAGCCATGCTCTAATTCTCCTTACAGTTCCATAACCTTGGGTTGCTGTGCCTGATGCGGATGCTCTGACCCGGCATAGACTTTGAGCTTTTTGATGATCTGACGCCCAAGCCGATTGCGCGGCAGCATCCCCTTGACCGCCAACTTGATCACATCTTCAGGGTGGCGATCCAACTGCTCGCGCAGGTTGCGCTCTTTTTGACCACCCATATACCCAGAGTGACGGTAGTATATCTTTTGATCCATCTTGCGGCCACTCACTGCTACCTTGTCCGCGTTGATGACGACGACAAAGTCGCCCATATCCAGATACGGCGTATAGGTCGGTTTGTGCTTGCCTCTCAGCAACTGAGCGATCTTGGACGCCAAACGTCCCAACGTTTCACCTTTAGCGTCAATCACAAACCACTCGCGTTGAATATCCTCTTGTCTCAAAACAAACGTCTTCACCTCGGTACTCCTTTAGTGCTTAGTCCATCATTCTCTTGCAAGATGGGTCAAATTCTTGTTGTCAATCCCGGTAATTCACGGCCAGCAGGCATAATCCATGCGCCGGAGCCGCGGGGCCCGACAGACTGCGGTCGGCTGCGGTGAACCGGGCAGTAAAATCATCAACCGACCACTCGCCCATGCCGACCTTTAACAACGTGCCAACGATGCTTCGCACCATCCGGTATAAAAATGCATTGGCCTCGATCTTGAAGCACAGAGTGTGCACATTTTGCGTCCAGACTGCTTGCATCACCCGGCGCACAGTCTGAGTGCCCTGTGGCGACTGTCCAAAAGTCGCAAAATCGTGCTCACCGATGAGGTGCTGCGCTGCCTGGATCATCGCCTCGATGTTGAGCGGCTGCGAAACCCAGTGCGCATAGCGCCTCACCAATGGATTTCGGGTTGAATCGTTCCAGATCGTGTACCGATAAACCCGGCTTTGTGCGTCGAACCTGGGATGAAACCCGCTCTTGGCCTCAGAAAGAGCGAGAATCGCCACATCTGAGGGCAATAACGCATTCAATCCCCGGTGCAATGCCTCGATCGGATGCTTCCATCCGGTGCGAAAAGCAATCACTTGTCCAAGTGCGTGAACGCCACTGTCCGTGCGTCCGGCGGCGGTGACCCGAACCTGTTCCTGCGTGATTTGAGCTAATGCCGCCTCGATGGTTCCCTGAACGGTTCGCTGGCCAACTTGAATCTGGTAGCCGTTAAAATCCGTTCCGTCATAAGAGACCGTAGCGCAAAAAAAATGCCTCTCGCCGTCAGTCCCGGCCATCAGACAATCACCGCCGCCAGGGCAATGACTTGCGCCTGTGTCTTGAACCTCGCTCACTGTTCAAGCACCTCACGGGCAGGCACTACCCCTCTACCAACTCGATCAACGAAATCGGCGCAGAGTCGCCTTTGCGACGGCCCATCTTGAGAATGCGCGTGTACCCACCAGGCCGACTCTGATATCGTGGACCGAGTTCGTCGAACAATTTGCGCACCATCACCGGATCGTTGAGCCGGGCTGCCGCCTGACGGCGCACATGGACGCCCATCCCGCGAACCCAGGCTTCCAACTCGGCTTGCCGTTTTTCGCGTTCTTCCTCGGACAGGTCAGAAGCTTCAGCCGCCTCGACCATCGCCAGGAGCCTTTCAGCGCGTTTTTTCTGCACCAGCGCTTCAAGCCCGGCACGGTCTCTTGCCCGGGCACGCTCTAAAATGACATCACTCTGGCCGCGTCGCGACAGCGTGATCAGCTTTTCAGCAGCGCCACGGATAGCATTGGCCTTGGCGTCGGTGGTCTGAATCCGCCCGTGGCGGAACAACTCGGTGATCAGATTTCGATATAGTGCTTTTCGCTGGCCGCTAGAACGGCTCAATCGCTTTCCTGCTACACGATGCCTCATCTCAAAATTCTCTCCTAATCCGGGTTCACCGGAACTGAACAGGATCAAGTGCTTTAGGCACTAACCCGGAGAAACCGGGGCAAAAGATGCGTCCCACCGTCCCATTCTTGCCTACAGCATCAGAATTGGACCAATTAGGAACTAGATTTCAAAGTCGCCTTCTTGGATAAAGCCTCTTTCGATCAGCCTGTCGCGCAGCTCGACCAGTGACTTCATACCAAAGTTACGAATCGCCAGCATCTCATCGGCGCCTTTGGACATCTTGTCGATGACCTGCCCCACCGTAGTGATGCCCGTGCGCTTGAGACAGTTATAGACCCGCACGACCAGGTCCAGCTCTTCGATCGGTGTGTCAAGCAAATGGACCGACGCCGCTTCTTCTTCGACGACGACCGGTTCAGGCTCGACCACAATCGCCTCAACCCCGGCAAACATCGCCAGGTGCCGCATCAACAACTGGGCGGCCTGGCTGAGTGCTTCCTGGGGACGAATGGTACCGTCGGTCCAGATATCCAGGGTCAATTTGTCAAAGTTGGTCATCTGTCCCACACGCGCCGGATCGACATCCCAATTGATCTTGCGAATCGGGCTGAAAATCGCATCGACGGGCAGCTCACCGATGGGCAGTTTGCCCCGCTCTTCAGACGGTGAATACCCGCGCCCCAACTCGACCGTCATCTCGATGTCCAATTCGATGTTGGGATCGTCGGCCGTAAACAGCTCCAAGTTGGGATTGAGCACCTGAACTTCGGGTGGACAGCGCAAGTCGCCTGCCGTCACGATGCCGACCCCGCGCACGGGCAGGTGCAGCCGGACCGGCTCTTCGGTTTCCATCTTGAAGCGAATCTGCTTGACGTTCAGCAACAACACAATCATATCTTCTCTGACGCCGGGGATAGTCGAAAACTCGTGCGGAACATCTTCCACGCGGATTGACGTCACCGCGGCGCCAGTCAGGGACGAGATCAACACACGACGTAACGCATTTCCCAGGGTCGTGCCGTACCCTTTTTCCAGTGGGCTGATCACAAAGCGCCCATACTTTTGAGTCCCAACTTCGCATTCGATTGTGGGCAACACAAAGTTTA
>JAFGEY010000026.1 GCA_016931365.1 Anaerolineae bacterium
CAGCACGCCCGCCAGGAGGCGATCTTTGAAGCGCTCGGCTACGTCGACATCCAGCACCTCGCCCCGCGCATCAAGGGTGAAATCCTGTGGGCCATCGGCTTGATGGACACCATCTGCCCGCCGTCAACTCAGTTTGCGGCCTATAACAAGATCACGTCTGAAAAATCGATGGCCATCTATCCCGATTTTGGGCACGAGGGACTGCCCGGCATCAACGACCAGATTTTCCAGTTTATGCTGGGGCTGTAACGCCGACCACTGACCATCGACCGCCGACCGCTGCACAGTGCGACGGCCGGCGGTCTTGTTTGGGAGGATACAATGGATTATACATACACACAAATCGCCAAAATGATCGACCACTCGCTGCTCAACCCGGCGATGGATGTCGAGACGTTGGAGCAGGGCATCCAGATCGCCCTGGCCTACGACGTAGCCAGCGTGTGCATCATGCCCTGCTATCTCAAACGTTGCGCCGATCTGCTTGCTGGAAGCACGATAAGAGCCAGCACGACGATCGGCTTTCCACACGGCGGGCACACCACCCGGATCAAACTGGCCGAAGTTGAGCAGGCTCTCGCCGACGGCGGCCAGGAACTGGACATGGTGGTCAACATCAGCAAGGTGCTCAGTGAGGATTGGGACTACGTGCATACCGAGATCAAGGCCATCGTCGACGTGACGCACGCCGCCAAGCAAAAGGTCAAGGTCATCTTTGAAAACTGCTACCTGAAAGACGCGCACAAGATCAGGCTGTGCGAAATCTGCGGCGAGGTCGGTGCGGACTGGGTCAAAACCTCGACCGGTTACGGCAGCGACGGCGCGACGGACACCGACCTGAAGCTGATGCGCCAGTACGCGCCACCCAACGTCCAGGTCAAAGCGGCAGGCGGCGTGCGCACCCTGGATCGACTGCTCGAGGTGCGCGCCCTCGGCGTGACCCGCGTCGGCGCGTCGCGGACCCCGGACATCCTCGACGAGTGCCGCCAGCGGCTGAACCTGGAGCCGATCCAGCTCGAAGTTGCGCCGGGTAAAAGCCAGGGATATTGACTCCGGCTCTAATCTCTTTCTAATGGAACTGGTGTATAATTTCGAGCGAGAAGAGTCGAATTGAGGTGAGTGCGATGCCGATCTATGTCTATCAGTGCGATACATGCGGAATGACCTTTGAAACACGGCAGACGTTTTCCGAAAAGCCACTGCGCGACTGCCCTGAGTGCGATGGCAATGTCCGTCGCGTGGTGCAGCCGGTAGGCGTCGTATTCAAAGGCTCCGGCTTTTACGTGACAGACCATCGCGCCAGGTCTTCGACGGCGGCGCCAGCCAAGTCGGCGGAAAAACACACGCCGGCGAACGGCAAATCGAGCACATCGAACAGCAACCAAGACTGACCTGGAGAGGAACCCCGGTTTTTGACAAAAACCGGGGTTCTTTTTTTGTGCCTGATGCAAAACGGACCTCAATCCACTATACTGATATTGCCGGACGTTCTAATCTGTGCTATGATAACCCCGTCGCGTTGCACGAACCTGGAGAGACAGCCCCGTGATCGAACTGAAAAATCTACAAAAAATCATCGAGCAAACCCTCGTCATTGACATCGCCGCGCTGACCGTGCGCCCCGGCGAGATCGCCGCCGTGGTCGGCCCGGTGGGCAGCGGGCAAGCCCCCCTGCTCGATCTGCTGCTGGGGCGAACCCGCCCGACGGCGGGCACGGTGCGCCTGGGCGAGGTCGACCCGCCGTCTGATAAAACAGCCTTCAGCCGACAGGTGGGCGTGCTCTTTGCCGAAGACAGCCTGTACAAAAACCTGTCCGCGCAGGCTAACCTGGTCTTCCAATGCCGGCTGCGCGGCCTGCCCAAGTCGCGCGCCGACGAGGTCTTGACGCAGGTCGGCCTGGTCGATCGCGCCAACGTCGGCGTCGAAAAATTGGGCTCCGGCCTGGCCCGGCGACTGGCCTTTGGACGGGCGATCCTGCACCGGCCACAAACCCTGATCCTGGTCGATCCTTTTGCACGCTGCGACGAAGCCTCGATCACATTGATCGAGCGACTGATCCGCCGGTTGGCGGAACAAGAAACGACCATCCTCATCCTTGCCGACGACGACGCCCATCTGACCACCCTCTGCGACAGCATCCACACCCTGGAAAAAGGGCGCATCAGCCAGTCGAGCAACCCGCAGGACGCACAGCACAGCGCGCTGCCCTTCAAAATCCCGGTCAAGATGGAAGACAAGGTCGCGCTGGTCAATCCCGGCGATATTTTGTACGCCGCGGCTCAAGAGGGGCGGGCCGTTCTGCAAACCCATAGCGGCAGCCTGCCCACCCAATTCACGCTGGCCGAACTCGAAGAACGGCTGGCGCGCAGCGGCTTTTTCCGCGCCCACCGCGGCTACCTGGTCAACTTGCAGCACGTCAAAGAGGTCATCCCCTATACCCGCAACAGCTTCACCCTGATCCTCGACGACGCCGGCGAAACCGAAATCCCGCTCAGCAAATCCGCTGCCGGCGACCTGCGCGAGTTGCTCGGCTATTGAGGCCGCCCGTCCAGCCGCCAACTGACTCCGTTCATCCTGTCCTAGCGCCGTTCGGCGCTTTTTTGTTGCACCCCGCCCCGTGATACCGTATACTAAAGTCAAAAGCAACTTGAGCAGAAAGGGGAACAGATGCAATGAACACGATCGAAGTGCAAAATCTGACCCGCGACTTCAACGGCTTGCGGGCTGTAGACGACATCAGTTTCGAGGTGCAGCCGGGCGAGGTGTTTGGCTTTCTGGGCCCCAACGGCGCGGGCAAGACAACGACGATCCGTATGCTCACCGGCCAACTGCGCCCCACAGCAGGCACGGCGCGCGTGATGGGCTGCGACGTGGTGACGCAGCGCGACGCGCTCAAGCCGCAGATTGGCGTCGTGTTCGAGTACCAGAACATCTACGAGCGTCTGTCCGCCCGCGACAACCTGCTCTTTGCTGCCCGATTGTACGGTGTGTCG
>JAFGEY010000206.1 GCA_016931365.1 Anaerolineae bacterium
AACATCCAGTCTGTATCGCGTGGCTGATGAAGCCTCGGTTTTTTTGTTGTTCAGGTTCAAAATCTCAACTTTGGCGAAAGTCCAGGAGGGAGTCGATTTTGACAGAGAAAAGACGTTTTCGCCTGTTCAGCCGATCCACTCGCGCATGGATCGCCGAGGCGCGGCGCACGAAAGGCTATTCGCTCTTTGACCTGCTGCACGGCTACGTCTACACCCGTTGGCCTTATCTCTACATCGGTGTAGCGACCGGCGCACATCCGCTGGCCAGGTGGGTTGCCCCGATCCTGGGGCCGCTTTCGAACTTGATCATAACACAGGCCCAAAAGGCTGCCAAAACGGGTCAAGTCTCTTTTGCCGACACCTATCACGGCAAGGTAATGCCCGTCGAGTCGGCCAAACGGCTGATCGAGGTCAAACAGCCGATCCGTTTTGAAAACCTGGAGACGATCATCCCCTACCAGCGCGCCCAAGACATTATTTTGGAACACCCTGATCACATTGTCGTCCTGGAATGCCCCTGCCGGGCCTCGCGCGCCAATCCCTGCCTGCCGCTCGACGTGTGTCTGATCGTCGGCGAGCCATTTGCCAGCTTTGTGCTCGAGCACCACCCCAACCACTCGCGCCCGGTCGCGCAGCAGGAAGCAGCCGACATCATCCAGGCCGAACATAAGCGCGGGCACGTCCACCATGCTTTTTTCAAAGACGCGATGCTGGGCCGCTATTACGCCATCTGCAACTGCTGCGCGTGCTGCTGTGGTGCGATGCAGGCACAGCGCAACGGCGTACCGATGCTCGAAAGTTCGGGTTATATAAACCAAGTCGACGCATCACGCTGCCAGGGCTGCGGCGCGTGCGCCGAGGTCTGCCCTTTTGACGCGATCGCGATCCGTGATGGCGTTTCAACTGTCGATGCGGCGCGTTGCATGGGCTGCGGCGCGTGTATCGACCGCTGCGGGCACGGCGCGCTGTCACTGGTGCGCGATCCGGACCGCAGCACCCCATTGGAAATTCAAACCCTGTTGGAACAAGCCGCTTGAATGTGAGGAGGAGACATGACTCGTTCGACGCCGGGACCAATTAAATTGAGTTTAGGGTACAAAGTGGTGTGGGGCGTCGCCGCGCTGGGCACGTCATTTGTGTCCGGCGTGTACGGCGCGCTGCTGCCGATCTTTTACCAGGACTACCTGGGCTTGCAAGCGCGTTGGATCGGCATTGCTTCGACGATCTATGCGATCTGGAACGCGATCAATGACCCGCTGTTCGGTTACATCACCGACAGCACCCGCTCCAGGCGGGGCCGCCGCATTCCCTATATGCGTTTCACCGCGCCTTTTTTGGCGCTCACCTTTATTCTGGTCTGGTTTGCGCCGGAGCGATCCGGCCAGAGCGCGCTCTTTGCCTGGATGCTGACTACAATGCTGCTCTACGACACTGCCTATACGGTCATCGGCCTGGTTTACTCGGCGCTGCTGCCCGAAGTGACCGAGTCAGATGCCGAGCGCAACGGGCTGCAAATTTCGTCATCCCTCTTTGGCCTGCTGGGGATGATCTTGGGCTTTGTCGTGCCCGACCTGTTCCGCCCCAAACTGGGCGACGTACCGAGTTTTTTGCCGCTGCAATTGTCGATGATTGCCGTAGGCATTTTCAGTGCAACGTTAATTATTATCACCACGCTGCGGGTCAAAGAACGGCCCGAGTTTCACTTGGTCGACGAGCCGCTCAAGCTGTGGCCGTCGATCCGCTACACGTTCACCAGCAAGGCGTTCCTGATCCTGGTCGCGCAAAACTTTATGTCGATCCTGATGCAGTCGTCGATCCTCGGCGCGCTCTTTTACGTGGCCGACTATGTGCTGAAAACCAGTTCGCTGGTGCTGATCGCCGCGCTGTTCATCCCGTTGATCATCGGCGTGCCGATCACTTCGCTGCTGCGGCAGCGTTTTGGCGTTGTCGGCGCACAGCAGTTGCTTCTGGTTGTTGCGGGTGTGGCGTTGATTTCCATCGCCGTGCTGCCCGATGCACTGATCCCAGTCTGCCTGGCTTTTGCCGGGTTTGGTCTCTCCGGCCCGCAAACGCTGACCAACGTGCTCTTTGCTCAGGTCGCCGACGAGGACGAACTGCGCTCCGGCGTGCGCCGCGAGGGAGCATTCTTTGGCATCAATGCCCTGCTGACCAAACCGGCGCAGTCGGTGGCCCTGGCGCTGTCGCCGTTCATCCTGCAACTGACCGGCTTTATCACCCGCGAGGCCAACCAGGGACAGATTTACCTGAATCAGCCGACCAGCGCACGGTTCGGGATGAAGGCATTGATCGGGCTGATCCCCGGTGTGGCGATGCTGCTTGGTGCGCTGATCCTGACCTGGTTCCCCTTGCGCGGCGCGTACCTGGTCCAAGTGCAGAAAAAAGTGCTGGCTCTGCACGCGCAAAAGCGCGCCCGGCTTGATGAGTAAAAAACCTTCCCGGAAGTTCTCAACTTCCGGGAAGGTTTCCTTTTACGACTATGGTGTCCAATCCATCTCTGGATCGAGCGGGTAGATGGGCCGCTTGACGCGCGCAAAGGTCATCCGGGCCACATCGCAATTGGTCGCGCCGGGCGTGAAAGCCAGGATCGAGCGCGGGGCAATGACCTCAAATGGCGTGGTCAGATAACCACGCTTGAGCACCACAATGCGGTAATCCAGCGGTTCCAGGCCCAGGGCGCGCAACTGAAGCGGGTCGCCAAAATCCAGGCGGGTGGAAGACAGGATCAGGTCGATGCCGTTGATGTTCAAGACAGCAACCGGGCCAAAGCGGCCGCGCCCCCACGGCAGGCGAAGGCCGCCCCGGTACGGCACGCCGTCGGTCAGCAGGCGCACCCGCCCGGTCACTTGCAGTGGCGTGCCGTGCCGCGTGTCGATCTTGCCGCCCACCGAGAGAGTCACCGTCTGGCCGACTCCGGCCTGCATGCACGCTCGCACTGCCTCGGCATCCCAGATCGAGGCAAACAGCACGCTTTTGGCCCCCTGTTCGATCAAAGCCTGGAGCAAAACAGGCACATCGGTGGCGCCACCCGCGCCGGGGTTGTCGCCCGAATCGGACAAAAAGACGGTCGACTCGGACGCTGCCAGCGCCCGCCCTACCGCCTCCCTCACCCCATACGACTCGACACCGACGCCGAACTCGTGCCGCAGCGCCCAAAATTCCGCCGCCAGCCGGTCGGCCTCGCGTTGCGCCCGCGCGGGGTCGCCGTCGGTGACAACCACGCTGATCACACCCACGTCAGGCACGTCGGCCCAACAGTGCCCATTCATCAACGAAGCCGAAAGAATGCCCGGCTCTTGCTCCAACGCCTCAACCCGCTCAATCATCGTCTTCATCGCGCCGATGGCAGTCTGAGCCTTCTCGCCGGGCAGCAGAAAGGGCAGCTTGGCAAACCCGACCGCGGGCTTGATTCCCCGCTCCAGGATCAGCATCAGCATCCTCGCCGCCGCCTGGCCGGTTTCAAAGGCGTCGGTGTGTGGCGCGCGGTGATAGGCCACCAACGCGTCGATGTACTGCATCGTCTCTTTGATTAAATTGGCGTGCATATCGAGGGCAATGACGATCGGCACGCCGGAGCCGAGCTGGGCGTGCAGGTCGCGCAGCAGGTCGTTCTCGGCGTAATCCAGCCCTTCGGCGCGCATCGCACCATGCAGCGCAAAACACACCGCGTCGACATCATGCGCCGCTTCCAGGATCAAAGCTTTGAATTTTTCATACGTCGCCCGCTCGACCACGCCGCCGGGCATCGCGCCCGCCGCCACCGAGGGGATCAATTCAACCCCGTGCGCGCTCAAGACGTCGAGAATGCCGCCCAGCGACCCGCCCCGATGGGGCGAATTCAGGATTTCGTCGCCATAGCGGGCGAAAAAATCGGCCTCGGTGGTCAGAAATGGAGTAAATGTATTCGACTCGTGGCCTAAAGACCCAATCAACACGCGCATCACTCGCTCTCCTTCCATTTGGCGATCACACGCAGGGTCACGATGGGCTGCGCCAACGTGCAACGCACCTGCCCATCCTCGACGGGCAGCGATTCCAGGTCGCGTTCGCGCGCGTCGCACAAAAAAGCCTGCTGAATCTCACGGCCCGGCATTGCCAACGTTACCTCTTGTCCAACAGCTTGCTGGTTAATCAGCCGGACGATGATCCCCTCGCCACGCGCAGCAGGCTTGAGCGCTGAAACGATCGTCGCCGGTGGATCGACCTGCACCAATGCATTGACGGTTTCAACCAACGCACCCAATCCCCGCGCGCGGGCCAAGTCAAGCTTGAATTGGTGAGTCATCGCTGGCAGGCTATTTTCCCGCCAGTCACCGCCGGAGGTAAAGAACAGGGCATACTCGAATGCGTACGACTCGCGCTCGTGCCCGGCAGCAGGATTGGCTGGGATGGGCAGAAAGCCAAAAGCGCGCTCGCGATTGGCATTGCGCAACGCAATCAATTCCAGCACACCTTCCGGCGTACAGGAAACAGCAGTCGGCAACGGCAGCAGTACGGCCATTCCGCACTCAGCGGATTCGTCATACAGATGTACAAACTCCTGCACGGGCCAAAAGGTCGGCTCGTAAAAGCGCCGCAACGGTCGGATTGCAACACCGCCCGGCTCCCCCATCGCCAGATGGGTGACAAACAGCCCGGTCGCCAGGCGGACAGTGACCGTCGCGTTGTCAGGCGCGCGGCCCTCGACACAACCGCGAATGAGCGGCGAGGCGTTGTCGAACCACAGTGAGCGCCGCACCACCATGCCATCCAGCCCGGCATCGCAGATCGCGCGCAATATGCCGCCATCCTCATTGACCTGGCAGTGCAACGACCGCACGCTGGCCCGGGCGTTGACCTCGAACTTGCCACCGCGAAACTCACAGCCCATCCGCCACAGGCCGCCCGAATCGTGATAACTGACCAGATCGTTGGACAGCCCCGCCAGCAGCGGCTGCTCCGTTTCAGGACGCCAGGCACGGGCGATGCAGCTGCTGGCCCCATCCAGTTCGAGGGCATAGTGCGGCGTACTGACGGTCCACATCTCGTCCTGTCGCTGCCAGGTCGGGAGATGGTTCGGGGCGACAACAGACATCTCGATCTGCGGCGTGTGTGGCGACAGCCGCCGGATGGCCGATTGGGCAGCCTGCGATGCACGCTTGAGCCAGGGAATCTGTTCCTGCTCGACCACTGCATCGGGCGACGTTCCGGTGATGAAATCGTGATGGTTCGAGCTGACTGCATCCCACCAGGCTTCGTCCAGTTCGGCATTAATCTGACCGGCAGTCTCTTGGTTTTGAGGCAACAACGTCAGGCGCTCGGCAAGGCGCAGTTGATCGACCAGGGCGCGACAGCGTTTTTTGAGTGAGGGCCGGGCAGTGTAGAAACCGCTCCAGTACGGATTGGGATCGATCTGCACTGTCGGCAGGCGATCCCGATGGCACTCGACCAGGGTCAGGTAATCGTCCAGCCCGGCATTGACCGCCCACACACCGGTAGACGGGTAACGCACCCGGTTGTAACGGTCAAGCAGGGCAACCAGATCGGCAATTGGAGGTACGAAATCAAAGCCGATGGGACAAAACATATACGGCGTATGCCGCAACGGATCGAGCTGGGCGACGAATTGGGTGATACGCCGGGCGACGAGCCGCTCCGAGTGGTCCGACCAGGCGAACGGGACGATATAGATGCGACTGATGCCGCGAAAGGCAAGCATGTCGCCCTGCCCGTAGGAAAAAGCGTTCCAGTGACAGAGCACCTCAGCCCCATTTGCGTCGCGCCAGATGAAATCGAGGGTTTTGAGTTCGTTCTGCAGGTATTCGGCGGTCGATCCGGGTCGAGGAAAATTGCGCGCCGGCTCAAAATCGCAACCAACAAAATGCATCCCATCGATGCGGGTCAAGGCGGTGCGATCGAACCCGGCAGCGCGCAGCAGCGTAGGTAACGAGGCGGAACAGCCAAAACTGTCGGTGAAATAGGCCAACCGGGGTTCCTGGGCGATGCCATTGGCGCGCAGCCACTCCTGACCGATCAGAAAATCGCGCAAGATGGCTTCGGCGCTGGGAAGAAGCGTGTCTGCTGTGGTCACACCGCTGCCGGTCAAGCGCATCCGCCCTTCGTTGAGCAATGCGCGCAAGGTCTCCTGCTTTTCCGGGCAGCGATCCCAGTACATACGCAGGAAAAACATGCACTCGACTGAATAGACGCGGCGCGGCTCGCGCTGCAGGGCCTCGATGGCCCGGTCGAGATTTCCTTGCACAAAACGCTGATAGTACGCTTCAGAGGTGTAAAGCCAGTTGGGGTCCCAGTGGCTCGACTCGGCAAAAACGAGCACTCGTTCAGCATCGGAGGGAATGCCGAGCTCGCGGCGGAGGGTCTGTTCAACAAGGTTCATCGCTGCTTTATCAACGGCCATTATGATCTCCTGCGATCAAAAAGGCATTGCCAGCGATGCTTGACGCGTCGCTGGCAATGGTTATGCTTTGTTTTGATTATAGGTTTTTTGCGCTGAAACGTCAAATGGCCCGAATCATTCCTTGCGTTTATACGTGCGTTCCTCGGCCTCGCCGCCAGGCACATTATCCCCAGCAGGGATATCCTCCCATTGTTGTTCCACGCCAGTTTCTGGCCGCGCCGCGCCGATTTCCCCGTGCACTGGGCCGGATGGAGGCATCGCTTTGCGAGCGAAACTGCGTACGATCGTCGCCAGGCCGATCACGATCAGCAACACCGGCCAGGCATTGAACAACAAGCGCAGGTAAGCATTGTCCAGATGCCCGATTGTGAAGGCTAAGCCGATCACTCCTACTGCGCCGACGATGCCGGCCGGGATCAACAACTCCCACTCGCGGAACAGGCTGAACACCCAGGCCACAAAAAACGAGAGGCCGACAATGAGCGGGAAGACCGGCCACAGATAGGCCATGTCGCCCCAGCTAAATACGCCCAGGGTAAAACCAAAGAAGAAAAGCCCGACCAGCAGGTTGATCGTGCCGGGAATCGCCAGGCCAGCAGCATCTCGTTTGTGGGTATTGAACAGCCAGCCGATGAAAAAGCCTGCGCCGACCAGGGTAGGAAAGATCGGCCACAACGCGCCCATATTAGGGACTGCAAAACCCAACGATTGCAGCAGAAACCACGCGCCCACGCCGATTAAAACCAGCCCCCAAACAACAGTGCTGACTCGATCTGATTTAGATAACGGATTTGACACTTGTACCTCTCTTTCTTAACGCACGATCGACACGAACAATGAGCCGACCGCGACCAGAATACTCCACACCACACACACAAAGGCCAGTCCCAGACCAAAGGGG
The DNA here is from genome assembly GCA_016931365.1 of Anaerolineae bacterium. The sequence goes on from JAFGEY010000206.1 coordinate 7,317, forward strand.
CGCGCCAGGCGTTGCCTGAGATCTTGGCGTTTTGATAACCAGATCGTCGAAAAGATCGCGCCGAGGACCAATGCCGGTTCAAAAGGCCACAAGAACGCCCAGTGGCTCCAGTTGTTGGTCAACGAAAAATAGGAAAACCAAATCCCGTTGCCAAAAACGATCCAGATTGGGATCAACAACCAGATCGACGAAGTGGCAAACATGATAATGCACAAGGCCAGGGCAATCATCAGCAGTTCGATGGGCCAGCCTACTTGAAACAGCGCCCATTGTCTCGACCAGCCGCCAAACCACAGTGCCGTCAGGTTATACAAAACGATCAGCCCAATCGCCCCCGGAATGGCGATCCCAACAGGAATACGCTTTTTCATCAGCCCAAGTTTCGAAATATCTTCGGAAAACTGGGAGAGCGAACGTTTAGCGACCTCGACCGTATCCGCAGACACTAAAAGTGGTTTCGCCGCCTTGGGCGTCGAAGACAGAACCGGTGTCTGCGCCGATTGTGCGGCCCGCTCGCGGGTCAACTGTGTCTCCAGGGTCACGTCCGTCTCGTCGCGGGCAAAATCTTGTTCGTCGATGCGCGCGCGCGCCGTGCCGGAGAGAACGACAACAGAATCGGACAACGGCTTTTCGACCGAGGGCAACGAGGCCGAGATGTATTCGGGCAGTTCGATGCCCGCCGCTTGGGCCGCCGCTCGCAGCGCTTGCGCCATTTCGGCAGCGCTTTGATAGCGATCTTGCGGGCGCTTGGCCAGCGCTTTGAGCACCACGCGCTCAAAAGGCTCCGGGATATCAGGCTCAAGCATCCGAGGCAGCGGCAGCGGGTCGTTGAGATGCTTCATCAAAATTGCCAGTGGCGTATCGGCGTCAAAGGGCGGCGCATCGGTGAGCATCTCGTAAAAGACGATGCCCAACGAATAGAGGTCGCTGCACGCATCGCAGGTCCCTTCCAGCCCTTGTTCCGGGGACATATAGTTAAGCGTGCCCATCAACGCGCCGGTGGCGGTGTGCTGCGTCCCGCCGACGATCTGGGCAATGCCAAAGTCGGCCAGTACGGCTCGCCCGCGCTGGGTCAGCATCACATTGGCCGGCTTGATGTCGCGATGGATCATCCCTTCGCTATGCGCATAGCCCAGGCCATCAAGCACGTCGAGCAAAACGCGCGCCATCTCGCCCCAGGGCATCCGTCCGCCATGCGTGCGATAGCCGCTCAAACGCGCCTTGAGTGTATCACCCTGGAGCAGCTCCATCACCATATAATAGATGCCGTCCTGAACATCAAAGTCAAAGACCTGGATGATATTTGGATGGCGCAAACTCGCCACCGACCGCGCCTCGCGCCGAAACCGCGACAAAAACAACTCATCGTCGACCAGATCGGGGCGCATCACTTTGATCGCCACATACCGATCGAGTTGAGGATGATAGGCGCGGTAAACCTGGGCCATCCCACCGCGACCGAGAGGGTCCATCACTCGATATTTGCCGAGGGTGTATCCTTGAAGAAAAGTGAGCACCAGCCGAATATCCCTTCCCTGATCGACAACGACAGGCTCGTTAAGCATTGCAAACTCTCTCATCAAAAGCTTGTGGCACAGCAAAACCAAAAAACCTGAATGCGCCTATGATGAGGATACCACAAACCAATACAAGTTACCTATCGACGAGCTAACAACAAGCCATCGGTCAAGCCCGTCGACCTACTCTTTGACAACGAGCTTGTAACCGAGGCCACGAATGGTGAGCAGCATTTTGGGATCGGCCGGGTCGGGCTCCAGTTTGGCGCGCAGGCGACGGATCAGGTTTTCGACCTGGTAATCGTACACACTTTCCTGGTACTCGGGCCACACAGCAATACCGATCTCGTCTTTGGAACATACCTGGCCGCGCTGCTCGTATAAAAAAGTCAATAGAGCAAATTCTTTAGCCGACAGCGAAACGATCTGCCGGTTGACGCGCACCACACCGGCCAAAGCATCGACCTGGAGTTCGGGAAATGGAGTATCGCGGAAGGTAATGTCGGGGTCATGAAAAGTCAGAATCACACCGCCGATATCGATCTGGTCACCATCACGCAGATCGATGGGCTGGAGCACGCGCTCGCCATTCAGAAAAGTGCCATTGGTGCTGTCCGCATCTTGCAGAATCACCCGCCAGCTTTCGCGACAAATGCGGGCATGCTCGCGCGAGACGCGCTTGCTGGTAATCACAATATCGCACTCGACCGCGCGGCCAATGGTGATCTGCTCACCGCGCAACAAATGCTCGTGGCCGGTCGGGTCAGTCAAATAGGGCACGGGATCGGGCAAAGACTGTGCGGCCATCCGATACCTCCTGGGTGATTGGGGAAAACTATTGTTAGTATACCACAACCCGCCCCAAGCACCAAAGATATCGGGTCACTCTAGATCCAAAGCCAAACGACGCGCGCGCAATTGGCGCAGCACGTCGATCACCCGATTACGCTCGACAGTCTGTGCCCGTATCCGCCCGTTCTGAGGTACAAACTGGCATGGTTCCGCCGTGGCTAAAATGCCGCACAAGCGGGTACCGTTCGATAGATAGCTAGATAACAGCGATGATTGCGGGGCATAAGCGAGGTAATGCAACAACTGAGCCTCGTGCTCGGGCATCAGCCTGTCACGTTTGAGTTCGACCAGCACCAGTTCGCTCGCAGTCTCGTCCAAAAAGACCAAGTCCACGATCTGCTGCTCCTGTGCTTCGGTGTAAATGCGATGCTGCCGCGCAAGAAGGCGCACCGGCCGCTCAAAGAGTAATGAGGGATCGGCTTCGATCGCATCTTCGAGCTGTTTTTCGGTGTCGAGTGAGGCGTATTCAGCATTCAATACCCGATAGATTTGGGCGGCCTTTTTCACACCGATACCCGGCACGTTGCCAAGTTCGACCTCAGTGGCCTCGACGATCCGCCGTATGCTGCCAAAATGCTGCAACAGGTCGCGGGCGACGACCATCCCACAGCCCGGCAGCATCTCGACCACGCGGCGTTGCAAATCGGCCAGATCGGTTGCTTTGCGCTTGGGGATCAGTGAGATTTCGGGAATGCCCACCTGCTCCTGCCGGGCCATCATGGCGATCAGATTGACCGTTTCTTCGACGTTAGGCGTCGAAAGCACGCTGAGGCCGTATTGCAGGACCATCGACGAGAGCGCGCCGCGCACCGCCAGCGGGCTGAATGCAGTATAATCATAATCGATCTCACCTTCGACAATCAACACCGGCACTTGAAAGTGCTCGCGCATATAGATGGCGCTGGTGAACAGTGTTTTATCCATAATCCCCTGCAAGAAACCGCTGCCGGTGCGTCGCTCGACAACCACCCTTTCGCTCACCACATATCGGTCGACGTTGCCTTCATCCTGCACGATGGGCTGCACATCGATGCCCATCTCGGCCAACAATTGAGCCAGCTTGCGCCTGGGTCTGGTGACCCAAATCGTCAACGGCGTACCTTTGTCGTCCATCATTGCCTCCCAGTTACACTTTGCCCTGGGACGAAACTGGTACGCCAGGGCGAAGCTCCAATTGCGAAACCAACATCCCGATCAGCATCAGCGTGCAACCAATGCCTCCGCGCGCAGAGAGCGTTTCATCCAACAACAACCACCCACCGATCAGGGCAAAAACTGCTTCCAGACTAAGGATAATCGCCGCATGAGCCGGATGCGCGCCTTTTTGCCCCACTACCTGGAGCGTGTACGCCACCCCCACCGACATCACTCCACCGTACAGAATGGGCACTGCCGCCTGTACGATGCCTGCCACAGAAATCGACTCGGTGAATGCCGCAGCGATCAGGCTCAAAGCCGAGCAGACCATACATTGAAAAAAAGAGAGCACCAATGGATCGATCTTGCGCGTCAGCCAGGCGATCACCTGGACGTGCCCGGCCCAAAAAAACGCGCCGATCAAAACCAGCAAAGCGCCCGGTGAAAAAGTGAATTGCCCACTCACGCTGAGCAGATACAGGCCCACAACGGCCAGCAGCGCGCCTAACCAGATACGTCCATGCGAATGCTGGCCCCATAACAGGCCCATCAGCGGCACAATGACCACGTACAGGCCGGTGATGAACCCCGCCTTGCCTGCCGTGGTATAGACTACGCCTGCCTGCTGCAACGTTGAACCCATAAACAGCACCGCGCCCGCCAGCGCGCCCCCCCACAGCGCCGATTGCGCATCGACGCGCGCCGCACCCGCATCATTGCCTCGCCGCCGACGATCGAACCATAACAACGGCAGCAGCGATGCACTGCCCAGGGCAAAACGCACACCGTTAAACATAAACGGCTCTACATAGTTCATTCCCACACGCTGGGCCACAAAAGCAAATCCCCAGATGATCGCAGTGAGCAGCAAAAGCACATTTGATTTCCAAACGACCGATTTGATCACAACTCTTGTACCTACCTCCGAAAATATATCTCAATATTAGCACATTAGTTCTGTTTCGTCAATGTGGACTTGCATTCGTGTGAATTTGCCACTTTTTCGAGTTTGAAAGCGGCATTTTCTCGGCAAAATGCGGCGAACGGTCTCCGTCCGCGTGAAACTTGCTGTCCCCACCGACAAATGCCCCCTTGCCTGTGTATCCATTTGCTCATTTGGCGTCCTTGTGCTATACTATCGAGCCGAGTTCCGAGAGCGGCCAAGCTCTCAAACTCAATCAAACACGCATCCTGACCCGTTGCAGGCGTGCCGACCTATCGGGAACATCGATATGCAGCGACCCTATCGGTAAAAGGCCGGTTCTGCGCGGGAAAGAAGGATGCGGACGACATCAGAAAACGCTTAAGGAGGATCAATGGCAATCGTTTCAATGCGCGCACTCCTGGAAACAGGCGTGCACTTTGGCCATCAGACACAGCGATGGCACCCCAAGATGAAGCCGTTCATCTTTACCGAACGGAACGGCATCCACATCGTCGACCTTCAGCAGACGATCACTCGGCTTGAAACTGCATACAATGCCGTGCGTGACTGCGTGGCCGAAGGCGGCGTCGTTTTATTTGTCGGCACCAAGCGCCAGGCCCAGCCCACCATCGAGGAGCAGGCTCAGCGCTGCGGGATGCCCTACGTCAACCAGCGCTGGCTGGGTGGCACACTGACCAACTGGCGGACTATTCGCAAGCGCATCGACAAGCTAGTCCGTCTCGAAGAGCAGCGCGATCTGGGTATATTTGACCAGTTCACCAAGCGCGAAGCACTGCTGATGGAGCGAGACATCGCCGACATGAATATCCGCTTTGGTGGGGTCAAACACATGACCACCCTGCCGGACCTGCTCTTTATCATTGACGTGAACCGCGAAAAGAACGCCGTGATCGAAGCCAACAAACTGAACATCCCGACCGTTGCTGTCGTCGACACCAACTGCGATCCGGATCCCATCGACTATATCATTCCTGGCAACGATGACGCGATCCGGGCGATCAAGCTCCTCGTCACCAAGATGGCCGATGCTGTGCTCGAAGGCAAACAGCTCCGTAAAGATACCGGCGGTGAAGAAGCTGGACTCACCGAAGAAGACCAGCTTTACCTGGGCACTTCGGTGTTGCAAACTCTCAAGTCCGGCGAACTCGATTTTGACGACGAGTCCGAAGATGACTATGTGGTCGAATACGAAGATGAAGAGGAAGCGGAAGCAGAAGCGGATCACGACGAAGAAAACGAGTACGAAGGCGAAGAGTAAACCGCCCACTCAGACTTGCCTAGACTTTCAGAAATGGAGAACAAGCTAATCGTGGAAATAACAGCCGAAATGGTCAAGGAACTGCGCCAGGTAACCGGTGCCGGGATTCTTGACTGTAAAAAGATGTTGGTTGAAACCAACGGCGATATGGGAAAAGCCGCCGATAAACTACGCGAAAAAGGGTTGGCCAAAGCTGCCAAGAAAGCCGATCGCGAAGCAAATGAGGGTATCATCGGTCACTATGTGCATGCCGGAGGCCGTACTGCCGCACTGGTCGAAGTGAACTGCGAAACCGATTTCGTCGCGCGCACCGCCGCCTTTGAGGGATTTGTCCATAACGTTGCGATGCAGATCGTCGCCATGTCCCCGCGTTTCGTATCCATCGAGAGCGTGCCAGAAGACGTAATCGAAGCCGAAAAAGAGACTTACCGCAAGCAGATGGAAAATGAGAACAAGCCGCCACAGATTGTCGAGCGCATTGTCGAGGGCAAGCTAAAAAAGTTCTACCAGGACAACTGTCTGCTCGAACAGGCCTTCATCAAGGATGAGGACAAAACGATCGGTCAGCTTGTCACCGAGATGATCGCCCAGCTAGGCGAAAACATCGTCATCAAGCGATTCGTCCGCTATGAAATTGGCGAATAGCCAAATGTAAATAGAGGTTAGGTCGGAAGCGACCTAACCTCTATCTCTATGTGGAGGGAAACAGGTGACCAAATACAAGCGCATCCTTCTCAAACTCAGCGGCGAAGCGATGGCCGGACCAGGCGGGTTCGGCATCGACCCCGAGCAGGCTGACTTGATCGCGGCCAAAATCAAACGCATCCACGATCTCGAAATCGAAGTTGCCGTTGTCATCGGCGGCGGCAATCTGTGGCGAGGCACCGACGGTCTCAAGCATGGCATGGATCGCGCTACCGCCGACCAGATGGGTATGCTGGCGACCGTCATGAATGCACTTGCTTTGCGCGATGCGCTGGAGCGCACCGGGCTACCTACGCGCGTGCAAACGGCTATTGAAATGCACCAGCTCGCCGAACCATACATCCGCTTGCGCGCGATTCGTCACCTAGAAAAAGGCTATGTGGTGATCCTGGGCGCGGGCACCGGCAACCCCTACTTTACCACCGACACCGCTGGCGCACTACGCGCCGTTGAGATCAATGCCGATGTGCTGATCAAAGCCACCAAGGTCGATGCAGTGTACGATTCAGACCCGATGCTCAATCCAGACGCCAAACGGTTTGAAAAACTCAGCTACCTGGACGTAATCAACAAGCGGCTCAAAGTGATGGATGCCACGGCGATCACCACCTGTATGGACAACGACCTGCCAGTGCTCGTACTCAACCTGTGGACCGACAACACCCTCGAACAAGCAGTTTTGGGTGAAAAGGTCGGCACGTTGATCACCGACTAGCCCCGAATAAACATCGTCTTGTTACGTCAAACCTGCCTCGCCCCGGTTCAGCCTGGGCAACATGCGCGATTCGCAATGAAAGGAGGACGCTATGCTCAAAGAAGTATTATCCGAAACCCGTGACAAAATGACCACGACCGTCGACATCTTGGGTGATGATCTGCGCGGCATCCGCACCGGACGAGCCTCGCCGGCATTGGTCGAACGTTTGACCGTCGAATACTATGGCGCGCAGACACCGCTCAACCAAGTAGCCACGATCTCGGCCCCCGAACCCAGATTGCTCACCATTCGTCCGTGGGAAACCAATATGCTCGGCCCCATCGAAAAGGCGATCCTCAAGTCCGATCTGGGTTTGACGCCCGTCGATGACGGCAAGATCATTCGCCTGACCATTCCCAGGCTCAACGAAGAACGGCGCGAAGAACTGGTGCGTGTCGTCCACAAACGGCTCGAAGAAGCCAAAGTGGCCGTGCGCAATGCCCGCCGCGATGCAGTCGACGACATGAAAGAACTGCAAGATGAAAAAATCATCACCGAGGATGAGTTCTACCAGGGTCGCGATCAGCTTCAAGAGATCACAGACAATTTCATCAAAAAGATCGACGAGATCGGCGAACGCAAAGAGCAGGAAATTCGCGAAGTCTGATCCGGTACTGGGGACGAAACAATGACCGACGACTGGGACGAACGATTTCCACCTCTGGAAAGAATACCCGCACACATCGGCATTATTATGGATGGTAATGGGCGCTGGGCGCGCAAGCAGGGTCAACCGCGCACCTTTGGTCATCGCGCTGGCGTCGAAAATATCCGCCGCGTGCTCGCCGCCGCTGCGCGTTTTGGCGTCCAATATATGACCGTGTACGCCTTTTCCACCGAAAATTGGGGCCGGCCGCAAGCCGAAGTACAGACGCTGCTCAGCCTGCTCGGACAAGCACTCAAAAAAGAGGTCCAGGAGCTGCACAAAAACGGCGCAAAACTGCGCCACCTCGGCAAGCTGGACCGGCTCCCTCCCATCCTGCAAGAAGGCGTACTCGACGCGGTCGAACTGACCAAAAACAACACGCGCATCACGCTCAACATTGCTTTTGACTACGGCGCCAAGCAGGAAATCGTCGATGCAGTTAAAGCGATCATCAACAACGGCACTCCCATTGACCAGATCACACCGGACACGGTCTCGCAGCATCTGTACACTGCCGGACAGCCCGATCCAGATATGATCATCCGCACCGCCGGAGAGATGCGCCTCAGCAACTTTATGCTCTGGCAGGCCTCCTATGCCGAATACTATTCCACGCCGACCTACTGGCCGGATTTCAACGAAGAAGAATTGTACAAAGCACTACTCACATTCAACCGACGCGAGCGTCGGTACGGACTGCTGCCCGGAGAAATATCGTCTTGAGCAAACCGCGTTCGAATCTGGTCGTTCGCCTGATCAGTTCCGTCATCCTGCTGCCTATGGCCCTCTTTCCGATGTTCCGGGGCGGGTGGTGGTTTTGGGGTCTGCTCACATTTTTTATGGGCGTGGCGACCTGGGAATACGTGCGCCTGTTGCGCCATCACGGCTACGCCGTCAACTATATTTTTGCCATTTTGCTCACTGAAGCCCTACTCATCGACTTTTTCCTGTCCCTCGATCTGACCCGCCCGGCCCTGGCTTTGCTGCTTTTCGTCTCATTGGCCTGGCACGTCTTGCTCGACCGCACCCCAACCAAGGTTGAAAACTGGCTGCTCCCCCTGGCAGGGGCGCTGTATATCGGCTGGATGAGCGGGCATATGCTGCTCATGCGTGCACTGCCGGGCGGCGGATATCTGCTATTTACCGCGTTTGGCTGCACCTGGCTCGCCGACGGCGGCGCGTATTTTGTGGGTCGCGCCTGGGGCACACATCATATGGCCCCGCAGATCAGCCCTAAAAAGACCTGGGAAGGGTACGCCGGGGGTATCGTCACCGGCGTTGTTGGTGGGGCGATCATTGCCGGGCTGGGCGGCCTTGGCTGGGGACACGGCGCGCTGCTTGGCCTGCTCCTCGCCGCAATGACTCCCATCGGTGACCTGGGCATCTCGATGATCAAGCGGGAGGTCGGCGTCAAAGACACCAGCAACCTGATCCCCGGCCACGGCGGCATTTTAGACCGCGCCGATTCGCTGCTGCTCACGGCGATCATCGGCTATTACTACTTTATCTGGGTGATGGGCATCGGCCTATAACCCATTCCTCGCAACTGGCCGGTATATGGCGGGTTTTATTCGATAACTGGAGTAGCCCTATGACCATGCCATCCGGCATCTCAAAAATCGACCTGCACATCCACACCTGGCATTCGGATGGCGCACACTCGCCGGGCGACATTTTGCGCCGCGCCGCCGATCAGGAAATGACCACCCTTGCCTTTGCCGATCACGACAATATGCGCGGCGCGCGCGAAGCGCTGCCCATTGCCGCCGAATTGAACCTGGAACTGATCCCTGCTATCGAAATCACCTGTCGCTGGGACGACTGCGACACCCGCCAGGGCGACCGCGACATCGAC
>JAFGEY010000207.1 GCA_016931365.1 Anaerolineae bacterium
AAATGGTGCGGCGCGATGCGGCAGGTCACCAGGTCGAATGTGGCTGCATCAAAGGGCAGGGCTTCGGCATCGGCAAGTTTGAATTGAACGTTACCGGCACCTTGCGCTGTGATAAATGCCTTGGCAGCATCCAGCATCGCGGGCGTGAGATCGCTGGCGACGACGCTGGCCACGTACGGCGCGAACTTGAGCGCGGTGTGCCCGCCGCCGGTAGCGACGTCGAGCACGTGCCAATGCGGCTGCGGTTGGGCAATGTCCAGTAGGCGGTTCAGATCGTTGCCCTGGGCGTGGGATCGGCTGGTTACATAGCGCTGGGCAAACTGGCCGAAGCGTCCTCTGGACAGCGTTTTCGAATTCTGAGCGTTGTCGCGCCTGCCATCAAGCAGTGTGGGAAGTTCGGACAGGTCTTGCAGGATAACATAGGTCGGATAGGTCGCGAACGCATCGCGCGGAGTGGTACCCGAGAGCACGGCGACAAAAACAAGTCCGGCATTTTGCGCAGCCTGGGCATCGATGACGCTGTCGCCAATGTAGAGCGTGCGCGCCGGGTCAACCCCCAGCCGATCAAGCGCCAGCAGCAAGCTTTGCGGATCAGGTTTGTGCCGGGTCACGTCCTCGCCGCCGACAATCAGGTCAAACGGCGCGAGCATATCGTCGCGGGCTAAAATCTCTTCGATGCGGTAGCGGCGCTTGGTGGAGACAATGCCCAGCGTCAGCCCGGCCTCTCGTAGTCGGCGGATAGTCTGCGGCGTGTAGTCAAAAAGCCGCGTTTTGAGCGTCATGACCTGGTCAGCACGTTGCATAAAGAGGCGCGAAAACGCGTCACACTGGTCGCGGTGCCGCTCGCCGACCAGGGCCAGCAGCGTTTCGGAGACAGGCAGTCCGATGGTGCGACAGGCCGCCTCGTCGGACACGGGATCGAGTCCCAACCCGCGCAAGGCAAAGTCGATGCAGTCGATCACCGCGCGCGACGAGTCGGCAAGGGTATAGTCAAAGTCGAAAATCAGGGTTTGAATATCCATATACGCCCTTGCGAAAATTTGGTCCATTATAACACCGCGCGAGGCCTGGGGCAATATCGATTGACAGGCGATCTGGAGCAGTGTAGAATAGGCGCAAAACAGACCAGGAGGAAGGATGAACCGACGCATTCTGGTTGTCGAACCACGGGAGCGCCGCTGGCGTTTGGAGACGCTGCATGTGGAAACGCTGCCGCACGATCCGCGCGAGGATTATCTCGCGCTCAACGGCGAAACGCTATGCCAATACCTGCTACGGCGCGATCCGCGATCATTGATCGTCGCGCGCGGCCCACTGCCCTTTTTGTCGGGCAACAAGGCCAGCATCGGCTATGTGTCGCCACTGACCGGCGTACCGCATTACAGTTTCGTCGGCGGGCGGGCGGCGGCGATGGTATTTAACTTGGGATTGGACGCGATCTGGTTCACAGAAAATGGTCAAACCGACAAATCAGCCAAGCAGCCAGTGTACGTTGTGGTCGGCGGGCGCGCGCCTAACCTGATCGTCGAGTTCAAACCGGTCGAGAGCCTGCCTCAAGGCCAGCGCAGCGCGTTCTACTGGCTGGTCGAGCACGAGCTGGACGGCGTGCAGCACGCAGGGAGCGTGTTCACTCTCGGTGAAGGGGCGTACCTGGGTTATCAGTCCGCAAACGTGGCCGTCGAGGCGATCTATCACGCCGGGCGCGGTGGGGCGGGCGCGATTTTTGGCCGTTTTGCGTCGGCACTGGTGCTCAAAGCCGATCCGGTCGGCCTGCCCGAATTTTTTGCCGGCGACCCATCCGCGTTTGCGCGCAATCCCAACGCTGAGATTTCACCGCTGCTCAATCGCGACTGCGCCCGGCTGTCGGACAAAACGGGCGGGACAATCGCCAAACTGGCCCAGACGGGCGCAGTTGATGCCCAACCGACGCTGCCGTCACACAACGCAAGAAAATTGGGCTACACGCTGGCCGATCTGGGCGGCAGCAAGATTCTGCGCGCCACCCGGCAGGGCAAAACTGGCTGCCATTGGTGTCAGGTCGACTGCCGACACTGGCACTGGGTGCCCGCCGATTACGCGCCCGACGGCAAGGACATTTTTCTGGACGATTTCGAACCCACCTACGCGATTTTTGCGATGCTGGGGCTGGAAAGCTCAGATAATTCGACCCAGGCAAAACTTAACTTGCTGGCCGATGCCAACCTGCGGCTGATGCAGCCCATCGAGCAGATGGGCTGCGACGTGTTGGAAGTCGGCCTGGCGTTGGCGGCGCTGTTTGAGGGCGTGGAGCACGGCCTGGTTCCCGTCGATGACGTGCCCAAATTCATCCTTGACGTACCAAAGGACGCCGGCCAACGCCTTAAAGTTGCCATCCAGGCAGTCGATTTGCTGCGCAGCGAGGGCGCGCGTGCGTTTCCGGCCTTGTACGCCGTCGGTGACGGGCCGCAGGCGCTGGCCGCGCGCTACCCATCGATGCAGGATATTGTCTTCACCGGCGGCAGGGGCACGCTGGGCAACGCCGGGCACGCCAACGCGCTATGGACTTTTATGATGCCTTTTGCCCGCTTTTTCGGCCACTATGTGGGGCAGGCCTACAAGATCGATGAGCCGCTGCCTGCGCCGGGCGCCGAACAGCGCGAATATGAGATCTGTTTTGAGCGCGTTGTCGATCGACTGCTGGCGCGCGAGCTTTTCTGGATTCTGGCCAACGCGCTGTCACAGTGTGCATTCACGTTTGTCATTTTCAGCCAGGATGGGCAAGGCGAGCGGTTGAGCGACGACCACCTGCTCGTGAGATTACTCGGTCACTATGGAATCAAAACCACGCGCACCGACCTGGAATGGTTCGCCCAAGCCTTTTGGGCGCAGTCAATGGCCTTCAAAGCCGAATTTGGCTGGCGGCCGCCGTCGGCGGAAAAGATACCTCGTCGCGTTTACGAGGCGTTGTCGCTGGCATTGGAGCGCCCAGCCGATGAGGTGCGGGCGTTGATGGCCCTGCTGATCGAGGTCTGGAAGCGCAAGGCTGGTGAAGTGATGCGTCGCCTTGGTTACGAGCCGGCGTGGTAAGCCTCGGCAAATTCTTCGATCTGTGCCAACTGGATCGGCGTCGGTTTGACAAAGGGCCGCACCCGGCGCACCGCCGCCCAGGCCTGCTCCGCCGTCAATCCCGTGCTGACCAGGTAAGCCACGGCCGTCGTCGCCGCGCGGCCGACGCCTGCGCCGCAGTGGATATACACCCCGCCGCCGGACGCGATCTCGTCGCCGATAAAGGCCGCGCCCTGCGCCAGTTGTTCGAGCGACGGCGCGGCGTCATCCACCGTAGGCAAATACAAATACTTTTCCGGAGCGATGCCCGCCGCTCGATCATCGAACTCGATGCGCATGTTGACCACCGCCGTCACGCCGCGCCGGGCCAACCTGGGCCAGCCGCGTTTCTTGTACTGCCCGCCGACGTGCAGTTGGGGCAGGATTTGGCTCACCCGGCGGATCGGCGCGCCGGTGATGCGCCGCATGCCGTGATCCAGCGCCCACCAAAAGGTCGTCCCCAGGCTGTAATGGGTCAGACGATAGGCGAGGATTTGGAATCCCTTGGCGACCTTGTTCAGAATATTCACCCACATACTCCAATGTTAATTCGTCATTGCTCAGTCGTAAAAGAGACGAGCGTCGGTCGAGTAGCCACCACGCTCTTTATGGCAGCGTATCGAGACCAGCGCAGGCTGAACAACTATATCCATTCCTGGACTTTCGCCAAAGTTGAGATTTTGAACCTGAACAACAAAAAAACCGAGGCTTCATCAGCCACGCGATACAGACTGGATGTT
>JAFGEY010000208.1 GCA_016931365.1 Anaerolineae bacterium
CACCTGCTGCCGCTCAGCGCCGACTATGACACGCTGGCCCGCTCGGACGAGTTTAGGGCCGTCGCCGATGCGTTGTTGGAACTCAAGCAGCTTGGCGATGCGCAAGACACGCGCGTACTGCTGGTTTATGTGCCCAGCAAGGAGCACGTCTACTGGTCGCGCATCTGGGACCCGGTGCATGTGAACAATATTCTCGAACGCACGGTCACAGTGACACTCAGCCAGGGCGACCACGGCACGCTGGTCTGGAACCAGCAGTATCTCAGTTTCGACCAGTTCAATGCCAACCACAACGCGCAGGAGCGCCTCTTTGCCGACTGGGCGCAAAAAAACGGCGTCGAGTTTCTCAACCTGACGCCGCTGTTCTGGCAAAAGAGCATCGAATTGGGCGAAACCTACCACTATGCCGACCCGCACTGGAATCAGTTCGGCAACCAGATCGCCGCCGATGCGATCGCCGAATATATCGACACGCACTAATGACTTTTACACTACCATTTTCACTGGCGGGCAGCTTGCCGGATCGTACAGCGGACTGATCTCGCGCAGCTTTTGAATGATGCCTGGCAGGTGCTCGATCACAAAATCCACGTCTTCTCCGGTATTTTCCCGACCCAGGCTCAGGCGCAAACTGCCGTGCGCCACTTCGATCGGCACGCCCATCGCCGCCAAGACGTGCGACGGCTCCAGCGAGGCCGACGTGCAGGCCGATCCGCTGCTTGCACACACCCCGATCGCGTCCAGATTGAGCAAAATGCCTTCCCCCTCGATATACTTGAACACAAAACTCGCGCTGTTGGGCAGCCGTTCGGTCGGATGCCCGGTCAGAAACGCCTCCGGGATGCGATCCAGGATGCCGTCGATCAACCGGTCGCGCAGTTCGATCAACCGTGCGTTTTCCTCCCCGGCGGTCTCGTAAGCCAGCTTGAGCGCCGCCGCCATGCCGACGATATAGGGGACGTTCTCCGTCCCCGCCCGCCGCCGCCGCTCGTGCGATCCGCCGGTCTGGATAGGCAGAAACTTGGCCTTGCGGCTGGCGTACAAAATACCCACCCCTTTGGGGCCGTAGAACTTGTGCGCCGACAGGGCCAGGAAATCCACGCCCAGCCGTTCGACGTCCAGATCGAGTACGCCGCCGGCCTGCACCGCGTCGGTGTGCAAGAGCACGCCGTGTTTTTGCGTAACCCGCGATATCTCGGCCAGGGGTTGGATCGTGCCGACCTCGTTGTTGGCATACATGATGCTCACCAGCGCCGTGTCCGGGCGGATGGCTTTTTCGACCTCGTCGGGATCGACCATGCCATAGCGGTCCACCGGCAGATAGGTTACCTCAAAGCCGAACTTTTCGGCCAACTGGTCCATCGTGTGGCTCACCGCATGATGCTCGATCGGCGAGGTGATCAGGTGTTTTTTGCCCTGCTCGGCCTGCACAAAAGCCGCGCCGCGAATGGCCAGGTTGTCGCTTTCGGTGCCGCCGCTGGTAAAAATCACCTCGCGCTCTTTGCAGCCGAGGAGGTCAGCCACCGTTTGCCGCGCCGCTTCCAGCGCATCGGCTGCCTCGCGCCCTTTGTGGTGCAGGCTGGAGGCATTGCCGTAGATCTCGGTGAAATAGGGTAGCATTTCCTCGACAACTCGAGGATCGACGGCGGTGGTCGCCGCGTGATCGAGGTAAATAGTGTGTTCGAGTTTGTTCATATAATTCCTCCTTTATGACTCATATTGTGTATTTCGTCAGTGAGTCGCGGAATACGCAATACGCACTAGACCGTGAAAACCTCTGTGCTCAAATACCGCTCCCCCGTATCCGGCAGCAGGGTGACGACGGTCTTGCCCGCGCCCAGCTCTTGCGCCATCTGCACCGCACCCCAGGCCGCCGCACCGGACGAAACGCCGACCAGCAGCCCCTCTTCGCGGGCCAATCGACGGGCCATCTCGAAAGCCTGTGCGTCCGTCACCTGGAGAATGCGGTCGATCAGACCGGTGTCCAGCACGTCGGGGATAAATCCCGCGCCTATCCCGGCGATCTTGTGCGGCCCGGCCTGCCCGCCGGAAAGCACGGGCGACGCGGCCGGTTCGAGGGCCACGATCTGGATGCCCGGATAATGAGCCTTGAGCGCGGCCCCCGCGCCGGTGAGGGTGCCGCCGGTGCCCACACCAACGACAAAGGCGTCGATCGGCCCCGGCACTTGGGCGATGATTTCCGGCGCGGTGGTGCGCCGGTGCACCTCCGGGTTGGCCGGGTTGCCGAACTGATCGGGCATCCAGCCGCCGCGTTCGGCGATGAGCTCTTTGGCTTTGGCAATCGATCCTCTCATCCCTTCTTTGCCGGGGGTTAAAATGACTTCAGCGTCGTAGGCGCGCATCAACTGCCGCCGCTCGACGCTCATCGTCTCCGGCATCACCAAAATGACGCGATAGCCTTTCGCCGCACCGACCATCGCCAAACCGACGCCAGTGTTGCCGCTCGTCGGCTCGATGATCGTGCCGCCCGGTCGCAACGCGCCCGACTGCTCCGCCGCCTCGACCATGGCCAGGGCGATGCGGTCTTTGACGCTGCCGCCGGGGTTGTGCCGCTCGACCTTGGCCCACACCGTCGCAGCATTCTCGCCCACCACGCGGTTGAGTCGCACCACCGGCGTGTGGCCGATCAGTTGTGTGACCCGATTTGCCTTGTGTTTATCGGTAAATGTGCTCATATATCATTCCTCACTTTCAGTGCGTTGCTCATCCAAATCGGCCAACGTCATCCTATCCAGCACGTCGACGACGCGGCGGTGAACCTGCTCCCACACCGTGCGCGCGGCGCACATCTCGCCCCGCGCGCAGGGCTGGGCGTCTTCGTGACGCACGCACTGCACGGGCAAGATGTCGCCCTCCAACGCACGCAGCACCGCGCCGATGGTGATCTCGCGTGGCGGGCGGGCCAGTTCGTAGCCGCCGTGCGCGCCGCGCGTGCTGGTCACCAATTCGGCGTCACGCAGATCGCAAATCACCTGCTCCAGGTAGGCCAGCGAAATGCCCTGCGCCTGGGCCACGTCGTTCAACGAAATCGGTCCCTGCCCATAGCGTTCGGCCAGCTCGGCGATGGCGCGCAGACCGTATTGTTCTTTGGCTGAAACTTTCATTGCTTGTCCAAACGAAATAATTCCGAGTAAATACTCGGAATTATTATACAATGGATTTGTGAGATTGTCAATCGGGTGCAATGCATCAGCAGTTTGGGGCCACCGAGGTGCGCTGTACCCGGCAGCTATGGCGCATACGCGCGCAGCAGCGTGGCGGGCTGTTCGGCGTGGATGGCAAACTCGCAGAGCGCGGCGGGCAGCAGACAAAAGCGCACCGCCG
>JAFGEY010000209.1 GCA_016931365.1 Anaerolineae bacterium
AAAGTACTTGCGACAAGCCTGCTGGGTCTCGATACGGCCTCAAAAACGCGGTGAGGCCTACTCGACCAGCGCAGGCTGAGCAATTACCCTTGAACAAAGGATAGATAAACATGCAAAACACGGCTTTTGTCACCGGCGCCGACCGCGGCCTGGGGCTGGCCCTGTGCGCCGAATTGCTGGCGCGTGGCTGGCGCGTTTTGGCCGGGCAGTACATGCCCGAGTGGGTCGAGTTGGGCGAACTGGCCGCGCAGTATCCCGAATCGCTGCACCTGATCCCTCTCGATGTCGGCTCGACGACGTCGGTTCAGGCGGCGGCGCAAACGGCGACCGTGCTCGTCGATCAGATCGATCTATTGATCAACAACGCGGGCATTGGCGGCGGTGGCGGCGAACTCGGCAAGGGGCTCGATTTCGCGGCGATGCAGTGGGCCTTTAGCGTCAATGCGCTGGGCGGCATCCGCATGGTGGAGGCTTTTCTGCCGCTGATGGCCGAAGGAATGCGCCGCCTCTGTTTCGTTTCCTCCGAGGCCGGCTGCATCAGCCTGGCCCATCGCCAGGGAGGGTTCGGCTACGGCATGTCCAAGAGCGCGCTGAATATGGCGGTCCGGATCATGTTCAACGATCTGCACCCGCAAGGGTATACGTTCCGCCTCTACCACCCCGGCTGGATGCGCTCGTATATGCGCGGCGTCAAAAGCACGCACGGCGATATAGAACCCGAAGAATCGGCAGCACAGGCGATTCCCTTCTTCTTGAACGATCTGGATGATGAGGGACGCCTGGCGCTGATCGACTATGAAGGCAAAGAGTGGCCGTTTTAGGAAAAAGGACCAAATCACATGACCGACACAAACTCAAACGTCGCCGTTGTCACCGGCGCCGACCGCGGGCTGGGGCTGGCCCTCACCGCGCGCTTGTTGGCCAAAGGATGGCGTGTTTTCGCCGGCCAGTATTTGCCAGACTGGCCGGACCTGGCCGCCCTCGCCGCCCGGCATCCCGATGGCCGCTTAACCCCGGTACCGCTGGATGTCGCCGATGAGATGTCGGTGCACGCCGCCGCGCACATGGTGAGGACATTCGCCAATCGGGTCGATCTGTTGATCAACAACGCCGGCGTTTCGTCTCGTCAGGCAGGTTCGATCCGCGAGCCGCAAAACTATGATGAAATGCAGCGCATGTACAACGTCAATGCGCTGGGGCCGCTGCGCGTCGTCGAGGCGTTTCTGCCGTTGACCAACGCAGGCCAGATGAAGCGATTGTGCTTTGTCTCGTCTGAGGCGGGCAGCATCAATCGCTGCGAGCGCACCGCCTGGTACGGCTATTGTATGTCCAAGACAGCGCTGAATATGGCGATCAAGCTCCTGTTCAATCAACTGCGCCCTGAGGGCTATACCTTTCGCGTCTACCATCCCGGCTGGCTGCGTTCGTATATGAGCGGCAGCAAAAATCCCAAGGCCGATCTCGAACCGGAAGAATCCGCCGCGCCGGCCCTGGCCTATTTTCTGCGCGATCGCGCGTTGGATCGCTACGTAGACTGGCGGAACGACGAAGATTTTCTCGTGATGCGCGACTGGCAAGGGCGCGAATGGCCCTGGTAAAAATATGCAAACAGACATGCAAGATCGAATCATCCAACGCCTGATCCGGTGGGGTCAAGACCAGACCGCCGTTCGCGCGATGATCTTGACCAGCACACGCGCCAACCTCGCGACTGGCCAGCGTCCGAACGCCCCGGTGGATGTTTTGTCCGACTATGACGTCGTTCTGGTGGTTGAGGACATTCACCCATTCTTTCACGATAGAACTTGGCTGCAAGATTTCGGCCAGGTTCTGGTATCCTATTGGGATCCCATTCACCCCGCGCCCGGCTATGGCATCGAGCAGACGGGCAACGTCATCCAGTTCGAGGACGGTCTCAAGATCGATTTTACGCTCTGGCCGGTCGAATTATTGCAGCGTGTTGTTCAAACTGCGACACTGCCGGACGATCTGGACGACGGGTACGCCGTCTTGTTGGACAAGGATGACCTGACCGACGGGATGCCGGCGTCCACATACACCATCTACATTCCGGCCCGGCCGACTGAGGAAACCTATCGCCGAGTGATCGAGGAATTTTTCAGCGATGCGCCCTATGTGGCCAAGTGCCTGTGGCGCGACGAATTGATGCCCGCCAAATGGTGCCTGGACTATGACATGAAGCACGTCTACGTGCGCCAGATGCTGGAATGGCGCATCGAATGCGAACATGGCTGGCGGGTGGTGCCGGCGGGCGCTCTGGGCAAAGGACTGAAAAAGCGGCTGCCGCCCGACTTGTGGCGTCAACTGGAAAGCGCCTATGCCGGCGCCGGGATCGAGGAGAACTGGGCTGCGTTGTTCGAGACGATTGCCGTCTATCGCCAGGCGGCCGTCGAGGTGGCCGACCGTTTGGGCTATGCCTATCCCCACGACCTGGATCGGCGCGTCGTGGCCTATTTGCACGAAATTCAAAGCCTGGATCGACAGGCATAACTCGGCGGAGACAGCGATGTACAGCCTTTCCAAAACACCAATCACCATCGAAACTGCTCAGACCATCGTCCGCCACCATCTTGGCAGCGAGCGCGCGATCCGCACTTTTGAGGAATTGAAAGACGGATTTTTCAATGCCGCCTACCAGATTGTGCTGGAGGACGGCCTCGCGTGCATTCTCAAGGTCGCGCCGCCCGATCGCGTCCGCGTGATGCGTTACGAAAAGAATATCATGCAGGCCGAAGTCAAAGTGATGCGCCTGGTCAGGGCACGCACGGACGTGCCCGTCCCCGAGGTCTATAACTATGATCCCTCGCGGCAGATCATCGACAACGATTTCTACCTGATGGCTTGCATCTCCGGCGTGCCGCTGAACAAACTGCGCAAAGACCTGTCCGAGGCGGAACAGGTTGTGATCGACCGGGAAGCTGGCCGGCTGACGCAGCAGATCAATGCCATCGAAGGGACTGCCTTTGGCTATTATGCTCAGTCGGAGAGCCGCTTTTCGTCCTGGCGAGAGAGCTTTGCGGCGATGCTGTGTGGCGTGCTGGACGACGGCCTCGACATGAACGTAGCGCTGCCCCTCGCCTACGACGAGTTAGAGACCCGGCTGTCGCCATTTTACGGCACGCTGGAGGAAATCACCGTACCAAGACTGGTGCATTGGGATTTGTGGGACGGCAATATCTTTATCGATCCCGAAAGCCGCTGCATCAATGGCATCATCGACTTTGAGCGCGCGTTATGGGGCGATCCGCTGATGGAATGTCTGTTTGGATTCCAGGGACCGCAGAGCACCTACGCAAAGGGATACGGACGCCCAATGATGGACACCGAAGCCAGGGTCATCCGTCGCACATTGTACAACATCTATCTCTATTTGATTATGATTATCGAGTGTGCTTACCGGCAATATGAAACCCAGGATCAGGAACGTTGGGCGCGCGGCCAACTGGTCAAAGAACTGCTCAAGCTGGGAATCCAGTGTGAAAATCAAGTCGCTTGATTATCCATTGCTTTGTTGCCGGCACAGGTGTTTGTTCGTGTGCCAACAGGCTATTGCTTCACTTGACAGAATATAGTATAATAAAATAGACAAGCAGCCAAGTTCAAGCAGTATGCGCATAGGCAGATGAAAGAATGAAAACCAAAATCTTGAAAAAATTCCAGATCGGGATTCTCTGCATTCTTGTCACACTATGCGTCGTCACTGTTGAAGCGCAACCCCCGCGTACCCGCTACTTTCTGGAGACAGGGTTCAACGTATCTGGCGAATTCCTCGATTTTTGGGAGCAGCAAGGCGGACTGGCAATCTTGGGCTACCCCTTGACTCGCGAGTTTGAGGAGAATGGCCTGGCGGTGCAATATTTCCAGCGCGTGCGGATGGAAAAACATCCCGAAAACCCCATCCCTTACAAGGTTCAACTTGGGTTGCTGGGCGATCAACTCGGTTTTCGCCAGCCTCCCATTCCAGAAACGGAAATTCCACCTTACAACCACGCTGACAAATATTACTTTGCCGAGACGGGACACACGGTCCAGTTTGCGTTTCTCAAGTTCTTTCAAGACAACGGCGGGGTAGACGTGTTCGGCTATCCAATCACCGAATGGATCATCGAATCCAATGGGCGGATCGTGCAATATTTCCAGCGGGGCAAAATGGAGTGGTACCCTGAAAATCCGCAAGGGCAGCGAGTCCAGCTGGGGATGCTCGGCGAGATGTACGTCAACCTGAATGTCGATCCGATTTATCGCCAACCGCAAGACCCGGGATCGGCGCCTGGCACGCCGGTCCCCACGCCGACGCTTTCACCCGATCTCGAACTCAAGGCGGGGCCAATCCAGGAGCTTTTGGTTTCGGTAACGCTCAAGCACGCGATCATTGCCCTGGAGGGCACGCAGGTGATGTATGTCTATGTGCGCGATCAGAACGGTCGCGGCGTGCCCGGCGTCTCGGTGCAGATTGAGGTTGAATACAAGGACGGTCAACCGACTGAGTTTGTCCTGCCGCCGACCGATGTCAATGGTTATGCACAGTTTGAATTTTCTATCGGCTCGCCAGCGCCGGGGTATGTAGTGATCATCAATCTGTTTGCACGTCTGGAAAACCTCCAGTCAACGACGAGCACCGCGTTTTTGCCCTGGTGGTAATCCGGCGATTGACCGTAAAAAGCAGAGACGGGCGGACAGGGTCAACCCTGTCC
Source organism: Anaerolineae bacterium (assembly GCA_016931365.1). The sequence continues at coordinate 4,716 of JAFGEY010000209.1, forward strand.
GCCCGTCTCTTTTGGTAAAGCAGGGACGGAATCGCCCCAAAGGTCTACGCCAGGCAGTTATTCCCAGCCAATGATCCACACACACAGCCCGGCCAACAAAATCGTCGCCACGATCAGGGCGATCATCTGTCCGGGCAGCAGCCCCACATCTCGCGCAGCCCAAACAAGCATGATCACCATGCCCAGCGCCAGCACAAACCAACTCGTCAGCCGGGGATGTTTGGTCACAAAATCTCGGATCGCAGTCATATTCAATCGCCTCAATTATTCTTGTTTATATTGGACGCATAATGCGCTTTTCAAGCAGTTTTTTGACCAGCATAATCGTGTTTTCGCCCACAAATTCCCCGGCGACCTCCCGCCAGATGACAAAAAGCTCGTCCAATTCCTGTCGAGCATAGCCATTGGCCTCGAAGAACTTGATCGCCTCCGGGGTGATGCGTTTGTCGAAAAAGGCGATCGACACTTCGCATGACAGCGCCTTGGCTTCTTCTTCGATTGTCTCCAGCAGCGGCCCACCGATCTGTGGATAGAACTGCGGCGGGTAGACGTAAAAATCGTCGATGCACACCACCAGATTTTCGGCCCGCCACCCGGTCACGCCGCCGCCTTTGCGCGACATCGCCAGCCAATAACCCTTGTCAAAGAGCAAGTCCAGCACTTCCTGCTCGCTGGGCGGCTGCGTCCAGCGAATGATGCCGCGCATGATCGCGGTCAGGGTTTTGAGATCGTTGCGCTTGGCCCGGCGCACCGTCACCGCACCGACCACCGGATCGACGATGGCTTCGACAACCGGCTCGGCAGCGACCGGCGCTTTAACGACCGGCGCCGCCGGGATCGGCGCCTGAGCGGGCGCAGGCTTGGGCGGTGCTTCGACGGCGACCGCTTTGGCGACCGTTTCGACTCGTGCGGGAGCTTTTTCTTCCAGCTCGGGCACAAACATCTCCATCAGCATCTCGTCGTCGTAGCGCCCTTCGATCTTGACCTGTCGCTCCATCATCAGCTTGGGGATAAAGCCCAGTTTGCGGTAGAACCTCTGCGCGCCCGAGTTGCCCAGCCGCACATAGATGATGATCTTTTCAAAGCCCTCGTGCCGGGCAAAGGCCATTGTTGCTTCGTTCAGCTTGCGTCCGATGCCCTGGCTACGAAAATCGTGGTGCACAAATGTGCCCAGCGTCGCCACATGATCCATCGCCCGGGTATAGGGCGCAAACGGCTCGATGGTCTGTACGCCCAAGATCGCTCCATCCAGTTCGGCGAGGATCATCACGCTGCGCGGTCCGAGGTTCTGAATAAAGGCCGTCTCTCGCGCGGCGGTCAGCTTGGGATACAGGGCGGTCAGTCCGCCCTCGTCGATCACCGAGTTGATCAGTTCGGCAACCTTGGGCCCATCTTGAGGTCTGGCTTTACGAATGGTTACATCCATCACGATTCCCCTTTCGGCTGTGAACGGCAGATTTCAGGCCCGATTTGCGCCCAGGCCTCCTGAACCTGACGAATTGTGTCTTGCATATCGCCCCTATTGTCAATAACCACGTCGGCGCGGGCGATTTTGGCCTCTTGTGCCTCTTGCACATCGACCCGCAGCGCGGCGTCCTGCTCGCTTTGATGTCGCTGCTCCATCAGGCGTTGGACTTGCACCGCCCTCGGCGCAGTGACAACCCACACGGCGTCGCACAACTGTACGGCGATGCCGCTCTCGATCAACTTGATCGCTTCCAGCACCACCACCGGAGCCTGGGCCTGGGTGATGATCTGCCGGATGAGAGCAATCACCTCTGGGTGGACGATCGCCTCCAATCGAGCCAGCGCATCCGGGTTGGCAAAGACGATTGTGCCCAATCGGCGCCGGTCGATCTCGCCGTCCAATGCCAGAACTGCCCCGCCAAACGCTTCGACGATTTTGTGCCAGGCCGGCGCGCCGTGCGCCATCACCTGGTGGGTCAACCGGTCGGCGTCAACGTGCTGCGCTCCCAGGCCGGCGAGCAATTGGCCGACGGTGCTTTTGCCGGTGGCGATGTTGCCGGTGAGGCCGATCACGTAGGGCCGGTTACTCACTGCGCTCTCCCAGCGCCACCCATTCGGCCATCAATTGTTCGAGTTCGCTTTGGACATGCTCGTATTGTACCCCAAGCTTGCGAACTCTGTCAAGCTGTTGTTTGATGCTGGCGTCGGTCAACGCGTGGTTCAGGGCTTCCAGTTCATTTTCCAGGGCGTGAATTTCGCTTTCAACCTCGTCGAGGGTGCGTTGCGGGCTGCCTTCCTCTTTCTGGCGGGACCGTGCCTGCTGTGATCGCCGCTGTCGTTCGATTTCCTCCTGCTCGCGGGCGCGCTCGCGGGCCTGCGCCTCTTCGCGCTGGCGGCGCTGGAGGTATTCCTGGTACGAGCACTCGTAGACGCACAGCCGCCCATCCTGGATAATCCAGATTTGCGTCGCCAGCCGGTCGATCAGGTAGCGGTCGTGCGAGACGAGCAGAATGGTGCCGATGAACTCGCGGAACACCTCTTCCAGGATTTCTTGCGATGGGATATCGAGCTGGTTGGTCGGCTCGTCGAGCACCAGGAAATTGGCCCCGGCCAGGGTGAGCTTGGCCAGCACCACCCGGCAGCGCTCGCCGCCGCTCAGATCGCCGACCCGTTTGAACACATCGTCTTCGGTGAACAAAAAGCGGGCCAGAAAATTGCGCATTTCGCCCGGCAGCAGCGCTTTGGCCCGCGCGACTTCGTCGATCACCCGGTTGGCGTCGTCCAGTTCTCCCTGCGTCTGCGACATATAGCCGACTGCCAGGCTGGCCCCCAGGCGGGCCTCGCCTTCGACCGGCGGGATCTGGCCGAGGAGGGTCTTGAGAAAGGTGGTTTTGCCCGCGCCGTTGGAGCCGATCAGCGCGACGCGGTGCAGCCGGCGCAGTTCCAGGTTGTCGACGCTGACCAGCGGCCTGTCGTAGCCGATAACCAGGTCGCGGGTGCGCAGGATCAAATCGCCGCTGCGCTGATCGCTGCCCAGGTTGACGCGGATCGTCTTTTCCTGCTCTGGCTGCTCGACCCGCTCCAGCCGGTTGAGGCGTTTGAGCCGTCCCTGCGCCTGACCGGTGCGCTGGTTGGCCATGTAGCGGCTGATGTACGATTCCTCTTTGTCGATAAAGCGCTGCTGCTGCTTCCACTCTTTCCAACGCCGGGCGATGCGCTCTTGGCGCTGCTCGACATAGTGGGTATAGTTGCCGTGGTAGACCTCGACCGTGCCAAAGCGCAGGTCCCAGATTTTCTGG
>JAFGEY010000210.1 GCA_016931365.1 Anaerolineae bacterium
AAAGTACTTGCGACAAGCCTGCTGGGTCTCGATACGGCCTCAAAAACGCGGTGAGGCCTACTCGACCAGCGCAGGCTGAGCAATTACAAAGCGGCATAATATCGTAGGGGTGCGGCGTGCAAATCGGTTCGATTTGCACGCGCCCCTACCAGGACGACAAGGGAGGTGAATTGATGAACATTCGCAAAGTATACGAGTATGCCCTTCAACGCGAGCGGGAAGGATACAAATTTTTTAGCGACAATGCCAAGCGCTTTGGCCATGCTGCCGCCGTAGGCGTGTTTGAAAAGCTGGCCGGCGAAGAAGAAAAACATATCGAGTTCATTGAGGGCTTGCTTGGCTCGTTGGATCAGGGCGGCGGCGCCGAGCAGGGCGTCGCATTGGAAAAAGAAGGCTTTTTCTCACAGCGCGCCGGCAGTGAGATGCTCGACCAAACCGTGATCGAGGCCATGGTGCCCGACCTGCCGGTGCTGCGCATGGCCTACCTGATCGAGCGCGACCTGGCCGAGTTTTACGAAATGGCCGCCGGCCAGATGCAAGACCCGGATGCCAAGAAGGCCCTGTCGATGCTGGCGCGGTGGGAGCGCGGCCACGAAAAGCTCTTCAAAGGCATGCACGACAAGGCGTTTCAAGAATACGCCGGGATGCCCTGGGGCGGGTAGCGGGTAGCGTCGTTTTGCTGTGTGGAGCAAGCACAGACGCAACTTTTGCACAAGGAATGTGTTTAGGCAAGTGATATGCGCTGCACAATGGGTGCAGCGTCATAATATTGTATCAGCCGTTCATTTTTCAGACAGAAGGAGGGAATTTCAATGACTGTCGGGTTCAAAGCTCCAGGTGAAATCGTAGACAGCGCATGCACTATCGGCAAGGCCAAGTCGGAAAACAACTGGCTCAAACTGCTGGTATTGGCCTTTCTGGCAGGGGCCTACATCGCCTTTGGTAGCACGGTCGCCATTGCAACCGGCAAGGGCATCACCGCCGAAGGGTTTGGCGGGCTGTCCAAGCTGATTTTTGCCGGCACCTTCCCGGTCGGCCTGATGCTCGTCGTTATTGCCGGATCAGAACTGTTCACCGGCAATGTGGGCGTGATCACGCCGAGTTGTCTCGCCGGCAAGGCCAAGTGGACCGGGTTGCTGCGCAACTGGGGTATTGTGTACATTGGCAACTTTATCGGCTCGGTCTTTGTCGCTTTTCTGGTTGGTAAGCTTGGCGGCAACCTGTTTGGCAGCGATCCCTATGTAGGCGCGGTAAAGGGTATTGCCGAGGGCAAAGTAGCACTCAGTTTCTGGGCCGCTTTTTGGCGTGGCGTAGGCTGCAACTGGCTGGTCTGCCTGGCCGTATGGCTGGCCGTTTCAGCCAACGATGTGGCCGGCAAGGTGTGGGGCATCTGGTTCCCGATCATGGCCTTTGTGGCCATCGGCCTGGAGCACAGCATCGCCAATATGTTCTTTATCCCCCTGGGCATGTTCTATGGCGCCAATGTGAGCATTGTGCAGTTCTTGTGGAATAACCTGGTTCCGGTCACATTGGGCAACATTATCGGCGGCGGGCTGTTTGTGGGCACCATCTATTGGTGGCTGTACGGGCGTAAATAGATCGCCAGATCAAAAGAGGCCGCCTGAATGTCAGGTGGCCTCAAGCCATATACTTGACCCGTGCAGAGGTTTCGCCCTTTGCACGGGTCAGTTGTTCATTGACCGGGTCAAGATGGAGATTGGCCGCATCGCCAGCTTGCGATCTCGTACATGCGTTTCAGATCGTCCGGTGAGTTAAGGTTAAAGAACGCCAGACGTTGGGGATCAAAACGGTCGATCTCATCCCCTTTGATGTACCGCACGTTCATTTGTGACACGAAACTGAGCAAACGTCGCTGTCCGCTTTGAATGCTGTGCTCGATGACTGCCAGACAGCGCCGGGCATAGATGGCATGCAGGGGTTCGTAATAATCATCGATATGGGGCATCACGATGTCATAGCCCGTTGTATGTAAAAGCATGTGCTGCAGCAAGGCAGTGTTGAGAAAGGGCATATCGCAGCCCACCACTAACCCGTATTCGCTTTGGATCGCGCTCAATCCGGCATGCAGCCCTCCCAAAGCGCCAGTCTCGGCATAAAGGTCGGCGACCATGCGCAGCTTTAAGAAGGCAAAGCTCTCCGGGGTGTTTGTCGCCAGCACAATCTCATCGACCAGTGGCCGCAGCACGTCAACCACGTGCTGGACGATCGGCTTGCCTTCAAATTCGATGAGCGCTTTGTTTTGACCCAGCCGGGAGCTCTTTCCCCCTGCCAGTATGATGCCGCTTATGTTGTCCATTGACTGATAGAATCCTGTTCATCCTGAAAATCTTGTCAATCCTAAAGAATTCACTCACGGGTATCGGATTATAACCAAAATTCTCGTAAAGGCAAAGATATGAGCGAGACTGACGCATCGACATCAACCCCACATCCAGGCCTCATCTGGCCGATCCAACGCATCCGCCACGGCGAGTGCGAAACGACGGACGATTTTGTGATTCTGGAGGAGCCGCTCGAAATCGCCATCAACGGGCGGCGCGTTGCTGTGTTGATGCGCATGCCGGGGCAAGAAAAAGAGCTGGCAGCCGGGTTTTGCATCAGCGAGGGCTATGTGCGCCGGGCCGACGACCTCTTGCTCATCCATCATTGTGGCCTGGGGCATCCTGCGCCGGGACAAGAGGATGACATAAATGAAGCGGCGTCTCGAAACCGTGTCGAGGTGCAGGCGACAGAGGACGGATTTTCGCCTCCTGACCATCCTGATGTGGTGCGGCTGATTCGTTCCGGCTGTGGCGCGGCCGAGGTGACGGCGATGAGCGAAACGCTGCCTTACCTCACGCAGAATGTCACCGTTAATGCGGATGTGCTGATCGGGCTGGACAGGTCGATGCGCGAGTTGCAAGCCATCCACCACCAGGTTGGGGGGACACACGCCGCGGCGCTCTTTGATGCGAGCGGTCAGGTGGTGGTGCTGGCTGAAGACATTGGCCGGCACAACGCGGTGGACAAGGTGTTGGGGCACTGCCTGCTGTGGCGCATTCCGCTGGGCGACAAGATGCTGCTCACTTCTGGGCGCGCCAGTTACGAGATGGCAGTCAAAGCGATTCGCACAGGCGTGGCCATCGTGGCTTCGGTTTCTGCGCCGACTTTGCTGGCCGTGCAACTGGCTCAAAATTGCGGCCTGACGCTAATCGGCTATCTGCGCGGCGGGCGGATGAATGTGTACACTCACGGTCAGCGGGTGATTGGGACGTGCACAAGCTCGTCTTGATGCGCTTGATGGCGTGAATTTTTTCACTTGCTGTGGGAAAGGGATTGGCGTATGAAAATCCGATCGATCACCGTTTTCGTTGACATCCGACCCGATCTGGACGCCGGTCTGCTCGCGCGATGCGGCGCGTTCGCCAGGCAGGCCCAGCAGACCTTTAGGTCTGCCGGGCTTGCCGTGCAGACCACACGGTTGACAATGGACATCTTTCCGGCTCTGGAAGCATCTGAATGGGCAGACCGTCCCGCCGAGTTTGCGGCCAGACTTGAGAAAACGTGCCAGGCACAGGGATTCGAGTACGTTGCGACCGGTCCGGCAACCCAATCGATGTTGCCGCGCGTCGCCGAGATGCTGAGGGCAACCGGATCGGTCTTTATCACCGCGCAGATCGTCGATCCGGCGACGGGCGCAATCGACGGCGAGATGATTCGTCAATCCGCGCGGGTGATCGGCGCGGCGATGCACATTGAGGCGGGGTTTGGCAATCTGCGTTTCGCAGCGCTGGCCAACGTGCCTGCCGGCACGCCTTTTTTCCCGGCGGCCTATCACGGCGACGGCCCACCATCCTTTGCCCTGGCGCTCGAATCGGCGGACCTGGCCGTGCAGGCGTGCACAGGCGCGAGCGATGCCGAGAATGCGCGGCAGCGATTGATCGCCGCCCTGGAAACCGAGGCGGGGCGGTTGGTGCCGGTCGCCGAGCAGTTGGCCAGGGAACATGGGTTCACTTTCGGCGGGCTGGATTTTTCGCTGGCTCCCTTCCCGACGCTAGAGATCAGCATCGGCGCGGCGTTGGAAGCGCTGACCGGGCAGCCGCTCGGATCGGCGGGAACGCTGGCCGCGGCGGCGACCCTCACCGATGCCATCGATCAGGCACGGTTTCCGCACGCCGGCTTTTGCGGCTTGATGCTGCCCGTGCTGGAGGACCTCGTGCTGGCGCAGCGCGCAGCCCAGGGTCGATTGAACGTGGGCGAACTGTTGCAGTGGTCGGCAGTGTGCGGCACGGGGTTGGACACGGTGCCTTTGCCCGGCGACGTGAGCGAGGATGCCCTGGTTGGCCTGCTGTTCGACGTAGCTGCACTGTCGGTGCGGCTGCACAAGCCGCTCACCGCGCGCCTGATGCCGCTGCCGGGCAAGCGATCTGGCGATGCGGTGCATTTCGACTTTGCCTATTTTGCCGACGGCGGCGTGCTGCCGCTGGAGGGCGGCGCAGGGCGGCTGTCAAACACTGGGTCACTGATGCTGCACCCGCGGCCCAGGTAGATTTGGATTGATATGCACGAGATGTCGATCACCCAAGAAATTCTGCGCATTGCCGTCGAGCACGCCGGGCGGGCGGGAGCAAAACAGATTACCGACATTCATCTCGTCATCGGCGCGCTGAGCAGCGTGGTCGATGACTCGGTGCAGTTTTATTTCGATTTCCTCAGCCCCAACACGGTCGCCGAGGGAGCCAGGCTGCACTTTGCGCGGATCGACGCAAAATTGCAGTGCAGACAATGCGGCCAGGAGTTTGAGCCGCAAGGGATGAACTGGAACTGTCCCTGCTGCAATGCGGTCGGCGGCGAGATTTTGGCGGGAAAAGAATTCTACGTGGATAGTATTGAGGTGGAGTGAGATGGCTCAAGTCAAAGTTGTCGAAAACATTCTCAAGGCCAACGACCAGATCGCCTTTCAAAACCGGCTGCGGCTGGACACGCACAAGACGGTCGCCGTCAATCTGATGGCCTCGCCGGGCGCAGGTAAGACCAGCCTGTTGATGCGCACCGTCGAGGCGCTGCGCGGCAAGCTGCGCGTCGGCGCGATGGATGGCGACACGGCCTCCCAGATTGACGCCGATCGCATTGCGACGACGGGCATCCCGGTGGTGCAGATCAACACCGGCGGCGGTTGCCGGCTCGATGCCAACATGGTGCAGTCGGCGCTGGCGCAGCTTCCGCTGGACGAGATCGACCTGCTGTTGATCGAGAACGTGGGCAACCTGGTCTGCCCGGCCGGGCTGGCGCTGGGCGAGCACGCCAGTGTGGTCATCGCCAGCATCCCCGAAGGGGATGATAAACCGTACAAATATCCGAATATCTTTGTTCAAGTAGATGCGGTAGTGATCAACAAGATCGACCTGCTGCCCTACCTCGATTTCGACCTGGAGGGATTCAAGGCGCTGGTCAGAGGGATGAACCCCGACGTGCAAATCTTTGAGGTCTCGTGCAAGACCAGCGAGGGCATCGACGCGTGGGTCGGCTGGCTGGCCAAGCTGGGAGACTAGATGCTCGCCGAGGTGACAATCGATGCCATTCTCGACGTGGTGCGTGAGGTCGATGAGACAGGCGCGTTTTTGCACAGCCGCGACGAGCCCGATTTTTCGACGGTAGCGTTTTTGCGTGGGTTTGAGGGCGCGCCCGGCTTTCACCTTTTTGCCTGGATGCGGCAAGATCAGGCGGCGGGCTTTATCTCGCTGCTGCCCGACCGCGACGACGATACCTTGAGCATCGGCCCGATGTACATCCGTCCAACCTTTCAAGGTCAGAGCTTGGGACGCGCGCAGTTTGCGGCCGTGGTCGAGTGGGCCGGGGCGCGGGGTATCAAGCACCTGTACGTGCGCACCTGGGGTGGGAACGTGCGCGCGCGGCGCATCTTTCAGCGGGCCGGCTTTCGGCTGGTCGAAGAGATTCTCGATGCTCGCGTCAACGGCGACAGCACTGTGTATTACTTGTTGGACATTGAATATGCCTCCTGGTGAAATCGGCCTCGTAGGGGCATGGCGCGCCGTGCCCCTACTCTTGGCGGCGTCAAGATGATGATGCGCCAGCAGATCGCTGTGCGCGGCGTGGTGCAAGGGGTTGGCTTTCGGCCCTTTGTCTTTAACCTCGCTGAGCGCCTGGGTTTGACCGGCTGGGTGCTCAACCACTCCGGCGGCGTCGACATCGAAGTGGAAGGTGCCGAGGCCTCGGTACATCAGTTCGGGATCGATTTGTGCGCGCAGGCGCCGCCATTGGCGCGGATCGAGTCGATTGAGATGCAAGAGGCTGCGCCGGCGGGTTATACGCACTTTGAAATCCGCCGCTCGGAAGCGCAAAGCGGACGCTATCAGCTCATCTCACCCGACATCGCCACCTGTCCAGACTGCCTGCGTGAGGTGTTTGACCCCAAAAACCGCCGTTATCGCTATCCATTCACCAACTGTACCAACTGTGGGCCACGCTTTACGATCATCGCCGACATTCCTTACGACCGCTCCAACACGACGATGCGCGTCTTTCCGATGTGCCCGGACTGCCAGCGCGAGTACGACGATCCACGCGACCGCCGCTTTCACGCCCAGCCGAACGCCTGCCCAGTGTGCGGCCCCAGAGTGCAAATCGCAAACGGCAATACAGAATACGCAATACGCAATGCGCAGCACGATCCCGATGTGCTTGTGCAAACTGTGAACATGTTGCGGCAAGGGCAGATTGTGGCGCTCAAAGGTCTCGGCGGGTTTCAACTGGCCTGCGACGCAGCCAATGCCGATGCGGTGCATACCTTGCGCGAGCGCAAGCATCGGCCGCACAAGCCCTTTGCGCTGATGATGACGACCCTGAACGAGGTGCGCGAGCACTGCGCGGTGTCGCCAGAGGCCGAAGCGCTGCTTGCCTCTCCACAAGCGCCGATCGTGCTGCTGCCCTGGCGCGACGATTCATCGCTGGCGCGAAACGTGGCTCCCAACCAGCGCACGCTGGGTGTGATGCTGCCCTACACGCCGCTGCACCACCTGCTGCTGCACGATTTCGACGGCCCATTGGTGATGACCAGTGGCAACCTGAGTGAGGAGCCGATCGCTGCCGACAACGACGAGGCGGTGGAGCGCCTGGGCGTTTTGGCCGATGCTTTTTTGTCGCACGACCGCGATATTTACGCCCGCTATGATGACTCGGTGTGGTTTTTGTGCCAAGCCGAGATCGGCCTGGACCCACAGCCGGTGCGCCGCGCGCGGGGCTATGCGCCCTTTCCGATCAAACTGCCGTTCAAGGGCCAGCAGATTTTGGCCGTCGGAGCCGAGATCAAGAATACCTTTTGCCTTGTCCGCGACGAGTATACGTTTGTATCGCAGCACATCGGCGATATGGAAAATCTGGAGACGCTGGAGCATTTTCAACGCACCGTAGACCTTTACCAACATCTTTTTCGCATCGACCCGCAAGTCATTGCCTGCGACCTGCACCCCGATTACCTGTCCACTCGCTATGCCCGTGAGAGAGTGGCAAATTACGAATCGCAACTTGCGACTTGCAGCGTTCAACTCGTAACTGTCCAGCACCATCATGCGCATTTGGCAGCTTGTCTGGCCGACAACGACTGGCGGCCTGAACAGGGGATGGTGATCGGCGTGATTATGGACGGTACTGGCTACGGCGCGGATGGGCACATCTGGGGCGGCGAGTGGCTGGTCGGCGATTACGGTGGCTATCGACGGGCGGCGCACCTCCAATACCTGCCTTTGCCCGGCGGCGACGCGTCGACGCGGCAGCCGTGGCGCATCGCGTTCAGCTATCTGCACACCCTGTTGGGCGACGTGCCGTCGTGGGCCGTGCCTGATGAGGCACAAACGGCGCTGCTGCGGCAGCAGATCGATCGCCGGCTCAACTGCCCACTGACTTCGTCGATGGGGCGCTTGTTCGACGCCGTGTCGGCGCTGCTGGGGGTGTGCACGGAAACGAGCTATGAGGCACAGGCGGCGATTGAACTGGAGCAAATAGCAAATTGCAAATCACAAAGTGCAAAGTGCAAATCGGCGTATCCGTTTGGTGTGGAGAAGGTTGGGGAGAGCTGGCAGGTTCGGTTGGGCGATCTGTTTGTGGCGCTGGTCGGTGAGATGCAGACCGGAGTGCCGGTGGGCGAAATCGCCGCGCAGTTTCATCGCACGGTTGCTGAGATGATTGTCGGGGTTTGCCGCCAGATTGCCCAAGAAGCCGGATTGGGTACGGTAGCCTTGAGCGGCGGTTGCTTTCAGAATCGATTGTTGTTAGAGTTAACCGTGCCCGCGCTGCGAGAGGCCGGGTTCACCGTCTTGTTGCACCGCCAGGTGCCGTGCAACGACGGCGGCCTCAGCCTGGGACAAGCGGTTATTGCTCAACACGCGGTACAGAATACGCAGCATGTGACACGAATAAGGAAAATATAAATGTGTCTGGCGATACCAACGTTAATTAAATCGATCAACGGTCAAACTGCTCAGGTTGAGATCGGTGGGGTAGAGCGACAAATCAGCCTGGCGCTGACGCCCAACGCTCGGATCGGCGATTATGTGATCGTCCACGCCGGCTTTGCGATCAGCATTCTCGATGAACAGGAAGCGCAGGAGACGCTCAAGATTTTCGCCGCGATGGACGCGCTGGCCGAGGATGAATGAAATACGTCGATGAATTCCGCGATCCGGCGTTGGCGCGGCGTGTGCTGGATGAGATCGTCCCAATCAGCGCCAAGCCGGTCCAGTTGATGGAGTTTTGCGGCGGGCATACGCACGCCATTTTCAAATACGGTCTGCGTCAACTCTTGCCGCCCACGGTGCGGCTGCGCAGCGGCCCCGGCTGTCCGGTCTGCGTGACCTCGGCGGCCGATATCGAGCGGACCATCGCCCTGGCGCGGGTTCCGGGCGCGATTTTGACCACCTTTGGCGACATGATCCGCGTGCCTGGGGCCAATGGCTCTTTGCAGGACGCCAAAACGCAGGGCGCTGACGTGCGCGTCGTTTATTCGCCGCTCGATGCGTTGAACATCGCCCAGGATAATCCCGGCCGGCCGGTCATTTTTCTCGGTGTCGGCTTTGAGACCACCGCGCCGGTGGTTGGGGCCACCTTGCTCCAGGCCGAAGCGCAAGGCGTGGCCAATTTTTACGTGCTCTCGCTGCACAAGCTTACCCCGCCAGCTATGCGCGCCATCCTTGACGCGGGCCAGGTGCGGCTGGATGGGGTGATCGGCCCCGGCCACGTGACGACAATCGTCGGTAGCGAAGAGTGGCGTTTTCTGCCACAAGAGTACGGCATCCCTTGCGCCGTCGCCGGATTTGAGCCGCTCGACATCTTGCGCGCCATCGCCGCGCTGGTGCGCATGTGCAAAGCGGGCCGGCCGGCCGTGATCAACGCCTATGGGCGCAGCGTGCAGGCGGCGGGTAACTCGGCGGCGCAGCAGGTACTGGCGCAGGTATTCGAGGTGAATGAGGCCGAGTGGCGCGGCCTGGGCGTGATTCCCGCCAGCGGTTTGACCTTGCGCGATGCGTTTGCACACCGCGATGCGACCCGAGTTTTCGAGAGATACCTGGTTTTTAAGAAAAACCAGGTATCTGAAACAGCGCAGGGCTGCCGTTGCGGCGACGTGCTGCGCGCCGCGATCGAATCGGACGAGTGCCCGCTGTTTCGCCGCGTCTGCTCGCCGCACAACCCGGTCGGGCCGTGCATGGTCAGCAGCGAGGGCGCGTGTGCGGCTTACTATCGCTATGGGGAGGTAACGTGATGGATCAAAAGCCTATGGTGCGTATTTCAGGCATTGTAGGCGTGCTGATCGCTGTAGGCGTGCTGGCCGTCTTGGTGTACAAGCGTACGCCGCGAGCCGACCAAGCGGTGCCAGTACCATCGGCGACACCTTTGCTCACTTTTTCGGTGACACCGACATCGTCGCCTACTCCTTCGCCTACACCAACCCCGGCACCGACGGGCACGCCGGCAGTAACCTTGGACGACAACACCTTTTTCGTCGCCGTCGATGGTGATGACGGCAATCCCGGCAGCTACGATCGGCCCTGGGCCACGCTCAACCACGCCGCCGAAACCCTACACGCCGGACAAACGGTCTATGTGCGCGGCGGTGTGTACCTTTTGGAGTGCCAGGTACAGTTCAAAAACGCTGGACAAGCGGGCGCGTGGATCACCTATGCGGCCTATCCCGGCGAGCAGCCGGTGTTCGACGCCAGAGCGGTGCAGATCGGCCCGCCGCAAAACTATCCTCACGACAAGGGCACGCTGAACATCGAAGGAGTAGCATACATCCGCGTGATCGGGCTGACCGTGCGCAATTCGTACCAGATGGGGATCACCGTGCGCGACAGCCATCACGTCGAGATCATCAACAACTACACCGACACCACCTTTGGCCCCGGCATCGGCGTGTGGGACTCGAACGCGGACGGGCAGGGCACCGAGCAGATACAAGTGCTCGGCAACACTGTCACTCATGCCAACACCTGGGATATGCTACCGGAAGGCTATAAAAAAGAGGGCGAGCCGCCGCACGAGGCGATCAGCATCGCCGGGGCGCAGCACTTTGAGGTGGCCTACAACTATCTCTATGACACCGACAAGGAAGGCATCGACATCAAGGAGGTCAGCAAGCATGGCGTGGTGCATCACAATTACATTCGCGGCGCCGACCGGCAGGGGCTTTACATCGACGCCTGGTTTGGGGCGATTGAGGACATCGAGGTATACGAGAATGTTGTGCATCGCTGCCGCATGTCGGGAATGATCCTCTCGGTGGAAAACGGCAAAGCGGTGTCAGACGTGCACATCCATCACAACCTGTTTTTCGACAACCTGGGCACGGGCTTTTTCTTTTCCCGCTGGGGCGACGGGCCACGCACGGACATTCAAATTTACAACAACGTGATTTACCACAACGGCATCGGTGCGCCGGGGTCGGGGGCCAGGTATTATTGGATGACCGGCGGGCTGTACCTGTTCTCCAACAACCTGGAAGGGATCGACATCCGCAATAACATCATCGCCGAAAACGCCGCCTTTCAGATCGGGTATAGCGATCATTGGCTCCAAATCGATCCCGACATCGAGCGGGCGTTTGCACTCAGGCGGATCGTTATCGATTACAACCTGATTTACCAGACGGAAAAGGTTGAATATCCGCTATACCTGGGCTGGGGGCCAGATATGTACGCCAATGTATGGAGTTTCACGGGCATAAATGCACTGGAAGCTGCCCCGCTATTCGTCAACCCGCTCAAAGGAGACTTGCGACTGCGCAATGATTCTCCGGCGATTGACGCGGGCGATCCCGATCTAGCGTATAATGACCCCGATGGCTCTCGCGCCGACTTGGGCGCATTTCCTGCTGGTACGTCACCTGATTGTTGGTGGCAGGGTGAGTTTCCGCCGGTGATCGCGATCACCGACGACTGACCGCCGCAGGATGTTCTTGCGGCGATCGTTGGTCAACGAAACAAAGTGATTTTTACTATGGACAAACTATCTCCGACCATTACTCTGTCTCACGGCAGCGGCGGGCGGTTGAGCCGCGAGCTGGTCGAAACCCTGTTTGTCAAATACTTTGCCAACGACGTCCTGGCCGAATTGAATGACGCGGCGACGCTGCACATCCCGACTGTCGAGATCGCCTTCACCACCGACAGCTATGTCATTTCGCCACTGTTTTTCCCCGGCGGCGACATCGGCAGGCTGGCCGTGTGCGGCACGGTGAACGATCTGGCCGTGACCGGCGCGCAGCCCAGGTACCTCAGCGCGGGATTTATCATCGAGGAAGGGCTGCCGCTGGAGACGCTGGAGCGAGTCGTCCAGTCGATGGCTGAGACGGCGCATTCGGCGGGCGTGCAGATCGTCGCCGGAGATACCAAGGTGGTCGATCGCGGCGCGGCGGACGGGATGTTCATCAACACGGCGGGGGTGGGCGTTCATCCGTTGGGACTAAAACCGGCCAATCTGCGTCCCGGCGACGTGATCCTGGTCAGCGGAACGTTGGGCGATCACGGGATAGCGGTTATGATCCAGCGCGAAGGGCTGTCTTTTGATTCGACCCTGCGCAGCGACTGCGCGCCGCTCAACAGCCTGATCGCCGACCTGCTGGCGGCCTGCTCCGGCGATGGGAATACCATCGGCGATGGGAATACCATCGGCGATGAGAATACCATCGCCGTGCGCTGTATGCGCGATCCCACGCGCGGCGGGCTGTCATCGACGCTGAATGAATGGGCGCTGTCAGCGGGGCTGGGCATCAAAGTGCGCGAGGCGGCGATTCCACTCAAGGAATCGGTGCGCGGCGTGTGCGAGATGCTGGGCCTGGACCCGCTGTACGTGGCGAATGAGGGCAAAGTGATCATCGCCGTCGCGCCGGAGGCGGCTGAACAGGCGCTTGAGGCACTGAAAAGTCATCCTTTGGGGCGCGACGCGGCGATCGTCGGGCAGGTAACAACAGCGCATCCCCGCCGTGTGGTGCTCCAAACGCCGCTGGGGACGCACCGGCTGCTCGATATGCTAACCGGCGATCAACTGCCGCGCATTTGTTGAATACAACGCACACAAAAAGGCCGCCCGAAACTTCAGGCGGCCTTTTTTAATTGCCTGCTCTGACAGCGGTGGGCCATATCCTCATTCTGGCCCGGCCCAAGGCAACTTGAAGGTAAAGGTTGTGCCCGCACCAACCTCAGAGTGCAGCCCAATCTCGCCGCCGTAAATCTCGACGATGCGCTTGACGATCGACAAGCCCAGGCCGGTACCCTGTCGTTCCATCGTTTTGGCCTCATCGGTGCGGAAAAAGTCCTGGAAAATGCGTTCCTGGTCTTTTTCAGAGATGCCAATGCCCGTATCTTGTACTGCGCCGACGATCAAATCTCCTTCTTGTCGCACTGAGGTGGTCACCTGACCGCCGGGCCGGGTGTACTTGATCCCATTGCTGACCAGGTTCATCCACAGTTGTTTGATATGGTTGGGCGCGGCCACCACCGGCGGCAGGCCCGGCTCGATCTCTGTTTCAATGGTGATTTCTTTGTCATTGGCCCACGATCGTACAGTTTCGCACACCGTTTGAAGCGCTTCTCCGACCTGCACCGGCTTGCATTGGTCGATCAGGGCGCGCTGCTGGATTTTGCCCAATTCCAACAGGTCGGCGATCAGGTCGAGTTGCTCCCGCGCGCGCTGTTCGGAACGCTCCAGAATCTCGCGCTGTCGCTCTTCGGGCACATAGCCGTCGAGGATCAGCTTGATGTAGCTGTGAATCGCGGCGACGGGGGCGCGCAACTCGTGCGTCACCAGGAGGGTGAATTGCATTCGCGCATCGTCGAGTTCCTTGAGTTTTTTGTTCATCTCGGCTAACTGTTCGTTAGCCGCGGCCAATTGTTGATTGGCCTCGGTCAGTTCACCAGCGCGCAGTTCGCAAGAGAGGTTGGCTTGAGCCAATTGTTCGTTGAGGTCGGCCAGTTCGCTGGCGCGCAGTTCGCAAGAGAGGTTGGCTTGAGCCAATTGTTCGTTGAGGTCGGCCAGTTCGCCGGCGCGCAGTTCGCAGGCCGTATTGGCTGCGGCCAACTGTGCATTGAGTTCGGCCAGTTCGCCAGCGCGGACTTGGCACGAGAGGTTGGATTTCCACAGTTCCTGGGTGCGCTGCCGCAGCCGGCTGACGACGGAAGAGCTGAAATATGAGACAAAGACCAAGAGCGACGAAAGCGCCAGCCCGACGCCGGCCACTTGAAGCGGCTCGGCGTAGCGAGTTGGCATGCGATATCCGCGCAGATTGTAATGGGGAATGACACCGGTTGCCTCCAACAAGAGCAGTCCCCATGAGAGCAAGGCGGCCAGGGCTGCATAACCCATGCTGGCTCGCCTGGAAAAAACAATGCTGGCATTGATCACCGGCACGACGAAAAAAAAGAGAAAAGGATTTTCCAGTCCGCCCGAAAAATGAAACAGAAAAAAGAGTGTGATCAGGTCCAGTATTTTTTGCGCATGGGCCACCGCTGTGAACTGTCGATAGGTGTCGCCGGCCCGACGTTCCAGGAAACGCACATAGAGGAAAAGAATCCCGTTATATAGAGCAATCGCCGTCGCCGTGATCAACAAGGCTGCTACGGGCAGGGTTTCCGGGAGCACGGCATTGGCCGCCAGGGTTGCGATCAAGACAAAAAGAACGGTCAGCCAGCGCAGCCGCAACAGCCAATGGATTCGCTCATTGATTTCCAGGTGGGCAGGGACACTCAATAATTCGCTCATCTTGTGCTCGTTTCAGGGCAGGTCAAAGGCATCATACATTGCAGCAATGGCATCATCCAGCCGGTCGGCAGCGATCACGCAAGACACGGTCGAAATTGAAGTCGAGATGGCCAGAATGTTGATCTCCCTGGCGGCCAGCGCTTTGAACATCGTCCCGGCAATACCGGGGCGTTCGCGAAAATCGGGACCAAAGATGGCGATCGTGGCGACGTCGGGCTGATGGGTGACGCTTTCAGCCTTGACTGCCTCCTTGAGCCGATCGATGATTTCGAGCGAGGCAGCCAGGTCGTCATGGCCGACGCAAAAGACGATATTGTCGCGCCCGTTGTTGCCGACGCAGTGGACGACAAACTGGACGTTGATCCTGGCCTCGCCCAATGTGCCGAGGACAGTCGCCGCCGTGCCGGGGCGCGAAGGGATGCCCTTGACGCCGATCTCGGACAGATGGGTATGTTTCATCACTCCGCCAATTTTAATCTTGTCCATTTTGCTCTCCTTTGACCTCGGAGGTCTTGCAAGATCACTTTTTCAGCAGCCGTTTGATCTGGCTGAGCAACTGACCCGAAGCGATCGGTTTGGTCAAAAACCCGCCGATGTTGATCGATTCGTCGGTGGGGAAAAGTGCCGCGTAATCGGTGTTGGCGATCGAGGTAACCATCAGGATCGGCACATCCTTGAACTCGGCAATCTCGGCCATTTGCTGGCTCATCGACAGACCATCGAGGATGGTGCTCATGATCACGTCAAGAATGACCAGATCAGGTTTTTCGGCAGCGAGCGCCCTCAGTCCCTGCGCGCTGTTGGCCGCGTCGGCCACAGTGTAGCCGTTCGGTTCGAGCATCATGCGGGTCGATTCAACAAAGTCGGGATCGTCATCGACAATCAGAATTTTGGGCATTGTTTGACTCCTTGAACAAATCGCTCAGGCAAGCGGACTCTTTTTATACTTGATATAGTACTCGTACTCGTCGCGGAAATGCTTGATGCTGCTCTGGACCGGGCTGACGGCCGCGTCACCCATCGGGCAGAAGGTATGCGTGGCAACGCCCGTGCAGAGCGAGAGCAGCAGTTCGATGTCGCCCTCGCGCCCTTTGCCGCCGACGATGCGCTCCAGGACTTCCAGCATCCGCCGGGTGCCGACCCGACAGGGAACACAGCGCCCGCACGACTCGTGCACAAAAAATTCGGTGATTTTGTACGCCACCTCAACCATCGACACGCTGTCGTTGATCACGGTGATCGCACCGGTGCCCAGCGCCGATCCGGCCTCGACCAACGATTCAAAGTCCATATTGACGTCGATGTATCGGCCAGGCAGCACGGGCGTCGACGCGCCGCCGGGGATGATCGCCTTGAGCGGACGGCCGTTGCGCATCCCGCCGGCGTGCTCGTAGATGATCTCGCGCAATGGCGTGCCCAAAGGCAGCTCGAAATTGCCGCGATTTTTGACGTGCCCGGCGACACAGAACAGCTTGGGTCCGGTGCTCTTTTCCGTGCCGATCCCGGTGTACCATTCCGCACCGTTGAGCACGATGTGCGGCACGTTAGCCAGCGTCTCGACGTTATGCACCAGCGTCGGTTTGCCCCACAGGCCCTGCTGCGCCGGGTAGGGCGGCTTGAGGCGCGGTTCGCCGCGCTTGCCCTCCAGGCTGTTGATCATGGCCGTTTCCTCGCCACAGATATAAGCTCCCGCGCCCCTGTGCACCGACAAATCCAGGTCGTAGCCGCTGCCGAGGATGTTTTTGCCCAGGTAGCCACGCCGGTAGGCATCGTCGATGGCTTTGATCCAGCGTTTGACACCGAGGAAAAATTCGCCGCGAATATAAATGAACGCCCGGTTCGCTCCGATGGCATAGCTGGCGATAATAATGCCTTCCAGCACCTGGTGTGGGTCCTTTTCGATCAGCAGACGGTCCTTGAACGTGCCCGGTTCGCCCTCGTCGGTGTTGACACAGACGTACTTGACCACATCGTCCTTGGGCATAAAGCTCCATTTGAGTCCGGCCGGAAAGCCTGCGCCGCCTCGACCGCGCAGCTTGGAGGCCTTGACGATGTCGATCAGCCCGGCGGGGGTGTGTTCGAGCAGCGCCTTGCGCACCGCCTGGTAGCCGCCCTGCTTGAGATAGGCGTCGATCCTTTCCGAGTTGGGGTGATGAATATTGCGCAGCAAAATGGGTTCGAATTGTGTAGCCATTGGACTACCTCCCTGCCAGTTGATCGATCAAGCGGTCGAGCTTGTCCGGGGTTAGATCTTCATACAAATCATCGTTAACGCGCATCGTCGGTGATGTGCCGCAAGAAGCCAGACATTCGACTGTTTGCAGGGTAAATTGGCCGTCGGCGGTAGTTTCGCCGGGGCCAATGCCCAGTTTTTCGGCGATGAATTCGACCAGCTTTTCGCCGCCGCCTTCCATCCAGCAGCACAAGCCGGTACAGACCTGGAGCACGTATCGGCCCACCGGCCTGGTGCGGAACATGCTGTAAAAGCTGGCGGTCTCGAAAACGTCTTTGGCGGACAGCCCCAGCCGGTCGGCGGCCTGCTGGATGGCCTCCTGGGTCAGATAGCCGTGCTGTTCCTGCGCGATGTAAAGGGCAGTGAGCACCATGGCGCGTTTTTGCGGGTCTTTGAATTGAGGCGCTTGCTCGGACATCTTGCCTCCCTGGATCAAGAATGGCGATTATGGGTTATCGCTGGCGAGTGTTTTTTCGATCAGTTGCACGAGATCGCTGGGCTCGACGGGTTTGGTGAGAAATGCGCTGACGAACGCGAACGTTTCCTGTTGTTCGATCGCCTGTTTGTCGGTAAAGACGGACGAAATGACGATCAGGGGAATGGTGCGCAGTTCGGCATCTTGCTGCATCGTCCGCGTGACCTCCGGCCCGGCCATGCTGTACGACATCAGCATGTCGAGCAGGACGAGGTCGGGACGTTCGAGGCGCAGCAGTTCGAGGCCCTGTTCGGCATTGTACGCGCAGAAAACCGTATAGCCTCCGGCTTCGAGAATGATGCGCACAAACTCGACAAAATCGGGATCGTCGTCGATGACGAGAATTCTGGCTGTAGACGTCATTCGGCACTCCCTCATGCTGGTTCAACACAGCGTTCTGGCCGCGTGCCTGGCATGATCCAATGTCAGAGATGGAGGTGTAACAGGGCTGAGTTGCGGGTGTGATATTGCCAGGCTGCGTGTGGCAGAACAATCCTGCCTACTCAACAAACCGCTTTACGGTCTTGACCAATTCCTGCGGCTGGATCGGTTTGGATAGCCAGCGATCCACGTGCAGGTATTCGTCGGTAGGAAACATTTCGGCGTGCTCAGTGCTGGCAATCGACGAAACCATAATCAGCGGGATTTTGGTCAACGCAGGGTCTTCGTGAAGAACGTGGCTGACGTTGACTCCGTCCAGGATCGTCGACATCATGATGTCGAGCACGATCAGGTCGGGTTTGTCAGCGCGAATTTTAGCCAGCGCCTGGTCGCCGTTGGCCGCGGTGTCTATCGTATAGCCCTCTCTGAGCAGAACAGTGCGAATGATCTCTACAAAGTCCGGGTCATCGTCGACAACGAGTATTCGAGCAGCCATTGCTTTCCTCCTATTTATGATCGAACCACAGTTATTTTAAAAATCGTTTGACTTCGCTGATCAGCTTATCTGGCGCGACCGGTTTGGAGAGAAACCGGTCGGCGGGAAAATGCCCTTCG
>JAFGEY010000211.1 GCA_016931365.1 Anaerolineae bacterium
GGGTGGCGATTGTGCTGCCCGACGGCATCCTGGGCAACCCCGACGCCGAGCCGATCCGCGCCTGGATTTTGGATCAGTGCCAGGTGTTGGCGAGCGTAGACTTGCCGGTGGAAGCGTTTCTGCCGCAGGTGGGCGTACAGGCCAGCCTGCTCTTTTTGCGGCGCAAATCGCAAACCGAGCGCGACGCCGAGGCGCTGGGCCGCCGCGCCGATTACACCGTCTTTATGGCCATTGCCGAAACGGTCGGTCACGACCGGCGCGGCAACGACCTGTATGTGCGTGACGCCGACGGCGCGGAGCTGATCTACGCAGTGGAACGCGAGGTGCTGCGCCGCCGCGCGCGCCGCAACCGGGTAACGACCGTGTCGGTGCGCGAGCGCAAGCCGGACGACGACCTGCCGCGCATCGCCGAGGCATACCGCCAGTACCTTGCCGGCGGGGAGACGCCGGAATGAAAGCAGTCGTCACGGCGGTGAACGATCTGTATGCCGGCGACAGCCGCCTCGATGCCAGCTACCACGCCAGTGAAGGTGTGCGCGCGCTGCGCCGCCTGCGCCGCTGGGCGGGCGCACCGGCCGGCGAGCAGGGGACGGGCGTTGTGAGCGAAGCGCGGACAGGTTACGCGGCGCGGCGGCTGGATGCTCTAAAAGATATAGCGCAGATATTCAATGGCCCTCGTTTTGCTCGCACTTATGTGACTGATCCTGATCGCGGAGTTCCTTTCCTATCAAGCTCTGATATGCTACAGGCAGACCTTGGCGGCGTGAAGTTGCTGTCTCGCAAGAATATGCCAGATCATTTGCTGAGCGCAATTCGTATTCAAAAGGGTTGGACTTTGATATCTTGCTCTGGAACAATCGGGAACACCGTTTACGTCCGTTCTGATATGGATGGAATGACGGGTTCACAACATATTATGCGAGTAGTACCCGATGAGCAAGTTATTCAACCTGGTTATCTGTTCGCAGTTCTAAGCAGCCCAATCGGATACGCTTTGCTCACTCAGGGCACTTACGGTGCGGTTGTGCAACACATTGAACCAAAACATATTGCCGATTTGCCCATCCCCCGCCTGGACGCCGCCATCGAAGAACGCATCCACGCGCTGGTGGAGCGGGCGGCGGCGCTGCGGGTGGAAGCGCAGTCCTCACGGCGCAAAGCGTTAGCACTCGCTTCTGAACAACTGCGAACAGATCTCTCCCTGTTTGCTACCAAAAACCTCTTGGCAGTTCCTTTCTCGCGGCTTAACTGGCGCTTCGAGGCCACTTACCATACCGCTCGTGAGACGGCCGCTGAAATTTTCCGCTCCTCGCATGTTCCGCTCGTGCCCATCGGCGATTTGCTTATAGACATGTTTTACCTGGGGAAACTGCATCGAGTTTTTGTGGATAACCCAGAGCACGGTGTCCCATTGCTTTCAATCGCCGATGCGCAAAAGATCAAACTTTCTAGCGATAAATACGTTTCGCGGACACAATCTCGTAATGTCAATCAGGCTATTCTCCAACCAGGTTGGGTATTGGTGAGTCGGGTTGGCACGCCGGGATTGGTCACTTACGTGCGCCGTGAAATGGCCGGAATGGCCGGTACAGACCATTTGGTGCGCTTGGTCTGTGATTCGGCTCGAATCCTGTCCGGTTATCTTTACGCAGTATTGAGCAGTCAAGTGGGATACGGCTTGTTGGTAGGATCGGCTCACGGATCAGTGCAATTGGTACTTCCACCGGAATATATCGCACGGATTGAAATCCCGCTGTTGCCATTAGAACAGCAAAAGCCAATTCACGACTTGATCGAGAGTTATAGCGAAGCACTGTCACAAGCCAGCAAGTGTGAAGACCAGGCCCAGGCGTTGTTGGTCGAGGCGTTGAGGATGGGATAGCCTCACGCCAAGATCATCAAAGTACTTGCACTTTGGCGTGAGACGAAAAGGGAAGACCACGATGTCAGGTTACGCTTTGGTAGAGACCCTATTGCATGATCTTGTCAAGGTTCCTTGTTTTTGATTGGTATAGCTTTTGTTTGTAGGAGGATGGAATGAACTTGTTTCCTACGACTTTTCAAGACATACTCCGGTTGTTGATGCAGCCGCTTCACATTGCAGCCATCTTTCCTGCTACTGTATGGACTATGCTTAACATATACATCGTTATTCCCATTGTGTATCGCGATTTCACCCAATCATCTTGGGCAATTCCAACAAGTCTCATCGCTATTATCATTTTTAGCTATTTGCTATATGTACTGAATGGACCGTTGATTCGATTTGCGGAAGGGTATTCTTTTGAATGGACATATATTGGCAGATGGAAAAAAGGAAAATGGATAGAAAGATATGATAATCTGCTCAATGAAATCAGCCGATGCGAGTATCAAATTCAATTTCTTGATCATCTTAGAACCCAGTTAGTCATCCAACAACTATCGGTCGAGCTTGTGGATGCTCAATCTGATCCCAAAATCCGCCAATTCCTAGATATAGTTAACGCCGCCTCACAAAACCTCCAGTTCCTAGACGAATTTGAGCCTAACCTCAAAATCCGAAAAGCACTTGACAAGATTGAAGCTAGCCGTGAATACCGCCATATTCAGACCAGATTTGCCGAATGGGTAGGGTACAAAAGATCATTGGAAGGTCAAAAACAGTTTTACTATCCCGCTAGTCGAACTGAGATTATTCCGACCCGGCTTGGTAATATAGTCGCTGCATTTGAAGGCTATGCTCATAGCCGCTATGGAATGGATGCAATTTATCTTTGGCCTAGACTGACACCCATTCTTCATTCAGAAGGTTATGCTCCTTTTGTTGAGCAAGAAAAAGCAGCGTTCGATTTTCTGCTAAATCTTGGATACGTCAGTCTATTTGTAGGCTTTGAACTGACATTTGTATTTCTTCTTTCTTTCAAGTTGGTGCCCGCCACGTTGTCATTTTGTTTTGCACCAATAATTGCCTACAGCTTTTATTTGTTTTCGCACAGCGCAGCCATACACTGGGGAGGACGAGTTAAGTCTGCATTCGACCTTTACAAAGAGCATCTTCGGGAAAAACTCCACATGCGCAAGCCACTAAGCTTTGATGACGAAGTGAAGCTTTGGCAGCGAATATCAGATTTTTACCGCTCATCGGGGAGGCGGTTTGAAGAGTTTGACTACTATCGCCAATCTTTGCCCATTGTTATTAGTGAACAAAACAGCGTCCAGGCTTCGAAAATGATCGTAGACGAAACCAAAAATCAAGTCCGTTTTGCCCTAATTCTCCAGAATATATGCAAGGACAAGACAGTTAATGAGGTCAAAATAATTGACTTTGTAGAAACAGATATGCAACCTTGTGATATAATAATCAGCGATCCTCGGGTCAATATAAGCCATTGTCGTCTCGACGACTGGGCTAATGCTTATCAATGGACCTTGGGGCCAATTCCGGATAACACTACTATAATTGTGACTTATTCTCTTTGCTCGTTGAAAACCTCAAATCTAGTGCATTGAGAGCATTTTTTCAAAGGGAGGTATCTGATGGCCGGGAAAAAACGGATGTGGTGCCTTATTTTTGTTGCAGGACTATTAGGCTTCATTGTCTGGTTCTCAACATATCAACATGGTCGAGGTCGGCAAAGTGATGAAGAAAAGGAAGGTGCTTCTGAACACATACAACGGTATAGAAGTCGAGTCCCTAGTTATTTAGAAAATCCTGAAATATCACCGGATAGCCTGAGATTCGGCCCTAATGGTATTCAGAGACTGGCAACTCGTATTTCAAGAACGATTCATAATCTGTTCGACAAACTGAAATAGTTTTTGCCATCATTAAATTTCCGAGTCTCCTCGCTCAGTGTTGGTGCCATAGCCAAGTTTACGATGTTCCGTTGTTTGTCTTGAATTGTCAAATCCATGACAAACAACGCCAACGCTGCTTCAGAGGAGAACTTGTCACTGATAGTATTGAAATGAGTGGAGACATCTTGCAAGAATTGAGCGATCACGATAACTTTCAACCGCCAAAGAGCTTGAATGATCTAAAATCACCAAAACCCCAAAGACGTTGGGGAGTACTGGTCGTAGCGACCTTGGTCATCATCATAATCATCGTTGTCCCATTGATCATTGGACTTGGACAAAAGCTCAAATGGTGGGCGAATCTATCTCTTCTCAAGGTTTCTACTGAGCCTGAACAGGCTGTGTACATTGCCGGTCGTTCAGAGTCCGGCATTTTGATGACTATTGATAATCGAGGTGTCCGGGAAGTTGCTTTGGTTATTTCGGATACTTGGCATATTGAGAATCTATCTCAAGGAATCACATATCAAGCCGAGCCAGTTATTTCTCCTAAAGGGGATCGGGTGGTGTTTATCGGTGGAGAGGACTCTGCACGAGAAATCAAAATCGTGCCGCGCAAAGGAACTGTATATACCATAGTCAAAGACCAAGATGTAAAGGAAAAAGGGAACGGAGACATTCCTGATTTACATATTTGCACAGAACATGGTCTCAAGTGGTCACCGAATGGTAAGCTGCTGGCTTTTTTTGCATGCAAAGAAAATATCTCTGTGCTAATGATAAGGGAAGTTGACACTCAAGAGCTAAAGATGATACCAAACACGCGCAATGAGAGCGAACGAACTCGGACATTTGCTTGGCTAGATGACAAGCGAATCGTATTTTCGGAACAGGCAAGTCCGAAGGCCGACGTTGTGTTTGTGATAGACATTGATGGCAATAACAAGACTCAGATCTTATTTAGTCCCTAGATTGCCCGAACGAGTTTTGATGTAATCGGCAAGATTCTTGTTGATCGATCCCTCACTGCGGAGGCCCTATGTCCAAACTCATCCAACTGCCCGGCGCGCGCCCGGCCAACGAGGGCGAAGCGCTGGTCGTCCATTACCTCAAAACCGCCCTCCCCGACACCTACACCCTCATCCCCAACGTCGAGATCATCGAGCCGGGCCGCCCGGCCTTTGAATACGACCTCATCGTCATCGGGCCGCACGCCGTCTATGTTGTCGAGATCAAACGCTGGCTGGGCGGCATTCGTGGCAACGACTACCTGTGGGTGGTTGCCGGCCAACACCGCCGCCAGAATCCCTGGCCCACCGCCAACAACAAGGCCCGCGTCCTGAAAAGCCAGATCGAGCGTCGCTGCCTCAACTGCGCCCACGTCTGGGTCGAAGCCCTCGTCGCCATCGCTGATGATCAGGGCGAGCTGGCCCTGCGCGGCGCGTGCCGCGAGCGGGTTTTCTGCTACACCGACCTGCCCGCTTTCTTGACCGATCCGGCGGCGCTGGGCGACAAAGCGCGAGGATTCGCGTCCGGCGACTTGCGTCCATTGCGCGGTCCCTTGGAGAAAGCCTTGCAAGAAGCGGGGCGCGGGCGTCCAGATGCGGTGCTGCGCTTTGGCGATTACGAGGTCGAGGAGACGCTCGCCCGCCGCGACGCTGTCTCCGAGTTCCTGGCGCACTCCATCCTGCTGCGCGGCGCTGAAAAAGTGCGGCTGCGCGTCTTCTCCTACGATCCTTACCTGGAACTGGAGGCGCAAGCACAGCGCCGGGAGTGCATCCACCGCGAAGCCGAGGCGCTGCACAAAATCGGCCGGCATCCCAACCTGATTGCCCTGCAAGCCTTCTTCACCGACCCCAACGACCCCAACCTGTTCGTCGAAGTCACCGATTGGTCCGAAGCCGGGACGCTGCGTGGCCTGTTGAGCGCCGAAACGCCGCTTTCGTTGGAGCGCAAACTGGAACTGGCGCAGGGCATCGCCGCCGGGTTGCAGGCTGCGCACGAGGCCGGCGTCATCCACCGCGACGTGCGCCCGGAGAACATCCTCATCGGGCGCGACGAGCAGCCCCGCCTGATGAACTTTGATCACGCCCGGCTGGCGCTGCCCGGCGCGCTCACCGTCGGCCCGGTCAAGCCCGACCCCGATGTGCCCCGCGCCTACCAGGCCCCGGAGCTGCTCAACCCGGCATTGCCACCCACGCCCGCCGCCGACCTGTACAGCCTGGGGCA
>JAFGEY010000212.1 GCA_016931365.1 Anaerolineae bacterium
CGCTGTGCGTGCAGTGCGGCGTCGAGTTGGAGTTGGTGCGGCTTGACCCGCCCGAACTCGACTATGCCCTGTACGCCGATTGGCCCGATTTTGACTGGGAAGACTTGGTTAGAGATGAGGATTTTGGCAACAGAAGTGAATGAACGGTGATGGAAACGAACGCGCCGCCCCTCGAGGGGCGGCGCGTTTTTTGTTTGCAAGAAACCAGGTTTTTGCCAAAAACCTGGTTTCTTGACTGTTTAGAGATAATCCTGAAGTGGAATGTATCGTTTTGCTTCTTCCGGGCTGGCGCACAACGCGATGTAACACACACGCTCCGCCGTGCCGGAGGGTTCTACTTCCATTCTGCCCAAGAAGCCCAGGTGTCCGCCGACGTTGCCCCAGTCGACCAGGAACACATCGGGGTAGGGGCTGACCAGGATTGCTGTGCGGCCGGTTTCGCCGTTGACAGCCAACCCCCATTTGCCTACATCCGACCAGCTATCCCATGGCGTCGGCTTGCGCTCGACGTATTCGCTGCGCAGGATATTTTTCTCCCACGCGCCGTCGAGCTGCCAGTAGGTCTGCCAGCCGAAACCAATGCCGCGCTTGGCGGTGGTCAGGTTGCGCAGGCGGTAGACCAGCTTGAGCACGTTGCTGTTGCCGACGGTCAGGTAATCCACGTCGACGGCGAGGCCGACTAACTGCTCGCGCTTGATCTCGCAGCTCACGCGCACACCCTTCCAGGCGATGCCGCGCGCGTCAGTCTGCTCGACCATTTGCGCAGTAAACATCTCGTTGCCCAGCTTGCCCGGCACTTCGTTGCCATACATTGCCAGCGGAGTGATGCCGCCGTACCAGGGGCTCATCCAGCCAAAGGTTTTCTGCTCCGGGTAGGGCGAGAGCAGGTGATTGACGGGCGAACCGTGGTTCGCGTGCTCTGTCCACGCCGTCATTGCGCCGCTGAAAGCCGGTGCGACCGTGAAGCGAGTGCGCCCGTTGTCGACCGTCCACATGGCTTCGCCTTGCTGCACCACGACCTTGCTCCGGTCGCCCAGGCGGATCAGCGGCACGGCGATCTCGGTGTCGAACAACTGCGTTTGCAGCGCCAGCGTGCCCTCGTGCGCGGCGGCCTGCGCCGGAACGGTCAGGTTCAGCGCTTCTTTGAACGGCGCATCGACGGTGACTGCGCCGATCTCGAACGCGGTCCGGTCGGCGGCGACGCCATCCGGCAGAGCCAGTTGCGCCTGCCCGCTCAACGGGCGCGCACGCAGGTTGTCGATCGTCAACTCGGCCTGCACCGTGTCGTCCAGCGAGACCAGCGGCGACGGCTCCAGGCGCGCGCTGTAGACGGCGCGCGGCTGGGCCGGTATCGGCTCCGGCGTTTCGTCGACGCCGCTCAAGCGGCGCGCGTAGGTGCGCACGGCCTGCCAGTCGCCCGGCCCGGCATAGAGATACTGCCGGCCGGCCGGCATCCAGGTCTGTGGTTTGCATTCGAGTT
Source organism: Anaerolineae bacterium (assembly GCA_016931365.1). The sequence continues at coordinate 1,481 of JAFGEY010000212.1, forward strand.
GAGGCGAGAGCAGGGTGATACCCCAGCCAATCTCGTTTTCAACAATGCCCGGAGTCCAGACGACGCCAAACGTGCCGTGCACTGAAGTCTGCGCCGTCCAGCATTCGGCCAGAGCCTCCGGCTTTTTGCTGATGTCTTCGTCGGCGGCGGGCAGCTCGGTGCGCCGGCTCTGGACGATGCCGTCCTTGAGCGGCAGGGTAATTGTGGCCCGCTCGTTGTGCGATGGAACGCTGCGCGCCTGGATCTGGACGGTGTGCGTCTCGGTGCCGGTGTTGCCCATCGCGTACTCGACCTCGATCAGCGGTCCTGCGCCCATTGTGACCTTGCGCTGCAAGACCAGCCCCGGATAGTCGTCGAGCCGGGCGGTCAGGGTGGCGGTGATGCGGCCTTGTTCTTGCTGCACCGCAATGTCATATTCCTTGTCTTCCAGTTCGGACGGCCAGAAGGGCGGGCCGATAACCTCGTGCAGGTGGCCCAGCGATTCGTTCCGCTTGGGTGAGCGAATCTGCATGCCGCCGTGCCTCGGCTCGATGATCAGCCGCGTCCACTCGTTCTCGATGCGCGCGTTTTTGCCATCCCGGCCGGCCAGAACACCGCCGGCAGGCAGGCTGAACACGGTCAGCGTTTGCGGCAGCGTGCGCCCCTCGTCGAAAATGACGGTGGCTTGCAGTTCATAGATGCCGCTCTTGTCCGCAGTGAGCATGACCGGCGCGCCACCCCAGTTCTTTTGGGGCACGCCGATCTTGCGCTCCGTCCAGTCGACCTCCAGGCCGGGCGACGGCGCAAGGCTGACTGTGGCCTCGATCTCTCGGTCGAGGTAGCTGCGCAGTTGCAGGTTGACTGCCTTGGACACGCCCGGGAAAAGGGTGACGTATTTCGGGGCCAGTTCGACCGAGACCGCCGGCTGTGGGCGCAGGCCGGTGGCCAGTTCGATCACCTCGCCGTCGATGATGAGCAGTGTTTTGATCGCCGGCGCCGGCTTGTCATGCTTGACCTCGGGCGCGTCGGCGGCGATGTCAACTCGGGCTGCAATCTCGACGCTCTCGCCTGGCTTGAGCGTCAACGCCTTGCGGTGTTCGATCTGCAAGTGTTCGTTGCCGTTGGCGATCAGTGAGATGAGCATCGGCTTGCTTTTCTTGTTGGTCAGTTTCCAACGCATCTGCGTCGGCAGCCCCTTGGCCGGTTCGATGTTGTCGGCTATCGCGGCGGCAAAGAAATCGTTCGTCTCGACCGCGGTCAAGGTCTGCGACTCACGGTCGACCCACACGGCGAGCATATCGTCGCCAGCCTGCCAGCGGAAAGTAAAGACTTTCATCCCTTCCCAGCGCTCGTCGTCTTCTTTTTGATCGAGCACGCGCTGAAAGGTCTCGTACCAGGAATGGCGGTCCAAGTAGGGCCTGGCGCAGGGCATCGTCAGAATGCTCGGGATAAAGTTGCGCATATGCACCGACGTATCCGGCACCCAGTACAGCCCGACTTTTTTGTACAGCGGCACGGCCTTGAGGTTGCCGGGCCAGGTGTGCAGGGTCATCTGCTTAAAGCCCAACTCGACGCTGCGCTCCACGCAGCGGCAGAGCATCTTGCGCGCCAGGCTAAGCTTCTGATAGTTCGGATCGACGTTGAGCAGGCCGACATAGCCGACGTCTTTTTCGTCGGACGGCTGGTGAAAGCTGCAATACCCGGCGATTGCGCTGCCGTCGGCAGTTTCCATGACATAGGTGTTGAGCATCTTTTCCCGCTCTTGAAATTCGATCACCCACTGCGCGGTGATCTCGGTGCCGCCGCTCCAGGTGCCCGGCCATTGGTCATTGCTGGCCATCCACATCGCGGCGAGCTTTTCGGCATCCTCTGGCATGCTGATCTCGCGGAGGATAAATTCTTGCTGATTCATTGTTTTCTCCCTCTCTTTGCTTTATAACAAGCACGTGGTCTGGATGACGACGTGCAGACTAAACTTTGATGATTCTGGTTGGTGTCTGTGTACTGGCTCGCAGATTGCATCGCGGGCACGCGGACGACGCACTTTTCAAGCGAAGGCCCAGCTCGATAAGCCAGTTGCCCAAAGTGTTTGCAAATCCGAAAAACTTTGCTCCGGGTTGGCTTTTGATCTGCTGTGCCAGTCGATCCTGTTCTGCTTCATACAAGCGTTGTCGTTGATGCGATTGAACGAGCCAGGCGATGTTTTGTGAATGCATTGTTTGCTCCTTTGAGTCCGGTACTCGATCAAGCTGATGCTGACAAATCAGAGTCCTGCCTGTGTGCGAGACCCGCATAGCAAATTCAGTTCTAGAGTACCAATCGGTTGTCGGCTCGCCGGAGTGACAACCGGTCAATTACTGCTTTAGTGTCTGGACAAGTGTGAGTTCGCTCATCAAAAACTCCTTTCAAATGAAAAAGGCCGTGGATTTGTTTCCACGGCCTCGGTCGGATGCTGTCACATCGCTGAATGTGAATCGGGTTCTGTTTGTGACAAGTAAAAAGGCCGTGGATGGTAGTGCGTCCACGGCCTGCTGGTTTTTGTGTCTGTCAACAGCTAGTTGACATAATCACCGGCGACTAGACGCACTACTCCTATTGAATTGACCGCTGCCATCGATTATCTGGCAGTTGATAAAAATATAGCGCATCTAATAGCCTCCTTTTCATCAAGTTTATGAGTGTGTATTATACTCAGAGTTAACCTTTTGTCAAATCTCATTATCCGGCGTGGGCGCATCGTGCACAAAGACGCCGCGCTTGTTAAGAATGGCGACGATGCCGTCGATGGCATAATTGATGATGAACTTGAGGGCTTGCTTTTCAAACATGGCCGGCAAGAAGGGGATGTCGATCTTGTATTCATCATAGACGGCGAGGATAATTTCGACGGCACAGGCTTTTTTGGCCGCGCCGCCTTCGATCTCTTCCATCTCTTCGACCGCCTGGATGGCGTCGTCAAAGAGTTCGAACATGATGCTCCAGTCAAAGCCTTCCTTGAATCGCTCAATTTTGGGTGCGATGCCTTTGACAAAACTTTGTACGAGTTGTTGGCACGGGCGCGTGGTTTCTTCCATTTCCATCTCCTTGGGGGATTCCCCTGAATCTCGAGGTTGAATTCACAGTGTGTTCATTATAGCATGCGCCAAATCATTGTGCAATGGAAATAGTAGAGACGAAGCATTCGTCAAGATGAACAGATCGATAAAATATGCATTATAATGAAAGACAAGAATACCACACGGTTTAATCCGAGAATGCTTCGCCCTTACTAGCCCAGATCGCCGTTGTGGCGGCGCCGATCCAGGCGATCCAGTGCAGCCACAGTCCCCAGCCCAGACGGATGGTGGGCGTGCCGTAAACGGCCCAGACATAAGGCTTGATCCGCCAAAGTGCCCATTGGGCGGGCAGCAAGCCGATCAGGGCCAGCAGGATGAGCGAGACGGTCAGCCTGCGGAGCGGGAGACGGCGAAATGCGCCGTGTGCCAGAACGAACAGCGCACCCAGGATCAGCGCAACGCCTTGCCAGCGAAATTCGGCGGTAAACCAGTCTTTCGGCGTGCCCCACACTGGCGGCAGCAGGCCGGGCAGCAGTAGCAGGGCGATGCCCAAGGCGGCGATCCGCAGCCAACGCGGGTAGGGCAAGTGCCGGTTGATGCCGATCAGCGTCAGGCTCAATGTACAGACCAGCGGCGGCAAATAAAACAACTGGCGCCCGAACTTGACCTCGCCATTGCGAAAGGCAGGGATGAATTTGATAAACTCGCCCATATCCTGCCCGCTGAGTTTCAGGGCTGCTGTCGGGTGATCGACCCAGGGCAGCCAGTAGCTCAACGCGCCAAGTAGCAGAGAGGCAAATAGCAAATAGCAGACGGCACCCTGAGCGGCGCGCGATTTGCTATTTGCGGTTTGTCGATTTTGCGATTTGCGATTTGCGATTTGCTCATTTGTCGATTCGCCCATTTGTCTGCTTCCTCTCACCAGCTCGGCGGCACAGGCCACCAGCAGTTTTCGTGCCCGACGCGTGCGGCATCCCACAGATCGGCCATGCGCGCCAGCGAACGCGCCTGGGGATCGGCGGGCCGGAAACCGCGATGCGCCTCCGTGCGCGCCTGCTCGCCGGCGAGCTGCGTGTCGCGGCAATAGGTGTAAAAGTCCATAAACGAGGTCATATCGACCTGTACACCGTATTCGTCTGGATCGGTGCCCATCGGACACAAGGGATCGATGGTATGGCACGAGGTGATAATCTTGAGCAGGTCGTTGGGATAAAAGTCGGCGATTTCGCGTGCCAGATCGATGCTTTCGATAACAGTCTCTTCGTTTTCGCCGGGCAGGTTGAGCGAAAAATAGACAAAGATAGACAGGTTATGCCGTTTCAACGCGTTGAGGACGCCAAACAACGCGTCGTTCGAGTACTGCTTGCCATTCAAGCGGCGCACCTGCTCCGACCCCGACAGCGGGCTGAGGGCGACGCACGACTGGGCGACGTCGACGCTGCCGGCGTAGGTGTCAATGAAATCAGGTTGGGGCAACTGGAACAGCTCGTTGTACAGGCCGATTTTGACCTGGCTGCGGCGCAGGCGGTCAAAAAACTCGCACCAGTAGGCCTCGCCTAGTTCAGCTAGGTCGTAGCTCATCGAGGCCTGGATGACCCGGTTTTGGACCAGCCGTTCCAGGTCGTCGATCATTTTGGCCGGCGAGCGGGGCACGATGCCATCGCGTCCGGCCAGGGTCTTGTGCGCCGATTTGCAGCCGCCGCAATAGGAGCAGTTGTACTTGCAGCCGCGCGCGTTGCACAGCCAACGGCCGCGAAAGCGGCTTTTGTCCAGCGCGCCACGTGCAGCCTGCAAATCGGTGACAATGTACTCGTGAACGTAATACTCGTCGACATGCTCAATAAAGTCAATGTCGACAAAGTTAAGGCGATCCAGGTCTTCGGTGGCGGCGCAATAGCTCTGCTCATTTTCGACGATCTGCCCATTTTCTCGATACACGAGGTTGGGCACCAGGGCCAGGTTACGCTGCGGCTGAAGCAGCCGCCGGGCCAAATCGAGCAGCGGTTTTTCGGCGTCGCCCTTGATCACAAAATCGACCTCGTCAAAGTGAGTCAGGATGTCGCGCGCAAAGGCGGTGGCGCTCAGCCCGCCGAGCACCGTCCAGGCGCGGGGGAGGGTCTGCTTGACCGCCTGGGCGACGCTGATCGCGCCGTAGGTGTGCTCGTACCAGTGCATATCGATCAGCACGATTCGTGCGTCTGCGTGTTGGCGCAGCCAGGCGGCCAGATCGAAAGCCGGATCGCGATGTTTCTCCATCGGCAGGTTGATGCCTGTGACCGAAATGCCTTCCTGACGCAACACATTGACCAGGGCGGCTACGCCGACGGGCATCAGCCCGTAGGGGCGGCCCATCGAAGCGCCGCCGGGCGACTGGAAATCAACCCCTTGTTTGGCCGGATGAATGTAAAGCACTTGCGGAGTCTGCGCGTGCTTGCTGGGGCGAGTTTTTCGTTTCATGTGCGTTTCCTATCCCGAGTAAATCGGAACTGAACAGGCCTTGGCCGCTCGGAAAAATCTTTGCACAAAAGACAACGATCTTGGGGGATAGGCCCTGAAATCTTGCAGACGTAACCCAATAACACAAAACACCGCAGGGTCGTTATCGCCTTGCGGTGTTTTGTGAGGAAATGAGCGAAAGGGCGAAGCATTCTCTAAAATTTATGTCTCAACAGGTTATACATTGTGATGAAATACAACAGTGCTGTCCAGTCGAGTTTGGGAATGCTTCGCCCCTACTCATTGCGACACTGTTTCTCGGCGTGATGCCGCTTCTTTGCGCGGAAACAGTGTGTTGAGGTTCTCCCGGGTGATGATGTCGTCGCTTTCGTACAGGTAGCACGAGGCGGCGCGGATGCCGTCGATTATGTAGAGCGGCGGGCGGGCCGTTTCGCACTTGTCAAAGGCGTGCGGGCAGCGTGGCGCAAACTTGCAGCCGGTTGTCTCTTCGCGCAGGCCCTTGACCTTGGAGAGGATTTGTACGTCGCCCCATACCCGGTTGGGATCGGGCCAGGGGATCGAGCCGACCAAAAGCTGCGTGTACGGGTGCTTGGGATCGGTGATGATCGCGTCGACGTTGCCGGCTTCCATCACCGAACCGTGGTACAGGATCACGATATAGTCGCTGACATGGTAGGCTGTGGTCAGGTCGTGCGTGATGTACAGGATGGGAATGCCAAAGTCGCGGTTGAGCGAGCGCAAAGCCTTGAGCAGCGTCGCGCGCAGTGAGGCGTCGACCATCGACACCGGCTCGTCGGCGATGAGCAGCTTGGGTTTGAGCAGCAGCGCGCGCGCCACGGCGATGCGCTGGCGTTGGCCGCCACTCAACTGATGCGGGTAGCGGCCCAACGTCTCTTCCGGACGCAGGCCTACGTTGCTCAAAGCCTGCTCCATCATGTTTTGAGCTTGCGCCTTGGACGAGGCCAGCCCAAAGTTCTTGATCGGGATACTTAGCAGGTTGTCAACCTTGTAAAAGGGGTTATAGACCGCAAAGGGATCCTGGAACACAGCCTGCACGTCACGACGGAATTCAAACATGCCCCCGCGCGGAAGCTCGTGGATATTCTGGCCGTTATACAATACTTCGCCCATGGTGGGGGTGTAGAAACCCAACAGGAGCATACCCAGAGTGGTCTTGCCGCTGCCGCTTTCGCCGGCGACGGTGATGATGTACGGAAAATCTTCTTCCAGCACGAGCGACATATCATCCAACGCCACGGTGACCGACTTGGGCTGGAAAAGCCCGTGACTGGCAAAGATTTTGCTGACGTTTTTGAGTTCCATCAATGATGTCATTGTGCACCCCCATACAGGTGACAGGCGACCCAGTGGCCCGGCTTGACCTCCTGGTAGGCGGGGATCTCTTTGGAACAGATGTCCATTGCCTTTGGGCAGCGGTTGTTGAACACACAACCCGGCGGCACGCTCAACAGCGAGGGTGTGATGCCAGGGATGCCGGTAAACACGCCTTTGTTTTCCAGCACCGGCAAGCTCTGAATCAGCAGTTGGGTGTAAGGGTTGAGCGGCTCTTGGAAAATGTTGTGAATTTCAGCCACTTCCATCAGTTTGCCGGCATACATCACTGCCAGGCGATCCACAAACTGGGCCATCAAGCCCATGTCGTGGCCGATGAGGATAATCGACAGGTTCAGTTCGTCCTGCAGGCGGTCGAGCATCTCCATCACCTGGCGCTGAATGACCACGTCGAGCGCGCTGGTCGGCTCGTCGGCGATGATCACCTGGGGGTGCATCGAGATGGCGATCGCCGTCAGTGCGCGCTGCTTCATGCCGCCGCTTAGCTGATGAGGGAACATCCCCGCCACTTTTGAGTCAAGTTCGACTGCTTCGAGCAGGGTGAACACGCGCTCGTCGTATTCGGCCTTGCTCATCATCATGTCGTGGTCTTGCATGCCCTCGATGATCTGGTCTTTGATCTTTTTAAGCGGGTGCAGCGAGTTCATCGCACCCTGAGGGATCATGCTCAGTTTGCTCAGGCGAGTCTGGCGCATCTCTTCTTCGGACAGTTTGACCAGGTCTACGCCGTCGAGTAGCATCCTGCCGCCTTCGATCTTGCCCGGTTCTTTGATCATACGCAGCAGGGCCAGAGCCATCGTCGATTTGCCCGAACCAGACTCGCCGACCAGGCCCAACTTGCTGCCTGCTTCGAGGGTCAGATTGACGCCATCGACGGCTTTGACCGCGCCGGCCGGGACGTGGTAATAAACCCGCAGGTCTTGCAGTTCGAGGATAGGTTTGCTCATACTGCCCTCCGTGTTCTTGGGTTTGCCACTTCGTCCAACCCGAACGAGATCAACGTCAGGCAAGTCAGCAGCAGGATGATCATGGCGACCGGTTCCAGAATCCACCACCACATGCCGCGCAAAAAGGCCGAGTAATAGTTAAGCCAAAAGATGATCATGCCCAGGTAGGGTTGCCGCCGGTCGCCGATGCCCAGGCCCTGCAGGCCTATCGAGCCCATCACACCGCCGTAAACCGCATTGGCGAGGCTCATCACCAGGTAGGGGAGCAGGTTGGGCATCAGTTCTTTGAGGATGATCTCTGGGCCGCTCATCGCCGAGAGTTGGGCCATCATCACAAAGGGGCGCTGGCGCATGCTGAGCACCTGGGCGCGGATGGCGCGGGTCGGAAAGGCCCAGGATACCGTGGAGACGATCAGCCCCATTTGAGGCACGGTCATCTTGTCGGGTCTGGTCAACGAAGAGGCAATCAGGATCAGGATCAAAAAGCCGGGCATGGTGAGCACAATGTCGACGATCGCGGTGACAAAGCTGTCAAAGAGGGTGCCCGCATAGTAGCCAGTGACAAAACCGAGCAGCGTGCCGATGCCCAGGCCGAACGCCCCGGCGATAGCTCCGATCTGCAGGGTCATCCCGGTGCCCATTACCAGACAGGCCAGCAGGCTCTTGCCCTGGCTGTCAGTGCCGAAGGAGTGCCGGAAGGTCTCGATCACGGCTTCGCGAAAGCTGAGGCCCAGTTCCTCCCGATTGCGCAGTGCATCCCAGTTCAACGAGGGTGGCAGGTCCGTTTTGGTGGCCAGTGCATAGGCGTCTTCGGTGTCGATGAAAAAGCGCCCGGCCGTGCTGAACAACAGCAGAACAAGGAACAAGCCTATCCCCCAGCCCAGGGTTGGGTTTCGTCCGACGTATCTCAGAAATTCGCCCATTGTTATGCTCCCTTCTGGTACGAGATGCGTGGGTCGAGGAATGGGTAGAGCAAATCGACAAAGAAGGTGGCCAGAGCGATGCCGGTGACCATAAAGAAGACGATGCCGGAGATCATGTAATAGTCAAACGAAGCGATCGCCCCGCCGAGCCGGTTGCCCAGGCCGGGATATTGAAAATAGACCTCGACCAGAGTCGAGCCGGAGACGATAGTGCCGAGCTGGACGGCCAACCCGGTGATCTGCGGCAGCAGGGCATTGCGCAGCGCGTACTGGAAAAAGAGCCGCGCACCCTTGAGGCCCTTGGCCTCGCCAAAGGTCATATAGTCGTCCCCTGCCACGGTGACCATCATCGCGCGCATGCCCAGACTCCAGCCGCCCATTGAAACCAGGATCAGCGAAAGGCATGGCAATATCGCGTGGTGAATCACTTCCAGCCAGAACTTAAAGCTGGACCAGTCGACCTTGGTAAACAACCCATACGGGCGGCCCAGCGGGAACAGCTTGGCCTTGAAGGCCAGGTAGTAGATCAGGATCAGGGCGATCACAAAGGCCGGGGAAGCGGAAAAGATCATCATCGGGGGCAGGAACAGGTTCAAAAAGAGCTTGGATTTAGTCCATCCCAGCAGCGCGCCGGCGATCGTGCCGAGCAGAAAGGCCAGGATCGTTGACGTGCCGACCATAGCCAGTGTGTAAGGGATCGATTGGGCGATCAGTTCGTTGACCGTGCTCGGATAGTTGACGATTGAAATGCCGAGATCAAAGCGGATGATCCGGCCCATATAGTCAAGATACTGTTTCCACAGCGGCTGATCCAGACCAAACAGTTTTTTCATCGAATCGATCTGTCCCTGGATGTCCACTGCACTCAGGCCCATCGTGGCTACTTTTTGCACGATCTGTTCTCTGACCGGATCGCGCGGGGCCAGGTGTGGCAGGATAAAGTTGAGCGTCGCCGCCGACCATATAACGCCGATCAGGAAAAACACGCGCCTGACAATGTAACCAAGTCGCATAGTTCACCTCTGTCTAGCGTTCGGCCGCCAGACGCCAGCCCAAGCTGACGGCTGACCGCCGATCAAAAACCACTTGTAGGAGCGAGGCATCCCTTGTTAGTGATTTGTTGATCAGGATGCTCATACAAAAGAGCCATACCAGATGAACAGATTCTATCTGGGGATGCCTCGCCCTTACTTTTCCCGTGTTTCATTAAAAGGGAGGCCCTGAGGATCAAGGCCTCCCTTAACGTTGCGCTCAAGTCGAGCGTCTGCGATGCCCCTCTTAGGCGTTGGTGGCCTTGAGGTTCCAGAGGGTGATCGGCATGGTGATGTGCCACAGGGCGGTGTTGTAGCCGTTGCCCTCGACGGGCCAGTTGCTCCAATAGGTGGTGTTGATCGGGACGCGGTGGAACCACTGCACCAGCGGCACTTCGGGCAGCTCGTCCAGCCAGATTTCCATCGCCTTGCGGAACAGCTCCTGGGCTTTGTCGGGGTCTTTTTCCGGGTTGGTCTTGCTCAGTTCGTCGATGATCGCGCTGTACTCTTCGTTGCCCCAACGCGGGCGGTTATCGCCGCAGTCCACGCCGTTCTCCTTGACGTTGCGGATGTGGTACATATCGAGCGTGGTGAAGGGGTCGCGCACCGAGCCGCCGTGCCCGAAAAAGTGCAACATCGAACGGCCGTCACCCTTGCCAGACCACACATCGGGCGGGGTGACGTGCGTCGAATCGAACCCGGCCTTGCGTAACTGCTCCGCCGTCACCGGGGCGATGTCGCCGAACAGCGGCACGCCGGCCCAGATGTTGGTGTCGGGGCGCGCGCCGGACGAATCGACCCAGAAGCCTTCGCCATCCTTGGTGAACCCGGCCTCGGTCATCAATTGATCGACCTTGTCCTGGTTGGTTTCGAGGACGTCGTACTTTTCAAAGAGGTCTTTGCAGGCGTCGACGTACTTCATCAGGCCGGGGTACTCGGGGAAGGGGTGATAGGTCACCTTACCCGCGCCGTCCCAGCCGACGTCAACCAACTGCTGCTGGTTGACGGCATAGGCGATGGCCCAGCGGACGCGCTTGTCGGTAAAGGGTGCTACCGAGGTGTTGAAATACATCGAGATGGGCCACCAGTCCACATAGCCGTAGGGCTTTTTGTTGCCGGTATAGGTCATGCAATGGCGGGCCTGGGCGAGGATCGACTCGATCGTGCGCGGACGCACGTCCAGGCAGTAGTCGATCTCGTTGTTGATGAACATCTGCGCGGCCTTGGTGTCGTCGCTGTAACCAATTTGGATCACACGGTAGACCTCGGGGGCGGGCATAAAGCCGGTTTTGATCGCCCACCAGTCCGGGCGCAGGTCAAAGTGCTTGTGCGTGGGGGTGTCTTCGGTGCGCTTGTACGCGCCCAGTACGACGGGCCAGTCAGCGTTGTCTTCCCAGCTCATCCTGAACTCGCGCCAGTCGCCCTCAACGGTCTCGTAGATGTGCTTGGGGACAATGTACACACCGCGGTCAAAACGGCAGGTGCACTCGGTGTCGTGATAGCGCACGTTGGGCGTGTTGAGCACGAACTTGACCGTGTAATCGTCCACGGCGATGACCTCTTTGGTCAGCACCTTGACGCGGGACGAGTCGCGCAGGTCCGGGGCTTTGGCGATCAGCGAGTTGTAGGTAAAAGCGATGTCGTTGGCGGTGAACGGCGTGCCGTCGCTCCACTCGACGCCCTTGCGCAGGTAGACGGTCATCTCGGTGCCCGCGTCGTCGTACTCATAGCTCTCGGCCAGGTGACCAAAGAACTTGTCGTTGAGCGCGGTATAGTAGAACATGAATTCCAATTCGGACGCCATGCCGTGCTGGTGATTAAAGTTGTTCGCGTAGGGGCCGCAGACACCCACGTTGCTGAATTCGGTGTCGCCGTAATTGTTGACCAGAGTGCGGTTGCGGGGCACTTCACCGCCGGGTGCGGGGATTTGTGGCGCAGTGGTTGCCGTCGGCTCGGCCTTGGCCGCTGTCGTTGCCGTCGGCTCGGTCTTGGGTGCTACTGTGGCTTCTTCCGTCTTGGCGCAGGCCGCGATGGCAACACCGGCTGCCGCCACGGTCGAAAGACGCAAAAACTCTCGACGTGAAATCTTGGACATGTTTCCTCCTTTAGGATTCAAAAACCTGAATAAATGTTTGTATCACACAATGGGAACCTCTACCGGTTTGGGTTCCACATGGATACCGAGGTAAACAGGGTTTGGGGACAAGGCAGGGGACAAACTGAGCACGCTGCTGGCTCTGCATCGGGCTAGATGACCTTCTCCTCCTCACCCGCTTGGGCAAAAAAGCCAAGCTTGCCGCAATCTTAGCACACTTTAATAGGCTTGTCAAATCAGTTGTTACAGAATTGTTCCGCGTTTTCTAATGGAAATATCCTATCCCGAATCAATCAGAACTGAACAGGGGTTAGTCCGCTCGGAAAGATTTTTTGCTCAAAAAGCAACAATCTTGGGGGATAGGCCCTATTCAAAATTAAGCCGCAACAGGTACTCGTCAAAACGGATTTCCATCCCGGTCGCCGGCAGATCGACGGTGCAGTAGGGGTTCTCGATGTGCTTGAACCCGGCCAGGGCCTGTGCTTCGCCGTTCAGGGTCAGCGGGCCTTGCCAGCCAAATGAGAGCACATCGCCGCGCAGAGAGGTGTATGCGACCGACGCACTGTCAAACGCGAGGCTGGCCTTGAGCACCTTGTTCTGAAACTCGCCCAGGCTGCCATCGAGTTCGCTGCGACCCATCTGGCAGAGCCATACGTTGGGGCTGCCCTTCGATCGCAGCTCATAATAGCCGCTGGGGCCGGTCTTGACCAGCTCGATCCCTTGGCTGGCGGTGAGCGCCAGGTAGCCCGCGCCTTTTTGCGCAAAGGCCCAGCCGTCGCGGACGGTATAACTGTCGAACGCGCGGGTCGGGAAATAGGCGTGGGTAAAACCCAGCCAATCATCTTCGGGCAGGCGATGGATGGCGATCAGCACGTCTTTCCACTGCGCGACGCGTGGCAGCACAGCGTTGCCGTGCCAGAAATTGGGCCGGTGCGCGCCCTGTTCGCCCGCGCAAGGCGGGTGGTTGACCCAAACGGCGGCGTTTGGCCCCAATGTGGCCTGCCAGATGTGCTGCTGATAACCCTTTTCGCCGGGATGATAGTCCTGCGCCGAGCAGAGCATATAGTCGGGCGTCTTGTAAGTCACCTTGTTGACCTCCGGCCCTAACGACCCGGAGGCACGCCAGTCGTCATCGGGCGCGGCGATCCGCTCGCGGCTCCAAAATTCCTCCGGCAGCCGGGCGGCGATGTCGGCGATGATAAAGGGCAGTTCGTAGCCCGAGCAGGCCAGGGCGACCACGCCGCGAATGTTGTGGTTCCACACGCCCATCCCCCACATCAGGCGGCTGATGCCGGAGGTCGCCTCTAGCTGCCCCCCCTTGATGAACGGCGCATAAGTACGCCCATGTGTCGAGCCAAACACGCCCTTGTACGAGTTGATGGCCATGATGAAAAATAGCTTGTCCATCAGGATTGTCGCTAACTCGCGCACCGTTTCCGTCTCGGCCAGGTCGGCGAGGTGGGAGAGGGCGAGCAGGTCTTCTTCAAAGTAACAGTTCGAGTCCCACTCGCGGAATCCGCTCTGACCGCGCGAGCGCAGCCAATCGAGGGCCAACGCTTCGCCCTTTTGACGGTGCCAATGTCCGGGCTGACTGGCGTTGCCGAACATTTCTTCCGGGTAGAGCTGCCCGGCCAGCACCTCGCAGGTGTGAAAGAGGATGCTGTGATTCTCGGTGGTGTAACACATCGCGTCGACGCCCGGCTCGTCGTGCCAGTACTTGAAACCGAGCGCGCAATCGCGGATCGACGTTTTGAGCGCTTCTGGGAACGCCGGATCGTCGCCATAGCGATACAACGCGCCGAGCAGGCCGACCAGATCAAAATCGCTGCAATCGCCGCGCCGGTTGATTTTGTCGATCGTGCGCTCAAGTGTGTTTATGTCGAGTTTATCCCACTGGCTCAACTGCATTTTGGCAATCTCGGCAAAGAGGTTATCTTGGCGCCTGGCGGCGTTCTCCAGCGCCTCTGCTTTGCGGCTCTCCAATGTCCCATAAGGCGCTTCTGAAAATAGAGTGTCTAATACGTGAAAAGGGAACTGGCGCTGGATGCGCGTGCCAAAGTCAAAATACTCGCGCGGGTTGGGGCGCAAGGTGACAAAGTACTGCCTTTCCCACAGCCGGGCCTGGTGTCCGGCATCGACCTGCTTGGACGGTGCGGTCTGCGAGTGGCCTTCGATGTAGGTGCGTCCCCGCTCGTCTTGGATGTGATAGAAAAAGATTTGTTCGTTTTCTACTTCATCTGACCAGCGGATGGGAATTCTATTGCCCTTGTAGAGCACGTTTTCTTCGACATAGGCGTGTTCGAATAGTGCCTCGAGCGATTGAAACCGCTTCAGGTCGTCGACGTGGGTGGGCACACGGACGACGATCTGCTCCTCGTCTCCGGCGAGCTCGAGTTGCAGGGCCATTGCGTAGGGGCATTCGCGCGCGGCGACCTCTTCAAAGCGCACCAGCACCTCATTGATGCCTTCTTGCAGGGTCGCCTCGAAAGCGACGCTGTATGGCTGCTGGTGGTGAAAGTGCGCTTGCCGGTGGACGTGCTGGCCGTTGATCCACACGTCGGCGGGGCCGTTGGTGGTGAGGGTCATCCGCGCCTGAAGCGCCTCCGGCGCGACAAGTTGCGTGTAGGCCCAGGCGCGCAGAAAAGTCCAGGTATGGCAAAAGGTCGACAGGTCAACCAGATGATCGACCAGACAGCGCCTATAGGCCCACTTGAGCTCGTCCTGACCCACGGCCAGTACGTCACGGTCGACCGGCAGCGCTTCGATGCCGGACTCAACGTCGTAGAAATGTTCGGCGATCTGCATTTTGCGCTCTTGGGCCTCAAAGCGTTCCAACGCATCGACGGGGATCGCCTGCGGCCCGGCGACCACCCAGTTGTGGACAAAGCCCTGTTCAAGACGGTATTCCAAATAATACGTAGACATGAACGATGAAACCTCCTCGGTATGTGTTTACGTGAGGAGAAACCGGGTTTTGTCAAAAACCTGGTTTCTTTTCCTACAAACTGTCGATAACCTCTTTAATTTCTCGATCTTCGCCCTGGCTCTGCTCAAAATAGCGATCCATAAATTCGCTGCGTCGCTGACGAAGGGCCATAAAGGCCACGGCGCGCACGTCCTCATCGGCGACCATCGTGCGTCCGTCGGCGGCGGCATAAGCGCGCGCCGCTTCCAGGGCGACAAACTCGGTGCGGTTGGAGGCGATCTTGAGTTTCAAAATCGCTTCCATGATAAAGTTTTCGGCCAGCGGCGTGATCTTGACGTGAGGTAAAACTATCTGGGCCTCCCGAATCTCGTCGCCCATCGCCACCAGGTCTTCGGCATAGGTCTCGATCATCGTGTACGGCGCTTGGGCAAACTGGATCATCCGCCGGTAAACCTCGATCCGCTCCCTGGCATCGTCCAGCCGGTTGACCACCACGCGCAAACCCAGCCGGTCGAGAATCTGCGGGCGCAACGCGCCTTCTTCGGGATTCATCGAGCCGATGAGCATAATCCGCGCCCGGTAGGTGGCGGTGAGCGGCCCGCGCCGCACGGTGTAGCGCCCCTGCGCGGCCGCGTCGAGGATGGCATCGGTGATCGCATCGTCGAGCAGATTGATCTCATCCACGTACAGGATGTTTTTGTCGGCGAAGGCCAGCAGTCCTTGATCCAGGCGCACGCGCTGTTTTTCGAGTGCCGTGCGCTCGTCGATCCCGCCGATTACGTCTTCCAGGCGTGAGTTAAGTGGTAGTTCGATCAGCTTCATCTTGTCCGGCGCGGTGATCGACTCGCCGCGGGCCAGCTTGGCGGCGCAGTCCTCGCATACGGCATCCATCCCGCCGGTGAGGGCATCTTCCGGCTCGCAGCCGTAACGGCAGGCGCTGCGCTCGATGGGCGGCAGCACGTCGATCAGGCCGCGCACGGCCGTGGTCTTGGCCGTGCCGCGCGGGCCGATCAGCAGCACGCCGCCGACGCGCGGGTTGATCACCGCCAGCACCAGGGCCAGTTTCATCTCTTGCTGCCCGACGATGGCCGTAAAGGGAAACTGGACGTAATCGGTGAGCAGACCTTCGGCCTCTCGCGGCTTGTGGGCAATGATGTTGCGCGCAAAGCCGGGTTCCAGCAACTGGAGCAGCATCGATTTTTGAGCCATGGGTTCACCTCATCCAAGCGACTCGTAGGCCGTCAGCAGTGCGCGCGCGGCCTTGTGCCAGGTGAATTGGGATGCGCGTTGCCGCCCGTGCTCGCCCAAGGTGTGTCGAAACATGGCGTCGTCCAACAGGCGATCTAGCGCGTCGACCCAGGCGTCGACATTTTCGGCGTCGAGCAACAGGCCTGCCTCACCGACCACTTGTGGCAGTGACGAGTTGTTCGATGCGACCACCGGTACGCCGCAGGCCATCGCTTCCAGCGGCGGCAGTCCAAAACCTTCGTATAGGGAAGCGAGGGCGAAGACCTCGGCCAAGTTATAAAGCGCAGGCAGGTCGGCGTCATCGATAAAACCGGGAAACAGCACGCGATTGGCCAGGTTCAGCGTCTCGACCTGCTCAAAGATGTTCTCGTACAGCCAGCCCTTGCCGCCGACGATGACCAGCGACACGTCCGTCGCGCGCAGGCGGGCCAGGGCCTGGATCAGTGTGCCGTAATTCTTGCGCGGCTGGAGCGTGCCCAGGCTGAGGACGAACCTCGGCGGCAGGCGATACTTGCACCGGATCGATTCTAATTGTTCTGCATCCTGGATCGGTTTGAAACGGTTTTCGACACCGCAGAGTATGGTCTGTACCTGTGCTTCCGGCACGCCGAACAGCTCGATCACGTCACGGCGCGTATGCTCCGAGTCGGCCAGCACCTGGTCGGCGCGGCGAATGGCGGCGGGCACGTTGGCGTTCAAATAGTCGAGCAGCGCCGGCTCAAAGCACCCCGGCAGGCGCATAAAGGACAGGTCATGCACGGTGACAAGCGTGCGCGTGCCCCGGCGCGTGGGCGGCAGAGTAAAATCGGGCGAGTGAAACAGGTCAACCGGGCCAACCAGCCACTCGACCGCGAGCGGCACGTGCAGCCGGTGCCAGATGCGATGCCACCATCGCTCGTCGATGCGCGTGCAGACCTCACGCCAGTTGGCGTTGTCGATGCCGGAAGCGCGGTTGCGCTGCCCGGCGCGGCCCGAAGCGTGCGGCATATCGCGTCCCTGGACGAACAGGGTGAAACGGTGTCCGGTCGATTGGGCTGCGTCGATCTCGGCCAACGCGCGCACGATACTGCGCGTCAGCCGGCCGATGCCTGCCCCCTGGTTGGCTGCCGAGGTGTAATCGATGCCGATGTTCATTGCTTAGCCGCCAGCCTTGTCGGTTTGGGGCGTGCGGTCCACATCGCTAAAAGTCCAGATGCGGTTGGCGAAAAAGTTCCAAAAGAGCACGATGCCGGTGGCGATCACCTTGGCCAGGTTGGACGACAACACGCTGTGTTCCATCGCGATTAGGGCGGCCAGTGGCGCGACAAGTACGGCCAAAATGCCCTGTTCGCCGAAAATCCAGCGGTCGGTGACGTTGAGGATGGTCGTGTTCAGGATCACCGCGACGATACTGACCAGGGCAAACTGGACGAATTTCTTGCCGCCCTGCCGATCTTTGGTTTCCGGGTAAACCCAGTAGCGGCTCCAGGTATAGTTGTTGACCACCGCCGCGCTGGTCGACAGGACGTTCGAGAGCACCTGCGGCCAGCCGAGCACGTTGTAGAACAGGTTGAGCAGCCCAAAGTCGATCACGGTGCCGATGGTACCGACCACACAGAATTTCAAGAATCGAACCAGTTCCTGTCGTTTTTCGACGACAAATTGCTTGATGGTGTTCAATGAGTCTCTCCAAGGATGGTATAAGGCCAAGTAGCATACCACAAAATGTCATTCAGGGCAATCGCGCGTCCTTGGCATTGGACCGTCCCGAAAGCTGCCAGCTTCCGGGATGGTCTGTTCTGAACCGTGCGACGTTGGACGGCCAAAGACGAGGCCGAGCACGATGGCGACGTGAATGTACAGGTTGTGCACCCATAGGTTGTCGAGCAGGTTGTGCGTGCTGATGTGGGCCAGCATCCCCAGCGCGCCGACTGCCAGGGCCTTACCGAGCGCGTCCTGTGGGCGCCGGATGGCCTGGATGACCTGCCAGATGACGACGCCCCACAGTCCGACGTAGGCGAGCAGCCCCACCAGCCCGGTTTCGGCGGCGATATTGAGATAATAGTTGTGTGCGTGGCCGAGAGCCATCGGCCACTTGGGCAGGGCGTAGGTGGCGTAGGTGGCCTCATAGTTGCCAAATCCGACGCCGATCCAGGGATGATCGCGCCACATGTCGAGCGCCGATTCCCAATGGGCCAGCCGTTCGAGCACGGCATAGTTTTCGTCGCTGATCTCGGCGGCGCGCACATCCTCGACCGTGGCAAAGGGAAGGAAACTGGTCATCCGCCGGGTGATCGCCTCGGGCAGCAGTTGAAAGCTACCCAACAGCCCGGCAAAGGCGATCAACAGGATGAACAGCACGAACAACAGCGCGCCGCGACGGCTGCGCGCCAGGTTCATCGCGGCCAGGGCAGCCGCAAAAGCCAACCACGCCCCGCGCGACCAGCTCATACCGATCCCGGCGGCGGCAAGGGCAAAGCTGCCTATGGCCAGCCAGTTCAGCCCAATCGCTTGCGTCGATGGCGCTGTTTTTCGTTCAAACAGTGAAATGCCGAGCGCAAATCCCAACGGCGCGATCAGGCCGAGGTATCCGGCAAAGGGGTTGGGTTGTTCAAAAGTGCCATAGGCGCGCATAAAGCGCCCCATCAAAATGAATCCTTCCGGGCCGGATTGGGTCAAGAACTGGTATGCGCCGAGTGCTGCCTGCGCCGCGCCGGCCAGCAGCAGCGCGGCGATCACCCAGCGGCGTGTCGTATCACCGACCGTGTTGGCGACAAAGAGCAGAATACCTAGAAACTCGATCCACTTGAGCAATTCTTTGAGGGCAAAGGGCAGTGCAACGGCGTTACGCAATGAAAAGAGCGTCGCGCCGATGAACAGGAGCAGTGGGATGCCGATGCGCGGCCAGTGCCAGTTTGTCTGCCGAAAGGCGACCGAGCGGGCGATCCAGGCGGCCAAGATCAGCCCGATCAAGGCTTCAGTCACGCCGACAGTAATCCCGCCCAGGTTGATCTCGTAAATGGAGCCAAAGGGAATGGCAAAGGCCAGTGGCAGCAGGGCCAGCTCGGGCCGGATCAGCATGAACACTGCGACGATGGCTCCAGACATGCCGCCGACGATCCACTTGAGCGGCAGCAGGGCCAACGCCGCGCCGACCAGGAGCACGATCATCCCGAACGCGGCTCTGTGGCGGACGACCTGCATTGGACTCACGGTTCCAAAACCTTTTGCCGAAAATAAGCGATTGTTTTGGTCAGCCCGGTGCGAACGTCGATCTGCGGTTCCCAGCCCAAAATGGTGCGCGCTTTGGTGATGTCTGGGCGGCGCACCTTGGGATCGTCTTCGACGCGTTCGCTAAGCGAACTGCGGTCGATCTGGGTAATACCGCCGGAATTTCCAGCCAACTCGTTGACCAGGAGCGCAAAGTCGAGGATGGTAAATTCGTGTGGGTTGCCCAGGTTGATCGGCTCGACCTCATCTGACATCAACAAAGCGAGGATGCCCGAGATCAGATCGTCGACGTAACAGAACGATCTCGTCTGCGAGCCATCGCCGTAGACAGTGAGCGGTTGGCCGAGCAGCGCTTGCTTGACAAAGTTGGGTACCACGCGCCCATCGTTAAGACGCATACGCGGCCCATAGGTGTTGAAAATACGCACGATACGTGTGTGCACACCGTGGTAACGATGGTAGGCCATCGTCATCGCTTCGGCAAAGCGCTTGCTTTCATCGTACACGCCGCGCGGGCCGATGGGATTGACATGCCCCCAATAGCTTTCGGGTTGAGGGTGTACCTGGGGGTCGCCGTACACTTCCGAGGTAGAGGCAAGTAGAAAGCGTGCGCCCTTTTCTTTGGCCAGGCCGAGCGTCTTGTGCGTGCCCAGCGCGCCGACCTTGAGCGTCTGGATCGGTTTTTCCAGGTAATCGACCGGGCTGGGCAGGGAAGCTAGGTGTAGCACAGCATCGAGCGGGCCGGGGACGTAGATGTAATCGGTTACGTCATGTTTAGTGAACGAGAAACGGTCGTTGCCTGCCAGGTGGGAGATGTTGTTGATGCTGCCCGTGCTCAAGTTGTCCATCGCAATGACCTGGTGTCCATCGACCAAAAGACGGTCGCACAAATGCGAGCCGATAAAACCCGCGCCGCCGGTGATCAGAATGCGCATAGGTCATCTCCTCTTTGCCAATTTTGACTCTAGTATACCGCAAATGGGGCAAGGCGCAAATGCGCCGTCCAGAGTTAGTGCAAAGTTTTTGCCAGACAACGTCCAAGGACGTTGGCAAAACTGCTGTTGACAGTGCATCTCAACTTCGCTATAATGAAACAGTATTCTCAGGGTTTATCCTGGTTCGATTTCGCTGGCCCAAGCATAGATTGCCAATGGAATTTAGTTCGTCATAAAAATCTAAAAGGCATTAGGGATCAATGCTCGGGTCAGTAGCGAACCCTGAAAGAGCCGACGGTGGTCTCATCGAAAAATTTCGAACCCAATTGCATCTGTGGTGTCGATCTCACCCCAGCCTACGCGGAGCAAGTCGGCCGGGCTGTTGGTACGCGGATGGCTGCTGGACGCCTGGTGGTCGGGGGGGATACGCGGCCGAGCACGCCTTTGCTCAAAGAGGCGTTGATCGCCGGCCTGTTGAGTACCGGGTGTGAGGTCTATGATGTAGGCACGCTACCTGTGCCTGCGCTTTCGTTTGCCAAAGATCGCTTCTGGGCCGACGGCGCGGTGATGGTCACTGCCTCACACCGTCCGCCGCAAGAAAATGGGTTCAAGATCACCCTCGGCAAATTTCCAACTACAATCGAGGAGATTCAAGACCTGCTTGATGCCGTGGAAAGCGGTGGGCCCTTCGCCAGCGGCTCCGGCAAGTTAGTGATCCAGAATACGCTAGAGCCGTATGCCACATTTCTTGTCGCACGCTTTGTGCCGACGGATTCGCTGCGCGTGACTGTCGATACGGGCAACGGGACAATGCGCCGTCTGGTCACGCCGATCCTGTTGTCAATGGAGTATGAGGTGACGGAACGCGAGTACGAATCGCCAGATATTTTGGTTCCCGATCCCTCGTTGGATGCCCCCAAGGCGGCTTTGATCCAGGCTGTTCTTGACAATCATGCTCATCTGGGCGTGGCATTTGACGGGGATGGTGATCGCGTTATTTTCGCCAGCGAGCGAGGGCGCGTTTTAGACCCAGGCCTGGTGATTGCCTTGCTTGCCCGTGCATTGTTGACCTACCAACCGGGCAGCCAGGTGATCTATGACGACAGCTATGCGCCTTTTGTCGCTGATGTTGTTCGCCAGTGCGGGGGCGTTCCCACCCAGCTTTCGGGCATCCAGTCGGACCTTAAACGCGCTTTTTTGGAGCGAGGGGCGATTCTTGGCGGCGATCGTTGGGGACATTATTTCTTCCGTGCGATGGGAGGCGACGATCCACTCTATGCGATGCTGGTTTTACTGCGGCTGATCAGCCGGACGGAAGGTGGGCTAGAGTCTTTGATCGCCGACTATGTGAATGATTGATGAGTCTCCTGAAAAAAGGTCGAGAGCGACGAGCGAGTCAAAATACTCGATACATCAGATATCTTGGAGTTTTGCAAACTGTTCTTAATAGGTGCAAGAACAAAGCTTCGATAAGCACTTTGACGAACACCCGATCTTTTTTCGGCAAAGCTATTGATGCGCGTTGAGCGTCTGAAAAAGAAAAAAGCGAGGCGTCAAGTGAGTTCTGTACTTGACGCCTCGCTTTTTATCTTGGTGTGATAAACAAGTTAGTTCTGGTTAGCTTGTTTTGTAGCAGCCGCGATGAAAAGCAACCTGACGACGCTTGCGCGTGCGGCCTTGTTCAAATTCGACCATTCTGACCATCAACAACTCGCCCTGTTTGATCGGCTGTTCGCACGATGTGCACACATAACCGCTAAGGCGAGCACGGTTTGCTTCACGGGTTGCTACGTCAGCACCCATTTTACTTGCACGAGCCATTCCAACTTCCTCCGTCTAGACAGATAGCGTATGCGCCTGATTTGATCAACAACAGTTGGAGATTCTATCAGTTTTGCCGCGTTTTGTCAAATGTCGGACGGATATGAACAGGGATTGTTGTGAATTATCTTTGCGCCAGGGAGGGCAGTCGATGAAGCTGGGTTTTGCGGTCAAAGTGGTGGGCCGAGAGGGGCTCAAGTCGAATGACAGCCGCCGCTGGCAAAACAATCCGCACCTTTCGGTGAGCCTGGCCTATTTGCGTGATATTTTCCTCTATTTGCGCGATGCCGGGATCAAAATGTATCGACTGTCTTCTGACCTGGCTCCTTATGTGACCCATCCAGAATTTTCCCAATTTCACCGTCAGATTGAGGACTGCGCCGGCGAACTGGCTGCGATCGGCGAAATGGCCCGGCAAGCTGACCTGCGTCTGTCCTTCCATCCGGCAGCCTTTGTCGTGCTCAATGCCGTCGATCAAACGGTGGCCCAAAAATCAGTCGCCGATTTCGAGGCCCAGTCGCGAATACTTGATCTGATGGGGCTGGGAGCGGAAGCGGTGATGGTGACACATGTCGGCGGGGCTTATGGCGACAAAGCAGAATCGATGCGGCGTTTTGTCGAACGATACCGGGCGTTGCCCGAGCCGGTCAAGCGCCGGCTGGTGCTTGAAAACGATGAGCGCAATTATACCCTCGGCGATGCGTATGCCATCCACGAGCAGACGGGCATTCGCCTGGTGTTCGATCAACTGCACGAGTTGTGCAACCCCACACCTGGTCTGACGCTGCACGAGGCGCTCGGACGGGCACTCGACACTTGGCCCGACGGGCAGACGCCCAAGATTCATTACAGCACCACGCGTACTGCGATGGTCGAAACCGACGAGGGGCAGCAGCAAAAAGCGCGCCTGCACGAGCCACGGCTGTCGCAACACGCCGACCTGATCGATCCCTTTGCGTTCATCGAGTTTGTGCGGGGGGCTGAAGGGCTACGCGATTTCGATGCAATGTTGGAGTGCAAAGCCAAGGATGTCGCGTTGCTGAGGCTGAGAAGACACTTGAGCCAGATGGCTCCCGAGTTGATACAAAAATGGCATATTGAGTAAAAAGATGGTGCGCTGTGTGTCAGGCGCAGCCTGACAAGTGATAGACGCTTTCCAACCGGGGCACGATATTCGTCCAGTCGTATTGTTTGGCGAACTCGAATCCTGCCTCGCCCAACTTTTTGCACCGGGATGGATCGTTCAGCAGTGATATCACTGCCTGGGCGAACTGCGCCGGGTCGTTCGCCAAAAGGGCTTCCTGCCCCGAGGTCAACCCAAAGCCGTCACAGCCCATCGTCGTCGAGACGATGGGCTTTTTCATGGCCATTGCTTCCAGCACCTTGAGACGCGTGCCGCCGCCGCTTTGCAGGGGGATCACATAGACATCGGCGCTGGCAAAGTAGGGCAACGTGTCGGGCACGCTGCCAGTGATCGCAATCCCCGGCCTTTCTTTGAGCGCGTCGAGCCGTCGATGGGGCCGCTGTCCGACGACGTAAAACTGTGCATCCGGCACCCGCGAGCGGATGCGTCCAAACACTTGATCCGCAAACCACAGCACGGCATCGACGTTGGGCCGAAAATCCATCGTCCCGGTAAAGAGCAGGCTGTGCGGCGGCAAAATGGGTGCTGCGGGTTGAAATAAAGTGTACGCGGCCACGTCGACGCCGTTGGGCACGACGGTCACATCGAGGTTGGGCACTAGGCGACGCAGGGCGGCGGCGTCTTGATCGGAGACTGCTGTCACCGCATCGACGCTGCGGCAGGCCCAGGCCTCGTATCGC
>JAFGEY010000213.1 GCA_016931365.1 Anaerolineae bacterium
CGCATTGATACACACCGACTTGCCCGAGCCGGTCGCGCCGGCGATGAGCAGGTGCGGCATCGCCACCAGATCGGCCACCACCGCCTCGCCGGACACATCTTCACCCAGGGCAATCGGCAGCGGCGACTTTTGGTTCATCTGCTTGAACGTTTCCGTCTCCATCACCCCGCGCAGCGAAACCATCGCCACT
Source organism: Anaerolineae bacterium (assembly GCA_016931365.1). The sequence continues at coordinate 191 of JAFGEY010000213.1, forward strand.
TCCTGGTTGGGCACTTCGATGCCGACGATGGAACGCCCCGGCACCGGGGCCTCGATGCGGATCGGCGCGGCGGCCAGGGCCAACGACAGATCATCGGCCAGGGAAGCAATCCTGGAAACTTTGACCTTGGTCTGCTTGCCGCCGCGTCCGGCGGTGAACCCCGGCTCGACACCGAACTGGGTGATCACCGGCCCCTGATTGACCTCGACCACGCGCGCGGGCACGCCAAAGCTTTCCAGCGTGCGCTCGATGACCTGGACACGATTGGCGATCTCGGCCTCACTGATCTCTTGATCGCTCAGATCTTCCAGAATGGCGGCAAGTGGGGGCAGCTTCCACTGTACATTGGCCGCTTTGGGCTGCGACGGGCGAGAGATCGAAAACAACGGATGCGCGAGTTTCGGTTCAGCCTCCGGTTGTGAATGCGGCGGCGATGCGATCTCGACCTTGGGCGCCGCCGGGCGTTTGTCCGGCGTCGGCTGTTCTCGAATGCTGGGGGGCGGTTCCGTCGCCGCCGGGGTCTTGGGTGCATTTCGCCCGTTGATCACGTATTGCGGCTCGGATGGGGTGCGCTGCGGCCGGTTGATCTGCACCGAGGGGATGCGCACGCGAAGCTGTCCCCACCAGTTCCACAACACAATGCCGATCTCTGCCGGGGACATACCTAACGTCAGCACCAATCCAATGCACAAAAAAGCGATGACTGTGACGTACGCACCGATGCGCCCCAAGGTGTACGACATCCCCTCGCCGACCAGGTAGCCGAGCAACCCGCCGGCGCGCCCATCGACGACAAGAATCCACGGCTCGGTGATCTCGGGTGGCGTGGCAATCAGGTGGGTCAGGCCAAGAGCAGTGATAAAGAGCAGGAATGCGCCCACGATCTTTTCTGCGCCAATGGGCGGCAGCCGCCCAAACCCGTGCATCAGCAGCGCCAGGCCGATCGAACCAAATGCGGCTGGCATCAAAAAAGCACCCCAGCCGAATCCCTGCCGCAGCAAGTGCAGCCAGCCGCCGATAAACTGTCCCTGGTTGAATGAAATAAAGCTCAACAGCGTCAGCAAGGCGACGGCCAGCAAAACAATGCCCAACACTTCGGCCTGCAACAGGGCCGAAAAATCGACGATGGGCTGTTGCGACCTGGTTCGCCGCCGCGTCGTCCCACCGCGCGATCCGCCGCGCGCCGAGCGCGTATTCGTCTTGCGCTGGCTCGTCGAGCGACTGCTCGTCGAACGACTGCTCGACGTCGAACGCCTGGAACTCTGGCTGGTGTTGGTCTTTCTTCTGGTCATAGCTCAAATGTTCTCCTCTTACCTTTAATTATACCACAGGGCGCGGAAAATGTGCAATAACTTGTGGTATCTGACTTGTCCCCCCGGAAGAAATGAGCGAGGAAACCAAACCAAGACTTTAGTCATAGCCAGGGTGCATATCACGTGGTATCATAAAAGGCAACGATATATGGGAATAATCGCATGAAAATATTGGACATCAGGAGGCCTTTTCATTGTCGCTCCTGAAAGACTTTGAGATCGAAATCACGCCTATCGATGGGGCGGCTTATCGGGTATCCGTCCCGCGTTCGCCTTCAGGGCAAGCGCAAGCCACGATGCACCTGCGTTTCGATCCGGCCGCGTTGTCTGCGCGATTGGCCGAGATCGAAGAGGCGATCAGTGCCGGTCAAACCGATCAGGTGCAAGCCTTTGGCAGCGATCTCTTTGACGCGTTGTTTGCCGACGATGTGGGCCGCATTTACGCCCTGAGCTTGCAAGCCGTGCGCGCGCAAGGCGAAGGTCTGCGCATCAAACTGCGCATCAATGCCCCCGAGTTGATCGCTCTGCCCTGGGAAGTCCTTTACGACGCCCGCCAGGACGAATGGGTCACTCTTTCACGCCACACGCCGATCATCCGTTACCTCGATCTGCCGCTGCCCGAAACCGATCTAGCCGTCCGGCCCCCGCTGCGCATTCTGGGCATGATCGCCACACCTTCTGACCTGCCGCCGCTCGACGTGGAGCGCGAAAAAGCACGCCTGGGAAAGGCGATCGCCGATCTCCAGCAGCGAGGCCAGGTCGAATTGACCTGGGTCGAAGGGCAGACCTGGCGCGATCTCCAGGCCGCGATGCAGGGCGGGCCGTGGCACATTTTCCATTTTATCGGGCACGCCGCAGCCAACGACGAGGGTACGCTTCTCCTGGCTGACCCGTATGGCCGCTCCGCGCCGCTGACTGGATCGCAGCTTGGCCGCCTGCTCGCCGATCACCCCACCCTGCGTTTGAGCCTGCTCAACGCCTGTGAAGGCGCGCGTGGCGGCCAGGGGCCTTTTTCCAGCCTCGCCGCCGCGTTGGTGCGACGGGGCATCCCAGCCGTTTTGGCGATGCAGTACGCGATCAGCGATCGCGCCGCGGTTGAATTTTCGGCCAGCTTTTACGGCGCACTGGCCGCCAACCTGCCCATCGATGCCGCCGTATCCGAAGCGCGCAAAGCGATCAGCCTGGCCCTGCCCGGTTCGACCGAGTGGGCCACGCCGGTGCTGTTCATGCGCGCGCCCGACGGCATAATCTGGCAGGTTGCACAGCCGGAAACTCAGACCGTCGCCCGGCGGCTCAAAACGCTCTCCTGGCCGATCTTGCTCACGCCGCTGCTTGTGCTGATCGCCATCAGCCTGCTGGCCTATCCGCTACTCAAGCCACTGTGGGCGCCGGCGCAGATGAGCGGCCAGTTCCGCATCGCCGTCGCCGAATTTGGCACGCTCAACGCCTCGGGGCAGGTCAAGTCTTCGGCTACCGGGCAGATGCTCAGCCGTTGGCTGTTCGAGGCTCTGCTCGACGAATACGAGCAAGCCGATAACGAGTGGGCCAAATCGATCCAGCTCTGGCACAACTCGTTGCGCAACTCGGAGCCAAACATCCGCCTGGGCCTCATTCACGGCGACACGCCGGGCGAACGCCAGACCGCCGCCGCCGCCCTCGCCGAACGGATCAACGCGCATATGATCATCTATGGCTACCTGGCCGACCAGGGTGGATCGCCAAGCCTGGACATAGAATTTTACCTGTCGCCGCTGGTAAACGACGAGACAGCCGCCTTACTGGGGCCGCACCAACTGGGCCGCCCGATTGTGCTGCCGGTACCCCTGGACCTCGACAGCCCGGAAGGCGGCATTTTTGTCGAACAAAAATTGCAGGGGCGCAGCGATGCGCTCTTTTGGCTGACCATCGCCTTGACCCAGGATGCGCTGGGCCTGACCCGGGAAGCGTTGGACACGCTGACCGAGGCAGAACAAACGCTCACCGCCTGGCCCGACGGCGATGGCAAAGAACTGCTCTACTTTTTCATCGGCCGCGAGTCGTTGTTTCTCGAACGGAACGCCCAGGCCGAAACTGCCTTTCGCCGCGCGCTCGGCATCAACCCCGCGTACGCGCGAGCGCAAAGCGGGCTGGGCAGCGTCTATTTGCAACGCGCGCGCGCTGTCGCGCCGGAGCGGCGGCTGGATGTGCCAGCGTCGCAGCCCAAAAGCGACCTCGAACAGGCCATCGAATATCACCGCCGGGGGCTTGAACTCGCCCAGACCAACAGTCCGTTGGTGCAGGCCATCGCACACATCGCTTTTGCCAAGAGCCAACGCCTGCTCGGCGAGACGCTGTACGTGCTCGACCGCTTTGGCGAGGCTCAAGCGGCGTTTGCGCTGGTGATCCGGGAAACGGAGGAGGCCATCGACCTGCTGGCGAACACCCGGCAGTACCGGGTCATCGCCCAGGCCTACGAGGCGCAGGGCGCGGCGCACCTGCAAGCGGGGGATATTTTGCGGCGGCAGACGCAGCTTGAGGCCAGCCGGGCCAGTTTCGAGTCGGCGCGCGCGGCCTATGCGGCCTGCATCGCCCAGGGCGTCAAAGCGCCGCTCGACGCCTTTTTGCAGCAGACAGTGATCGAACAAGGTTGTCTGCGCTATGATGGAATTGCTCAAGACATGTTGGATACATTGAAAGGTGGAACGCCATGAACCGTGGACGAACCGTTATTTTGGGATTTGTGCTTGCGTTGATCCTTGCGGCCTGCTCGGCGCCAACCGTCGCGCCCGACAACGAATCGATCGTGCAGACGGCGGTCGCCGCCACCCTGACCGCCGGCGCGGCACGGGTCACGCCGACGCCGACCGAGGTCGCACAGGCAGTAACCGCAACGCCATCGCCGCCAACATCGACACCTGTGCCGACGGAAACGTCACTGCCAGTCGATGAAAGCCTGCTGCCGACGCCGACCGCTGAAGCCAAATTGATCGTCGCCGAGAGCGACGTGGATGGCAACGACGGCAACGAGTTTATTCGCGGCAGTTCAGCCAGCAACGATGGGCGGGTGATTTTGCTCCCCGGCTTTGATCAAGCCGCGATCGTCGATCCACCGGTGTTTCGAGATCGGATCGTCTTCCAGGTCGAGGTGTTTGACACGCGCGCCGGCGAGTTCGACGGCGCAGGCATCGAGCGCGTGGTCTTGCGCATCATCGCCGACGACGGAATTGGCGAGGTGATCTATGAACGAGAGATGTACGCGCCGCCCTACTGTGCGTTTGGCGGCGAACCACAGTGCCTGGTCTGGACGTTCGCCGATCACGGCAATCGCTGGCCCAACGATCGGCCGGTGGATAACAGCATCTACCTGGCAAGCATCGACATCGTGCCCCAGGAAGGAGAGTCGACCCAGTGGCGTTGGCGCTTCCAGGTTGACAGGCCTCAATTGTCCGAGCCGGGCGCGCACATCACTGGGATTGCCGTCCAGAGCGGGTATTACGCCGTCGACTTTGAGGCATCCGGTTTTGAGCCAGTCCTGCCGGGACAACACGTCCATTTCTTTTTCAACACCGTGCCGTCAGAACAGGCCGGCATGCCCGGAAAAGGGCCGTGGAAACTATATCCGGCTGCGCCGGGTCAGCCGGGTAGCAGCCCGTTCACCGGCTATGCCGTTTCCGAGCGACCCGACGGCGCAACGCAGATGTGTGTCCTGGTCGCCAACCCTGACCACAGCGTGATCCAGGGCACGGGCAACTGCTTTGAGTTGCCCTGACCTTTGCACAAATAAGGCTAGAGTCGTATCTCGTTGCCCTTTTGCATGATAGAATCAGGGTTGACAGCATAGTCGAAAGGAGACGACAATGTTCATCTTTCAACAAGACATAATCGTACGAGTCGAGCAATACCATGATTTGCTTCGCAATAAACAGTCGAACAGGTTCTTGGGGTAGTGCAAAAACTGTACTTGCTTTTTATACTCGCCTATGGTATACTCTGTTCAACTTGGGCGGTTAGCTCAGTTGGCTAGAGTGCCTCGTTGACATCGAGGAGGTCGTAGGTTCGAGTCCTATACCGCCCACCAATACCTGAAAACGTTGATCGGGACGAGTAGCATCTGGAATGATGCCAGAAAAAGGAGACCATCGGCTGAGAGTCTCCCCCATCAAAAAGGGTGCGAAAACCCCCCGAGAGTGAAGGCCTGAACGTGTTTTCAGTAAGGCATTCCGGTTAGCCCCGTTAACGGCTCAAAGATTATTCAAATTCCATCCAAAATCCAAGATTTTGGCCGGAATTTGCAATGAACTTGGGTGGAACCGTGTGAGTGAACCTCGCGCCCCATAGGGATGCGAGGTTTTTTGTTTCAAGATCATATGACCAGATTAACAACGCCTGAAATCGTCGAGTTGCAAAATCTGTGCCGGCGCTCGCTGCCAGAACGGTTAGATCAACACGTCTCGCAATTTTCGCTGAGTGAGGACGATCGACATCGCACGCTCTCCTTTGCGCTGACCTGGGACGAGAAGCGCCGCCCGCGCGTAGAGCGCCTCCAGGTGCGCGGCTATCTGCAAGCGTGGACGGTGTGGAACTTGAACGACGACGCGCAGGTTCGGCGCGACTGGCAGGTGATGGGCTGGCTTTACGGGTTGGGGTTGCCCGTGCCGCGCGTCTATGCCTCGGGCCAAGATTACATGCTGCTGGAATGCCCCACCGGGCGCAGCGTGGACTCGTTCAGCGGTGATTGGCAAGAGTTGGTCGCGCCGCAGATCGATGAATTCGCGCGGCTGCTGGCCCAACTGCACCGGCTACAGCCGCCGGAAGGGGTGCGCCAGGTGCTGCCCCTGATGGAAGCTGAAGCCGAGCTGGATCGCCTGGGCGACATCGCCCGGCAGTGTCTGGATGCGGGATTGGAAGAAACGGTGTCCGAGTTGAAAGTTTGGTTTGGCGCTGAAGAAAGGGAGGCGTTCCCTCCGTGCGTCCTGTGCGGTGAGGCGATATTCGCCCGCGCCCAGATCGACGCATGGGGCATCACTCTGCCCTGCTGGCAAGACGCCGCCCGGGGCGATCCGCGCTGGGACGTTGCCCACGCCATCGCCTGGCTGCGCGCCCGCCATGCCGACGACCTGGCCGAGCGCTTTCTGGAAACGTACCAGGCCCGCGCTGTTAACGCGGCAAACATCGTGCACACGAACACTCTGGACGCCTGGAGCGCGCTGGCCGGCGCACAGCATTGGGCGCTCGCCGACTGGCTGCGCGAGCACCAGCCCGAGCATCCGCGAGCCGCCGAACGCAGTATGTGGATCGAACTGACCTGGCGTGCGTTGACGCGAATAAACTCAACATATGGGCAAATCTGAAAAAGCCCGACTCAACGACTTGTTTGAAACATAAAGGAGATTTAGAAATGTCCGAACAAATAGAGAATAAATTGGAGCACATCCGCCACTCGGCCTCGCACGTGATGGCCCAGGCGGTGCTCGAGATGTTCCCGGAAGGCAAGATCGCCATCGGCCCGGCCATTGAAGACGGGTTCTACTATGACTTTGACCTGCCGCGCTCGCTGTCGCTCGATGATCTGGCCCAGATCGAGGCGCGAATGAAAGAAATCATCAAGGGCCGGCACCCATTTGAGCGTCAGGAGATCAGCCGCGCGCAAGCCCTCGACCTGTTCAAGGATCAGCCCTACAAGCTGGAACTGATCCGCGACCTGCCCGCCGGCGAAGCGATCTCGATCTACCGCCACGACCGGTTTGTCGACCTCTGTCGCGGGCCGCACGTGGCGCACACGGGCGAGATCAAGGCCAACGCGGTCAAATTGATGTCTGTGGCGGGAGCCTACTGGCGCGGCGACGAGCGCAACCCGATGTTGCAGCGCATCTATGGCACGGCGTGGGAGAACAAGGTCGAACTCGACGCCTACCTCAAGAAATTGGCCGAGATCGAAGCGCGCGACCACCGCAAGCTGATCCGCGACCTCGACCTGGTCAGTTTTCACGAAGAAGCGGGCGCTGGCCTGGCCTACTGGCATCCCAAAGGCGGGCGCATGCGGGTGATCATGGAGGATTACTGGCGCAAGTGTCACTATGAGGGTGGCTACGAGATCGTCTTTACGCCGCACATCGGGCGCGCGCACCTGTGGGAAACGTCGGGCCATCTCAACTTTTACCGAGATGGCATGTACTCGCCGATGGACATTGAAGGGCAGGAGTATTACCTCAAACCGATGAACTGCCCTTTCCATATCATGATCTATAAATCGCGCATGCGTTCCTACCGCGAACTGCCGCTGCGCTGGGCCGAGTTGGGCACGGTTTACCGCTTTGAACGTAGCGGAACGCTGCACGGCATGCTGCGCGTGCGCGGCTTTACGCAGGACGACGCGCACATTATTTGCACGCCGGCGCAGATCGAGGACGAAATCCTCAGCACGCTCGATTTCAGCCTCAACCTGATCCGCGGCTTTGGGTTCAACGACTTTTACGTCGAGTTGAGCGTGCGCGACCCGGCGACGCCGGAAAAATATGCCGGCGACGACGCCATGTGGGTACAGGCCGAAGCCTCGCTGCTCAAGGCGATCCAGGCGCGCGGCCTGCCCTACAAGCGTATGGAAGGCGAAGCGGTGTTCTATGGCCCCAAGATCGACATCAAGATCAAGGACGTGCTGGGCCGCATGTGGCAGTGCACGACGATCCAGTTCGATTTCAACCTGCCGGGCCGCTTCGACATGACGTACATCGGCGAAGACGGCCAGGAGCATCGCCCCTACATGGTGCATCGCGCGCTGCTGGGCAGCCTGGAACGCTTTTACGCTCTGCTGGTCGAACAGTACGCGGGGGCCTTTCCGGTATGGCTGATGCCGGTGCAGGCGGTGGTCATCCCCATCGCCGACCGGCACATGGACTATGCCGCCCAGGTCGCTGCCGAGCTCAAAAAGGCCGGCATCCGCGTCGAGGCCGATCTGTCGAGCAGCCGCATGAACGCCAAAATCCGCGAGGCGCAGACGCAGAAAATCCCCTATATGCTCGTCGTCGGCGACCAGGAGATGGAGGCCGGGCAGGTCAACCTGCGCCTGCGCGACGGTTCGCAGCGCGGCGCGATAGCGGTGGCCGATTTTGTGCACATGGTCCAAGACGCCGTGCAAGAACGGCGAGTGCTCTAGCCACCGCCGTGCAATCCGACAAAAAACTTTGACAAGTGCTCCCCTTTGCCGTATCATGGAGGCACGACTCGGTAAAAGAAACCCGGTTTTCATCAAAAACCGGGTTTTTATTGGCAAGGAGGAGAGAATGAGTTTCAGGCCCTACGATCACGAGCGCGACAAGGATGCCGTCCACCGCATCTGGCA
>JAFGEY010000027.1 GCA_016931365.1 Anaerolineae bacterium
ATGGGTAAGGAAAAGTTCGTTCGCGACAAGCCACACGTGAACGTGGGGACGATTGGCCATATCGACCACGGCAAGACGACGCTGACGGCAGCGATCACCAAGGTGCTGGCGCTGAAAAAGATGGCCGCGTTCCGCGCGTTCGACAGCATCGACAACGCGCCGGAAGAGAAAGAGCGCGGGATCACTATTGCCATTGCCCACGTCGAGTATCAGACGGAAGCGCGTCACTATGCGCACGTGGACTGTCCCGGGCACCGCGACTATATCAAGAATATGATCACCGGTGCGGCGCAGATGGACGGTGCGATCCTGGTGGTGAGTGCGCCGGATGGGCCGATGCCGCAGACGAAGGAACACGTGCTGCTGGCGCGACAGGTGGAAGTGCCGGCGATGGTGGTGTTTCTGAACAAGGTCGATATGATGGAAGACGAAGAGTTGCTGGAGCTGGTGGAGTTGGAGTTGCGGGAGTTGCTGACCAGCTACAAGTTCCCCGGCGACGATGTGCCGGTGGTGCGCGGGAGCGCGCTGCGGGCGTTGGAGAGCAGCAGCGAAGACGCGAACGCGCCGGAGTATGCGTGCATCTGGGAGTTGATGCACGCCGTGGACGAGTACATTCCGACGCCGATGCGCGAGTTGGACAAGCCGTTCATGATGGCGATCGAGGATGTGTTCAGCATCAAGGGGCGTGGGACGGTGGTGACGGGGCGCATCGACCGCGGGGTGGTCAAGGTGAGTGACGAGTTGGAACTTGTCGGGCTGCGTGAGACGCGCAAGACGGTGTGCACGGGTGTGGAGATGTTCCACAAGCTGTTGGATCGTGGCGAGGCTGGCGACAACATCGGAGCGCTGCTGCGCGGGATCGGGCGCGACGACGTGGAGCGTGGGATGGTGTTGGCGAAGCCTGGGAGCATCACGCCGCACACGACGTTCAAGGCGCAGGTGTACGTGTTGCGCAAGGACGAAGGCGGGCGGCACAAGCCGTTCTTCACGGGGTATCGGCCGCAGTTCTACATTCGGACGATGGACGTGACTGGGGAGATCCAGTTGCCGGAAGGCGTGGAGATGGTGATGCCTGGTGACAACATCGAGATGACGGTGAAGCTGATTGTGCCGGTGGCGTTGGAGCAGGGGTCGAACTTTGCCGTCCGTGAGGGTGGCCTGACGGTGGGTGCGGGTGTACTCACCTCGATCATCGAATAAAGCAAACAGTTGAGTCGTTCCTGGAGAGGGTAAACCTCTCCAGGAAACCATAAAGAGGGTTGGGAATGGCCAAGCAAAAGATCAGAATTCGGCTCAAAGCCTATGACCATCGGATTTTGGATCAATCGGCGCAGCGGATTGTGGAAGCCGCAGAGCGTACTGGCGCGGGTGTGATTGGCCCGGTGCCCTTGCCGACCAGGATCGAGCGTTTCTGCGTCCGTCGTTCGCCGTTTATCGACAAAGATTCGCAGGAACATTTCGAGGTGCGCACGCACAAGCGACTGATCGATGTCATCGATCCCGGTTCCAAGACGATCGATCAGTTGATGCGTCTGAATCTGCCCGCCGGGGTGGATATTGAGATCAAGCTCTGAGCGTCGCGTATCGTTTAACATTGTTGCAGATTCGAGTACGGGTTCCCAGTCGCTCGCCTGGCGGGTCACTTGCTTGGTAGGTGATAGAATCTCTATGCACGGAATTTGCACTCCAAATCATCATTCGTGAGAGGAGGCTAGGCCAGAAAGAGATGATGCTGCCGATTGGACGGATTGGCAAACAGTCTCAAGGCCTGAAAGCAAGATGAAGGGACTTATTGGTAAAAAAGTCGGCATGACCCATATTTTCGATGAACGGGGCGCGGCGATTCCCGTGACGGTCATCGAAGCTGGACCGTGCTATGTGACTCAGATCAAGACAAAGGAAAAGGACGGCTATTCGGCAGTCCAACTCGGTTATCAAGAAGTCGATGCGCGCAAGTTGAACCTGCCCGAGCGCGGTCACTTGAAAGCTGCGAGCAAAAATCTCCGCGTGTTGCGCGAGTTTCGTACTTTGCGGACGGAGAATCTTGAACTCGGACAATGTCTCAAGGTTGATGTTTTTGCCGCCGGCGACTGGGTGGATATTATCGGCACCAGCAAAGGGCGTGGTTTTGCGGGGGTGATCAAACGCCATGGTTTTAGTCGCCAGCCGACGACGCACGGTATGACAGACCGCACGCGTACGACCGGTTCAATTGGCGCATGCACGTATCCTGGGCACGTTATCAAAGGCAAAAAGATGCCCGGACATATGGGCAGCGTTCGCGTGACTTCTCAGAACGTGCGTGTGGTGATCGCCGACGCGGAGCGTAACCTGCTGGCTGTGCTGGGCAGTGTGCCTGGGCCGAACGGCGGGTTGGTCTTGATTCAAGAGGGGCGCAAGCAGTAGGAGTAGAATGATGTTAATTCCACTACACAACATGGAAGGCAACGTCGTCGGCGAAATTGAGCTGCACGACAGTATATATAACGCGTCGATTAATGCGTCCTTGATGCATCAGGCATTGGTTCGTCAGCAGGCAAACGCCCGTCTGGGTACGCACAGCACCAGGACGCGGGGCGAAGTGCGTGGTACCACGCGCAAGATGTACCGTCAAAAAGGCACCGGTAACGCCCGTCACGGATCGTTCAAGGTTAACCTGTGGCCAGGTGGAGGCGTTGTCTTTGGCCCCAAGCCACGCAGTTATACGAAAAAAATGCCGCTCAAAATGCGCCGGGCTGCTTATCGCTCTGCGCTGACGGTCAAAGCCCAGGGCGGGCAGATCGTCGTGGTCGACGAGCTGGCGATGGAAAAACCCCGGACCAAAGATTTGGTCAATGTGCTCAAGGGCTTAAAGCTGGAAGGCAGTGTGCTGGTCATGCTGCCTGAAAAGAACGAAAACGTCGAGCTTTCGGCCAACAACTTGCCCAATGTTAAAACGCTGCGTGCCAGTTACCTGAACATCCGCGACTTGCTGGGGTACGATTACCTGTTGCTCCCTCAACAAGCGCTGGATGTCATCGCGCAGGTTCTGGGCTGAGCGAAGGCTTGCTCGAAGGAGAATCGAGATGCATCTATACCAAGTTTTGAAGCGCCCCGTTGTCACAGAAAAGTCACAGTATCAAGGTGATTTGTATGAGCCGCAGTATATTTTCGAGGTTGACAAGCGTGCAAACAAGCAGTTGGTCAAAGCTGCGGTCGAAAAGATCTTTGATGTCAATGTGCTCCAGGTGCGAATCATTAACGTCAAGCCCAAGGGCGGTCGTTATGGGCGCCGGGTCGTGATTCGTAAGCCTGGATGGAAAAAGGCCATTGTGACGCTGGCCGAAGGCCAACGCATCGAGATCTTTGAAGGAGTGTAGCGTAAATGGCAATCAAGGTTTACAAACCAACATCGCCGAGCCGACGCGGTATGTCGGGTTCGGATTTTTCAGACATCACCCGTTCACAGCCGCAACGTTCTTTGATCAAGGCACTGCGCGAGCGCGCTGGCCGTAATGTGCGCGGCAAGATTACCGTCCGCCGTCGCGGTGGGGGACACAAGCGCTACTATCGCGTGCTCGATTTCAAACGCGACAAGGTTAGCGTGCCGGCCACGGTCGAAGCGATCGAATACGATCCCAACCGTTCGGCCCGTATTGCCCTGCTGTTGTACAACGATGGCGAGCGTCGGTACATCATCGCGCCCCTCGGTGTAACGGTGGGCGATGTCCTGATGAGTGGCCCTGATGCCGAGCCGCGCGTGGGTAACGCGCTGCCGATTTCGAGGATTCCACAGGGCACGCTGATTCATAACATTGAGCTCAATCCAGGGCGCGGCGGCCAGTTGGCGCGCGCGGGCGGCACATCGGCGCAGTTAGTGGCCAAAGAGGGCGATTATGCCCAGATTCGTTTGCCCTCCGGCGAAATTCGCCTGATTCGTCAAGTCTGTATGGCGACGATAGGCCAGGTGGGCAATGTCGAGCACAGCCTGATCAAACTGGGCAAGGCCGGACGCAAGCGTTGGTTGGGGCATAGGCCCAAGTTGCGTGGTTCGGCGCTTACTCCGCGCGATCACCCGCACGGCGGCGGCGAAGGCCGCTCACCAATCGGCATGCCCAGCCCCAAGAGTCCGTGGGGCAAAAAGACATTGGGCAAGCACACTCGCCAGAACAAGCGCACAGAAAAGTACATCGTACGCCGTCGTGGCAGCAAGGCACGGTAAGGAGAACAAGATGGCCAGATCGCTAAAAAAGGGACCGTTTGTAGAACCCAGACTGCTTCATCGCATCGAAGTGATGAACCAGCGTGGTGAAAAGCGTGTGATCAAGACCTGGTCGCGTGCATCGGTGATCTTTCCGCAGATGGTCGGTCATACGATTGCCGTGCACAACGGGCATCGACATGTGCCGGTCTATGTGACCGAAAACATGGTCGGACACCGGTTGGGTGAGTTTGCGCCAACCCGGACGTTCCGCGGGCACATTATGAAGGAAAAGAAGACGGGATAACGAGAGGTCGCTATGTCAGAACAACACGTGTGGACCAGAGTTAAAGCATCGGCACAGTATGTGCCTATGTCACCGCAAAAAGTTCGCCTGGTGGCCAATTTGGTGCGGGGCAAAGACCTGCTTGAATCAATGGAAATGCTCAAGTTTTTGCCCAAAACTGCGGCTCAGTACATTTACAAATTGCTGCATTCGGCTATGTCGAATGCGGAAGAAAATTTTGGGCTTACGCGCGATGATTTGTACGTGTCCGAAATCTATGTCGACGGCGGACCAATCCGTAAATGGCGCAGGTTTGGTGCGCGCGGCCGGTTCAAGCCTATATTAAAGCGCTCGTCGCACATCACCGTCGTTCTAGAAGAGTACGAAGAGTAGGGGTTCTCGCCCTAAAGGAGGAAGTTCGTTGGGACGTAAGGTTCATCCTTTTGGATTCAGGATTGGTGTTATCAAGGACTGGAAGTCGCGTTGGTATGCTGAGGGCGAAACCTATGCCGATCTGATTGGCGAGGACAAGCGCATCCGCGAGATCGTTCGCCAGCAGATGGGGCATTCGGGCATTTCAGAGATCGAGATCGAGCGGCTGCCCAACCAGGTCATTGTGGCCATCCACACGGCCAAACCGGGGGTGATAATTGGCCGGCGTGGCGCTGCGGTCAAAGACCTGCGCGAATATCTGGAAGGTCTGACCGGCAAAAAGTTCAAGATCGACGTAAACGAGATCGAGAAACCCGACTTGAGCGCCTATCTGGTGGCCGAAAACATTACTGAGCAGCTCGAACGCCGCGTTTCCCACAGCCGTGCGATGCGTCGTGCCGTCCAGAATGCGATGCGCGCCGGTGCGTTGGGGATCAAGATCGCATGTGGTGGTCGCCTGTCTGGTGCAGAAATGGCCCGCGCCGAAGTGATGAGTGAAGGACGTATTCCTCGGCACACGCTGCGCGCAGATATTGATTTTGCTCGCTCTGAAGCGTTGACGACGTATGGCCGCATTGGGGTCAAGGTTTGGATCTTTAAGGGTGAAGTGCTAGACGGAGAACTATCCAGCATATAAGACGATCTGCGGGCTGTTCATCCCCATTCGGTGTAGTGTGTTGATGCGGGGTGGTCTGCGATGCGGTCTGGTGTGCGAGATGAGATAAGGAGTTGTGTGTTATGTTGTTGCCCAAGAGAGTCAAATATCGAAAGCAGTTTCGTGGGCGGACCAAAGGACAAGCTCGTCGCGGCGCCGAGGTTCAGTTTGGAGAGTATGGGCTTCAATCGCTCGAACCGGGTTGGATGACCAGCCGTCAGATTGAAGCTGCCCGTCGTGTCATCGTGCGCCATACGCGCCAAAATGGCAAGTGCTGGATTCGCATCTTTCCAGACAAGCCTGTGACCAAAAAACCGGCAGAAACGCGCATGGGCAAGGGAAAAGGCCCGGTGGACCACTGGGTGGCAGTGATCAAACCCGGACGAGTGCTTTTTGAAGTATCTGGTCTGACCCGTGAGAACGCGCACGAAGTGTTGCAGCAAGCATCGCACAAGCTGCCGTTCAAGACCCAGATTGTGGATCGGTCAGACTTGTAGGAGACGATGGAATGAAAGTAAGCGAAATTCGTGAAATGTCTGCACAACAGATCCGTGAAGAAATTGAGCGTGCCCAAGAGAACCTGTTTAACCTGCGTTTTCGCTGGGCTACCTCTCAACTTCGCGATTATAACGTTATTCAAGCAGCGCGACGCGACATCGCACGGTTGAAGACCGTTTTGCGTGAGCGCGAACTGGCAGGAGAGTAAGATGGAAGCTGGCAGAAAACGTTTGGAAGGTCACGTGGTTAGCCACACAATGGACAAGACCGCCGTCGTCGTTGTCGAGCGTTTGTACCGGCACCGGATGTACAAAAAAGTCATCAAGGCGACCAAAAAGTACAAGGCGCACGACGAAAACAATCAGTGCCATGAAGGCGATTTGGTCCGCATCGTCGAGTCTCGTCCGCTCAGCCGCACCAAGCGCTGGGTTGTAGAAGAGATTTTGGAACGGGCCGGTTAAGGAGCATTTGAGAGATGATTCAGACAGAGAGTCGCCTTCATGTGGCGGATAACACCGGCGCGCGTGAGATTATGTGCATTCGCGTCAAGGGTGGGTCCAAGCGCAAATACGGAGCTGTAGGTGATATTATCATTGCCTCGGTCAAACAAGCTTCGCCGACCGCTTCGGTGAAAAAGGGTGAGGTCGTGCGCGCGGTGATTGTGCGTACCACCAAAGAGATCAAGCGCTCAGATGGATCGACGATCAAATTCGACGACAATGCGGCAGTGATTCTGGATCCACTTACCAAGGTCCCGCGCGGGACGCGCATCTTTGGCCCGGTGGCGCGCGAGTTACGCGAAAAGGGATTTATGAGGATCGTCTCTTTAGCGCCGGAAGTTCTGTAACGGTAGCTTGAGCAGACAAACCTCAGGAGGAATGGCGTGAAAATCAAGTCAGGTGATACAGTAGAAATCGTTCGTGGAGACGATCTAGGTGCCCGTGGTACGGTACGCAAGGTCTTTCCACGCAAGAATAAAGTGGTGGTCGAAGGAGTCAACATTGTGATCAAGCATCAGCGCGCGATCCCCGCCGGACGTCAGCAGACTCAGGGCGGGCGGATCGAACTGGAAGCGCCCATTGATGCGTCGAAAGTGATGTTGATTTGTCCCAGTTGCCAAGAGCGCACCCGCGTGGGGTACGTGAAGGACGAAGGCGGCCACAAACAGCGCACATGTAAAAAGTGCCAGGCGCAGTTCGATTAGGCACGCGAGGAGTGAGTGATGGCTGGAGTTCCTAGGCTAAGAGAACGGTATACCGATCAGGTCGTAGGCGAAATGATCAAGACGTTCAATTATGAGAACGTGATGCAGGTGCCACGCCTGGAAAAAATCGTGGTCAATATCGGTGTGGGTGAGGCCCTGCAGAATGCCAAGGCCCTCGACGCTGCGGTTGAAGACTTGCGCACGGTCACCGGCCAGCAGCCGATCGTGACCAAAGCGCGCAAGTCGATTGCGGCATTCAAGCTTCGTGAAGGGCGGCAGATTGGCTGCAAAGTCACGCTGCGCGGCAACCGGATGTGGGACTTTATGGATCGCTTGATGAACGTAGCCCTGCCCCGTCGCCGCGACTTTCGTGGCGTCTCGCCGGATGGGTTCGACGGGCACGGCAACTATACGCTCGGACTGTTGGAGCAGTTGGTATTTCCCGAAGTTAACTATGACAAAATCGACAAGATTCGCGGCATGGGGGTTGTGATTGTCACCACCGCCCGGACCGATGAAGAAGGCCGCCAGTTGTTGAAACTGTTGGGTATGCCCTTTGCCGAACGGGCTACACAGCAGCAGTAAGAGGAGGAGACCGTGTCTAAAACTTGTATGCCTTATCGAGAGCAGCGTCGAAAGTACAAAGTGCGAGTGCGCAATCGCTGCCAGGTCTGTGGACGACCCCGAGGCTACATCCGTCGTTTCAAATTGTGCCGAATCTGCTTCCGTGAG
>JAFGEY010000028.1 GCA_016931365.1 Anaerolineae bacterium
ATCATGGCAGCCGGTCTCTTTGGTTGGGCAGCGGTCGGACTCGTCGCCGGCCGGTGGATGGCGAAACAGCTGAGGCTCCAGGGTACCACGCCGGCGATGGAAGCAGGCCTGGGGGCCTCTTCGATCGCGCTGCTGTTGGGTGTCGTGCAGGCGGTTTGGTTTGTGGGTCTAGCTGCCAGCCTGGCACTTTTTGCAATCAGCTGCATGGCGTTGGGGGCGGCCGTCTTGACCCGCTTTGGTCGTCGCGACTATCAAAAGGGACAGGCGCTTCTGCCCATCATCAAGAGACAGCCGCCGGGAGGGCCGCGGGAAACTCGAGCAGCGAATGCAGAGCTCATTTCTGCTGGCGGGCAACCACACGGGTTGGAGAGGGATACTGCGGTGGAAGAAAAGGGGAACCAGTCGCGCTTCGATGCGCCTCCCCTCGAATCTGAAGGCCCTTTCCCCGAAGAGTAACCTGCCGCACTCCCCTCTTTGACGGAGCCCTGGGTAACCAGGGCTCCGTTTGCGATTGCCAAATTGCGCATCCTTGTTAGACTAGAGCGCATGGCAAAACCCCTAATACTTATTTCGAACGACGATGGTTACGATTCGCCGGGATTGGCAGCAGTCGTATCTGCCTTGGCCGACCTGGGGGAGCTCCTGATCTCTGCGCCGATGACGCAGCAGTCCGGAATGGGCGGTGCTTGGCCCACAACCTCAACTGGGACGATCTATCGTCGCGAGATCAATGTGAACGGACGCCGGTTGCCAGCCTTTGCGGTTGACGGTTCGCCGGCCCAGAGTGTTGCCCATGCGCTCCTCAGCCTGGCTCCCCGCCAGCCCGACCTGGCCGTCTCGGGCATTAACTTTGGCGAGAACCTAGGTACCACCGTCACCAGCTCGGGAACCGTGGGAGCAGCTATGGAGGCAGCGCTGAGCGGCATCCCCAGTTTAGCGGTGAGCCTGCAGGTCGACCGGGGTTACTACCATGCGCCGTCGGAAGAGATCGATTTCCGTGCCGCCAGTCACTTTACCAGGTTCTTTGTCGAGCGAGTGTTGCGTGTTGGGTGGCTGCCCTATGACGTAGATCTGCTCAAGGTGGACATTCCGTCGGATGCGACAGCGGAAACTGTGTGGGAAATCGTGCGCCAATCCCGGAGTCGATACTTTGTGGCGCTCAAGCCGGCGGTCGGAGTCTTCGACCAGCCGGTCGGCGTCGATTACATGGTCGACGCTACCACGAGCCCCCCAGGGACTGACACCTATACGCTCGCCTTTGATCGGCAGGTTGCCGTGACTCCCCTAAGCGTGGATCTGACCTCGCGCACTGATCTCGGACAACTAGAGCAATTTCTGAGCAATGGCAATCCCCGAGCAGCCTGATTGCACCATCCGAGGAGCCAGGGTCGAGATTCGACGCCTACGAACGGGCGATCTGGCCGAGATGAGGGCGTGGGAACCGCACCAGGATCCGTTGTTGCAGGATTACAATCTCTCCTACGAGACGGCGGCCGAATGGCACAGCTGGCTGCGGCACCGCCTACGGCATCGTTGGGCGTACGCGATTCGCAACGGTGGCGACGTGCTGATCGGCCATCTCAGCCTGCGCCACCTCGATGTTCCTCGTTCTTCTCGACTGGGTTTCTCAATTGCTGCCCAGTATGTGGATCAGGGGTATGGGCAGGATGCGATGGGGGCATTTCTCGACTATTATTATGATACGCTCAGTTTTGAGGAAATGCGCCTTGATGTCAGCGGTGCCAACCCCCGGGCGCGTCATCTGTATCAAAAACTGGGCTTTCAAGAAGTCGGGACTTTCTGGCGAGAGGCTCCTTGGGGGGCAAAGCCAACTCCTGAGACGAGGCGCCACTTTCGCTGGGGCAGGATCCGATTCTTCGAGATGCGGTTGACCGCTATCGACTGGCGTCGGATTTCGGTTGATCGTGAGTAATGTCGGCCCAGATTAGGGAACGGTGTTCCAGGTAGTCAAATGACAGAACGGTCTCGACCCGCTGCTGCCGTTCCTTATTGTCCTCGACCCAATAGACGACTTTGATTGCCGGCCTGATCCGCCACCCGTGGACCACCTGACCTATCTGGACCGATGTGATCGTCTCAGGTCGGAAGAACTGGTACCACCAGCCCCAGGCCTCAGGATCCGACTTTCCCAGCAAAAGCAGGCGCGTCGATTCGAGTTTGACCATAACAATGTGTTCGCGACTGCGCGGTGTTGTGTAGATGGCTGGCTGTTCCACTAGGTATCGTTCCTGTCCGTGAACGGCAAAGCGCCCTGTCGCCTGCAGCCCGACCTGGCTATCGGGTTCCAACCCACCTCTAGCTGGGCTTGTCCAGACCCCAGTGTGGGGTCGAAAGATGAGGTAGTCGAGCCGGCGCGAAGAAAAAATCGTCAGGAGGCCTAACATCGCCAGTCCTGCCAGAGCGCCAGCCCAAGCCATCTTTGGGCCACGAACGAAGATCAGCGCCCCCAGGAGCAGTAATCCTACACCCAGCCAGTTCAGTGGGATGCCCAGGAGACGGTGCCGATGGAGTTGATAGTTGACCTGGAGGATTATCCCAAGAACGCTGACTCGCTGGTTCATCGCACAACGTGGCCTGGCCCCAATATCGCGAGCATCGCATTGTGGATCTGACCGTTGCTAGCGACGATCTCACGACCCGTGTGGTCAAACTTGTGTCCTCCGGAAAAATCGGTGACCCGACCTCCGGCCTGTGTGATGATCAAGATGCCGGCCGCCACGTCCCAGGGATGCAAGCACATTTCCCAGTGACCATCAAGGCGCCCGCACGCGATGTAGGCCAGATCCAGCGCGGCCGCGCCGGCACGCCGGATTCCCTGGCTGTGCCGGAGAAACTGGTCTAGATAAGGCAGATTGCGATCAGCAGCCGAGGCACGATTGTAAGCAAAGCCAGTCGACAACAGTGCGTGATCCAGTGACTCCACCTGGCTCACCTGGATAGAATTCCCATTAAGATGAGCCCCACTGCCAGCGCCGGCAGTGAAAAGCTCGTCTCGAATCGGGTCATAGATCACGCCTATTAATCTCTCCCCGCGGTGTGTTAAACCGATACTTACGGCAAAGACGGGAAAACCATGGGCGAAGTTGGTAGTCCCGTCCAGTGGATCGACCAACCAGGTGTAGGGGGAGCTTGCAAGCCCGACGTCACCTTGCTCCTCGGCATAGATGTGATGGCCGGGAAACTCTGTTTGGAGTGCGTCCGTGATGATCGACTCCGCCTTGCGATCATAATCGGTTACCAGATCGACGTCACCCTTGTATTCCACACGAGTAGCGTGTCCCCAGCCTTGTCGCAGTAGGTCACCCGCTATTCGGGCGATGCCAGCTGTCTTTTCTATGGTCTCTTTGATCTTGATCATCACTCAAGAAAGACTCCCCCGGCTTGGAGAGCAGGGGGAGTCAATCCGTCCCAGCTGGCTGACTGGAACTGCTAACGCTTACGCAAGAAGGTAGGTAGGTCGAGGTCAAAAGGATCAACGGACTTGCGCTGTGCTTCACCTCGCCCCTG
>JAFGEY010000214.1 GCA_016931365.1 Anaerolineae bacterium
ATGACCGGCCTGGACGGCTACCTGCCCTGGGAATACGGCCTGGAAATCACCAGGCTGTTCACCGCCGCCTACATGTCGGCGGAGCGCAAGAAAACCATCGACCTGGCCGACCCGAAGGTGCAAGCCGAACTGGAGACATTCATCCCGCTGATCCAGCAGGGTCGCGGCGCCGAAGTTTTATACGGCTAGAACGATTATTCACAGACCCTTCAGGTTTTTCAAACCTGAAGGGTCTTGTTGTTTATAAGGAGGAATCCAATGCCCAAACGACTCGCCATCATCGGCCCCTATCAGGTCGATGTGCTCGACTATCAAGACCCGCCGCTCAAGGCCGGACAGGTGTTGGTCGAAACCCAATACGCCTCCGGTAAGCACGGCACCACCTTTGGCATGTTTGACGGGCGCACGTTCCAGGGCCAGCGCTTTGACCTGGACATGCGTCTGTTTCTGCCCGATCCGACGCCGCCGGCGCAGACGCACGAGCCGCACAACACCGGCACCACCGGCGTGGGCACCGTGGCCGAGATCGGCCCGGAGGTGACCCGCTGGCAGGCCGGCGACCGGGTGTTCGGTTTTATGGACGTGCGTGGGACCAACATCTGCGCGGAGCACAATCTGTGGGCGCTCGGCGAGGTCGATCCGCTGCTGGCGCTGTGCGTCGAGCCGGCCTTCGTCTCGTTTCACTGCGTGCGCGAGTCGAACTTGCGCTACGGCGACCGCGTGGCGGTGATCGGGCTGGGCGCGCTGGGCCTGCTGGCGGTGCAGATGGCCGCGCAGGGCGGCGCAGAGACGGTCATCGCCGTGGACACGCTGCCCAATCGCCGCGCCTGGGCGCTGCAAAACGGCGCGCAGCACGCGTTGAATCCGCTTGACTGCGATGTGGGGTTGGAAATCCACCAGCTGACCGGCGGCAAAGGAGCGGACATTGCCATCGAGTTGGCGGGGGTCTATCCTGCGCTGAACACGGCGCTGCGCTCGGTGCGCGTCGGTGGGACGGTCTGCTCGGCAGGGTTTTACCAGGGTGAAGCGCATGGGCTGTTCCTGGGCCGTGAGTGGCATCACAACCGGATCACGGTGATCGTGCCACACGGCTGCGGATGGGGGCACACCCCGCGCGATTACCCAGCCTGGGACGAGGCCCGCGCCTATGACTGCATCGTCAGCCAGATGCGCCAGGGCAAACTGTGCGCGCCGGGGTTGATCGACCCCGTGGTGCCCATCGAGGAAGGGGCGGAGGTGTTCCGGCGAATACAAGAAGAACCCGGCTCGGTGATCAAGTACGCAATCAGGTTTTGAGCAAACGTATTGCTTTACGATGGAGTTTGCGGTGCGCAACCGCGTCCCCGAGTGAGGTGACCGGCAGGTGACGATGAGCCTGGAACAGGACGTGGCCTTTACCGCAGATAGCTGCCGGATGAGAAATGACCAGGAAAAATAATTGTGGCGACTGCGAAGACAGGTGTCCCTATCAACTGCCCATTCGGGAAATGATGGTCGAGAGCCTGGCGTTTTATGAGCGCAAGGTTGCAGAACGCAATACATAGTAGAACGCATTTCGACAATCAGTGACACGCACACGAGTCGTACAGATGCAAACCACAAGATCGGAAAACCGGCTTGCGGTTTCCAGGGGCATCTGTTCAGTTCGCGCCGGTCGAGACCAAGCAGGCAACACGGCTTGGTCTCGATACGTCTCCGCCTCTGGCTGAGCAGACACGCTTATTGAACCTTTTTGCTCCGAAAAGCGACTAACCGGTAGAATGAGACCCGATTCCGATATCGATGTCTTGAGGGCCATTGCGCAAGGCAGCCAACAAGCTATAACCGAACTATACGACCGCCACGCCCGGCACCTGTTGAACTATCTGGCGCACCTGACCGGCGACGCCGACGCTGCCGAAGACCTGGTGCAGGAATTGTTTGTGGTCGTCTGGCGCGACGCCCGACGGTTCCGCGGCCAATCCAGCGTGCGGACGTGGCTCTTTGGCATTGCCCACAACCTGGGTATTACGGCGCTGCGCCGCAGTCAGACGCTGCCCCTGGATGAATTCGCCGCCGACAGCCTGGCCGATCCCGGCCCGGACCCGGACGCGCTGGTCGCGCTGGCGAGTGACCGCGAGCGGCTGGCGCAGGCGATGCAGGCCCTTCCGGCCGCGCACCGCGCCGTGATCGAGCTGGTCTTTGACCTCGGCCTGGGCCAGGCCGAGGTAGCCCGGGTGCTCGGCTGTCCTTTGGGCACGGTCAAGAGCCGCCTGCATTATACGCTGCGCGCCCTGGCCCGTACTATGAGAGAGCAAGATGGGAATCTGTCCTAAAGAAATCATCGAACTATTGCCCTGGTACGTCAACCAGACACTCGACGACGCCGCAAAGGCGGACGTCGAACGGCACCTTGCCGAATGCTCCTCGTGCCGGCGGCGTGTGGAAGGCCAGCGCGCCTTGCAGGGCGTGCTGGCCGCCCGCCCGCAAGAAGCCATGCTACCCCGCGTCGAAAATGTTCTGGATCGCCTGGCCCCACAGCCCCCGGCGAAACTCGACTGGCGCTGGGTGTGGGCGCTGATCGTCACCCAGGCCAGAATGATCCGCCGCGACATCTGGATCGCCTCGGCGCTGGTGATGGCGCTGGGCACCTTGATCACCGTGTTCTCGGGCGAGCCGCATCAAATGGCATTGGGCGCGCTGCCCCTGGTCTGGGCCGCGCCGGTCGTCGCCGCAGCGGGCGTCGCCTTTTTATATGGCCCCTCTGTCGCCCCGGCGATCGAGATCGAATTGACCGCGCCGGTTTCGCCGCGACTGATCCTGCTGGCACGGCTGATGCTGACCTTCGGCTTTGACCTCCTGCTGGGGCTGGGAGGAAGCACGGCGCTGGCGCTGGCCAATCCACATCTCTCGCTCTGGCCGCTGGTGGCGACCTGGCTGGCGCCGATGGCCTTTCTTTCTTCGCTGGCCTTCCTGCTCACCGTGCTCACCGCCGATCCCAACGTGGGATTTCTGGTCAGTCTGGGCGTGTGGGCGGTGCAAAGCACTGCTGAAATAGCCGGACGGGGTGCGTTATGGTTCATTCCCGGCCTGACGGCGGCGGCTCGCCCCTGGCTCTGGATTCTGGCGCTGCTGCTCGGCGGGCTGGCTCTGTGGGCCGGCGGCAGAGAGGAACGCTGGATCCGGGGGCGTGCGTGAACCGCAAATATACGTTTGCGCTCTATGCCAGCCTGCGCCTGGGCGGATGGCTGCCGACGAGCCTGTGCGCCGTGGGCATCCTGGTTTTCGGTCTACTGAATGCCACCTTGTGGAGAGATGGCATCTCGCCCGTACCCGCCGCCCGCGTCGTGGAGATCATTGTACCTCTAGCCGCTGGCATACAGGCCGCTTTCTTGCTCTCGCCCGAGGATGAGCCCTGCCTGGAGGTGCTGCTGGTCTGCCCGCGCCCGGTCCGCTGGGCGCTGTTGGAACGGATGCTGGTCATGGCCGCCCTGACGGGGGGTGTCGCGCTGGGCGGCAGCCTGATCCAGCCCGAGGGTGCGGCGCTGGCCGTGGCGCGCTGGGCCGCTCCCGTGGCCTGGTTCTGCGGCGTTGCCGTCTTTGCCGGCCTGCTGACCCGGCAGGGGGTTTTAGGCGCGCTGCTGGCGACACTGCTGTGGGGTGGAACGCTCTTTGGCGGCGATGCGCTGCTGGCGCGCTGGCCGTACCTGTGGCCGCTGCACGCTTACCTGCAACCCGGCGATACCTCATCCATCAGGTATGCGCTCAACCGGAGCCTGTTGATCCTGGCCGGGCTGATTTTGGCCGGGTTTGCCGCTCACCTGGCCGGTGACGCCGAGCGCATGCTGGGTATCCGCTCGCACAAGCGAGCGAACGTTTCCCCAACTGGATTTTGGAAGAGGGTGCGATGCTCAAGCTGAGATGGGTTCAACTGGCGGGAATCATCCGTTACGAAGCGCTGCTCCAGTGGCGGCGGCGGGGCGTGTTCGTCCTGTCGATCATCCTGGCGGCCATATTGATCCTGATCCAACTGGCCGTCGGCCAGATGGGCCGCCGGCTCGCCGCAGAATTCGCCGCAGAGGGAATGGAGATCACCGGTGAGGTCACGCGCGCGCAGGGGACGCTCGGCATGACCTATTACGCCTGGCCGGTGGTCTTGATGCTGATGATCCTGGCCGTGCCGGCAATCGTCGCTGACACGTTCCCTCGGGATCGCCAGAACCAGGTGAGTGAACTCTTGCACAGCCTGCCGGTCGGCCAGGATACCTTGCTGAGCGGCAAGCTGCTGGGCGGCTGGGCCGGCCTTCTCGGCGGACTGGCCGGCGTGATGATCCTATCCGGCTGCACCGGCCGCCTGTTGATCGGCCCGTACAGCCTTGTCGCCGTCGTCCGACTGTGGGGCATGGGCATCTTGCCTCTGGCGTTGTTTTCGTCGGGGATGAGCATGCTACTCGCTTCGAGCCAGCCTACCCGCCGGCGGGCGGCGTTCGTCGGCGCGGCGTTCTCGGCGTACTGCGTGGCCATGCTCGCCACCACGACCGGCACGGTCTGGGATGCGTTGTGCCTGGCCCGGCCTTCGGTTTTCCTGTCGCTGCCGGCCGAGCACAACCCGCTGTCCCTGCTGTCCAGCCTGGGCATGACCTCGTATCCTCCGTTTCAGGTTCCGCTGGCGATCGGCCTGGGCGCGCTCCAGGTCGCCCTGGCCTGGCTGGCCGTCTGGGTGTGGATGTGCTGGCAGGAGGCGCGATGAAAGCGCGGCGGCTGAACATCATCTGCCGGCAGTTGGCCGCCGTTGCGCACGCCGAACTGCGCTTTGGGCTGCGACGCGGCTGGCCGGTGATCGGTACGGGGATCGTGCTGCTGGTGATCAGCGCCGGCACGTTGTACCTGGCCTATATGAACATCCAGGGTGCGCCCCGCGACCTGATAGCCCAAGAGAGCGCATCCAGCCTGGTGATGGTTTGGATGAGTTTCCCGTCCCTGGCATTGGGCGTACTGCCCATCGTTGCCGCGCCGGCCGTGCCCACCGACCGCCAGTTGGGGGTGAGCGAACTGCTGCGCGGCACGTCGCTAACCGGCGGCCTCTACCTGGCGGGCAAGGTGCTGGGGACTGGGGCGGCCGTACTGCTGACCGGCGTCGTTGGGCTGATCGCGCACCTGGCCGTGCACTGGATCGTCATCGGCCCATTCGATGCCGGCCTCTACCTGGAGCTGGCCCTGTGGGCAGGGCTGCCGCTGCTGCTGTGGGCGTCGACAATCGGCGTATTGGCTGCATGCGGCGCACGGACCCGCAAAACGGCGATCCTGATCGGCGTGCCGGTTGGGCTGCTGAGTCTGTTGACCCAAAGCACGGGCTTTGAGCTTGTCTCCGACCGGGTGCTGTCCCGGCATGGGCTGTGGGGGTATTGGCCCGGCACGTCCATCGCTGGGGGTGGCGGAACACCATTCTGGCCAGCCAGGTGGCCGTTTTTGCTCTTGTTGATCGAATTGCTGGCGATTGGCGCACTCGCCCGCTTGTGGCTATGGTGGAGGGAAAATTTCTGATGATCGTGATCGACGAACTGACCAAGACCTACAGGGGCAACATCCGCGCACTGTGCGGGGTAGACCTTGAGATCGGCAGCGGCATGTTTGGCCTGGTCGGGCCGAATGGAGCCGGCAAGACGACGCTGATGCGCATCTTGACCGGGCTGCTGCGACCCACGAGCGGCCGCGTGGAACTGCTCGGCTATGACGTCAGCCGCGCGCGGGACAAGCAGGCGATCAAGGCCATGCTGGGATATCTGCCCCAGGAATTGGGCCTGTACCCCGATCTTTCTGCACGCGAGTTTCTCGACTATGTAGCCATCCTCAAAGGATTGACCGACCGCCGCGCGCGGCAGCGGCAGATCAATGAACTGCTGGGTATGGTGGGACTGGCCGAGCAGGCAGGGCGGAGGCTCAAGACCTACTCGGGAGGCATGAAACGCCGCGTGGGCGTCGCCCAGGCCTTGTTGGGCGATCCCCGGATTTTGATCGTCGACGAACCCACCGCCGGCCTGGACCCCGAAGAGCGCGTCAGGCTGCGCAACTTGCTGGCCGAGACATCACGACATTGCACGGTCATCCTCTCCACGCACATCGTCGAGGACATCAGCCAGAGTTGCACCGATCTGGCCGTGCTGAAAGATGGACGGGTGCTCTATCGGGGCGAGCCGCGCAGCCTGATCGCACAGGCCAGGGGCAAGGTCTGGCGCATCGTCACCGGCGGAGAAAAACCCGACGCGGGGCTGGTCGCCGTTTCCACGCGGCAGTTGGATACCGGCATCGAGTACCGCGTGCTGGGCGATCCGGCAGCGCAGTACAACGCGGTTCCGGTCGAACCCAGCCTGGAGGACGGCTATATCTGGTTGATGCGCCAGGAGTCAAACCGGCTCTAGTACTCCAACGAGACTTGGCTCGTAGCCCCCATCCACGGGGGCGTATCGCAGCATAACAACCGCAGGATCGCCCCCGAGACGGGGGCCAGAGCACCTATTGAGTTTCAGTGCGCGCCTAGCGTCGTCTTGACGCTCGATAAAAAAGGCGTCAGCCGCACTTTATTTCGCCAGCACAGATTCGTCCAGCTCCAGTGTGATCGGGCAGTGATCCGATCCCTGCACGTCGGCCAGGATGCCGGCGCCGGTCGCGGCAGGCCTCAGGCTCTCGGAGGCCAGGAAATAGTCGATCCGCCAGCCCACGTTGCGGTCGCGGGCGCGGGTGATATAGGTCCACCAGGTATAGCGGCCCGGCTCGTCGGGGTGAAAGTGGCGAAAGGTGTCCACAAAGCCATGCGCCAGGTAGCGATCCACCCACTCGCGCTCGACCGGCATAAAGCCGGAGGTGTTTTCATTGGACTTGGGGTTGGCCAGGTCGATGGGCTTGTGCGCCGTGTTCACGTCGCCGCAGACGATCAGCTTTTCTCCCTGCACATGTAGAGCATCGCAATACTGCAAAAACGCATCGTAAAAGCGCAGCTTGTAATCGAGCCGCTCCGGGCCCATGCCGCCGTTGGGAAAGTAGACGTTGAACAGCTTGAAGCCCGGGTGTTGGGTCATCAGCACCCGGCCTTCGACATCAAATTCCTCGATGCCAAAGCCATTCTGCACGGTCAGCGGTTCCCGCTTGCTGAACGTCGCCACGCCGCTGTAGCCCTTGCGCTGCGCCGAGTTCCAGTAAGCATAATAACCGTCCGGGTAGAGCATCTGCTCGCCCAACTGATTGGGTTGAGCCTTGGTCTCTTGCACGCACAACACATCGGGCTGCGCCGCAGCCAGCCACTCCCCAAAGCCCTTGTTCTCCACCGCACGGATGCCGTTGACGTTCCAGGATATGAGTTTCATAGTCAGCAGTCCTCTTCTAAACCAACAACGTTTGTGCCATCAAGCCATTCTTTTGCCAGCGTCTTGAATGCATCAGTAAGCTGCCAGTTTCGCTGCACAATCTGGGCATTCAACAATTCCTGCATTTTGGACACATCTCCCCCGGAGATTGAGGAAAAAGATGGAATAGACAATTCCTTATTGCTTCCTCTAAAGACATAACCTACGTTGTTAATATCAATACACTCAATCTCTTCCCAAGCTATTCGACCGCGCTTGGGCCACTGACAATACTCAATGCCATTGGTATCCATTTTGAGCAGTCCAATATTCCAAAACAGGATGCCCAACAAAGCAATTGGCACAAAAGCACTTATAGCGCACAGCAAACTACTATCGATCCCAATAATGAGCGCTATAAACAATCCTAGTCCTAGAAGTGTCAGCCCCCATCTCGGGCCATAACGTTTTGCACACAACGGCTTAATCGGTTCATTCACCAGTTTTGCGCTGTGTAATAGCCACTTTTTATGTACTGCCAGGTTTTTGTATGCTTCCTTGTGCACAGCATCAGGGCTGGCATAGTGTCTGACAGCATCTACAAGTTGTCTGCTATCAAATGGTTCAAGTGGCAGACAAAATGTGTGCTGTTCTGTAAATACTTGAGTTTAGAGTTCACTTGATCCGTATCTGAACCTTAACAAAAAACGAAATTGCTGGTATAACAGACCTGCGATCAGAAATTG